>NZ_JAQYXB010000480.1:0-241731 GCF_036322405.1 Streptomyces sp. SP17BM10 | reverse complement strand
GCCGTACAAGAACATCGCCAACGACATCGCGATCGATCCCAAGGACCCGTCGAAGGTGATCCTGGCCGTCGGCTGGCGCGGTGGCGACACGTACAACGGCTTCTACAGCAAGGCCGCGGACGGCAGTTGGCAGCGCGTCGCATCGCTGGGCGACCTGCCGACGGACGCGGCGAACGTCGGCAACGTGACCTTCGCCCGCTCGGCGGACGGTTCGCGCTACTACGCGATCGACCAGTCGCCGGACCTCACCGTGCACAACCCGGACTCGGGGCTGAAGGGGATCTACGTCTCCAAGTCCGGCTCCCCGTTCGGTCCTTGGGCGCTGATCGCGGACAAGGACAAGATCAAGAACTCGGGCTCCGCACTGCAGGGCGCCGGCTACCAGCCCGGGATCCAGTCCTGGTACAACCAGTTCCTCCAGGTGGACCCGGCCGACCCCGACCACGTCTACGCCGGCCTGGAGGAGGTGCTGGAGACCAAGAACGGCGGCGCCTCCTGGATCGTCCCGGGCCCCTACTGGAACTTCCCGTTCCCCTGCTGGAGCATCGACCCGACGAAGCAGACGGGCGACTGCTCGCCGACCACGCACTCCGACCAGCACGCCGTCGCCATCGGCACCTACCACGGCAAGACGAGCGTGTACGTCGGCAACGACGGCGGCATCTACACCCGCCCGGTCAACGGTGCCGTCGACTCCGGCGGGCACGCCAAGGACTGGAAGTCGCTGGCCGACGGCACCATCGACACCCTGCAGTACTACTCGGTGGGCGTCGGCAAGGACCTGTCCGACCGCTCCGGGCGGGGCGTCAGCGTCAGCGGCGGCCTCCAGGACAACGGCGAGTCGATCCTGCGCGCGCACGACCGCGTCATGGGCTCCAACTTCGGCGGCGACGGCGGAGACACGCTCGTCGACCCGAACAACGGGTGCAACATCGCCCAGGAATACGTCTACATGGACGTGTGGGTCACCCAGAACTGCGCCGTCAACGACGGCTCCGGCAACGCCGACCCCAGCAAGGCCACCTCCTACGAGGTCGCCCCGCCCGACAAGGCCACCAGCTCCGCCCGCTTCATCGCGCCGCTCGCCGCCGACCCCAGGGACGTCAACACCTGGATCGCCGGCGGCCAGCACGTCTGGGTGCAGCACAAGGGCTACGCGATCCGCAGCGGCGGCGAGTGGACCGCCGCCTACGACCTCGGCGCCGGCCACTTCGCCACCGCCGTCGCGACCGTCCACGGCACCGTGTACGCGGGCTGGTGCGGCCCCTGCAACAACCAGGGCTTCACCCGCGGCATCGCGGTCGGCAACACGGACGGCACGGGTTGGCACCAGCTCAACCTGCCCGTGGACGGGACGGTGCCCAACCGGTACATCTCGTCGTTCGCGGTCGACGAGAACAACGCGCAGCACGTCTTCGTCGCCATGAACGGCTTCTCGCGGTCCTGGACCGAGGGACCGGGCGCGGGCGTCGGGCACGTCTTCGAGTCCCGCGACGGCGGCGCCACCTGGACCGACATCTCGGCCAACCTGCCCGACGTCCCCGCCGACTCGGTGAGGATCCTGCCGGACGGCGGACTCGCCCTCGGGACCGACCTCGCGGCCTTCTACCGGGCGCCGGGCGCCACGGAGTGGATGGTCCTCGGCCGCAACCTGCCGACGACGTCCGTCCAGCAGCTGAAGACCGGCCCGGACGGCAAGCTGTACGCGGCCACCTTCGGGCGCGGCATCTGGGCCGTCGACCTGCGGCGCTTCGACCACGGCGACTACGGCGACGTGGACGGGGACCAGCAGGGCTGAGCCCTGCCTCTTCCCGGTGCCCGGCCCGCTGACGGTGAGCGGGCCGGGCACCGGCGCTGCGGGAACCGGTCCGGCGGCCGCACCGTCCAAGCGGCGACCCCCGACGATCAGGAGACCCGACCCGTGAAGCGCCCCGCCGCCGCCATCGCCGCCGGTACCGTCCTCCTCGCACTGGCCACCGCCGCGTGCACCTCGACGGCTGCGCCGGCTCCCACCCCCGCGGTGACGAGCGCGCCGTCCAGCCCGTCCGTCACTCCGACTCCCAGCGCGACGCCGACCGCCCCGAGCACGGCGGTGACCACACCGCCACCCATGAACCCGACCCCAGCGCCGACCTTCTCCCTCGGCCCCGACAACCCGACCGACCTCCCGCACCGCCCGGTCCCGGCGGGGTAGCGCGAAGCACGGCGGGCGCACGGTCACCGGCGACCCCGGCGGACGGCCTTGGTCACGGCTGGAGGAGCCTTCGGGGGCCAGCGGTGGCCGGCGAAGCGGGTGAGGGCGGCTTCGAGGTCGAGGGGGAGGGTGCTTTCGTGGTCGAGGTACCAGACCTCGACCCAGCCGTCGCAGGTCCTCGTGGCTTGGGGGACGTCCCGGGAGTTCCTCGGCTTCGCCTCCAGGACGTACTCGGGCCGCCGGCCGGGGATCTCGTGCGGATGGACCCGCACCGCCGTCACCTCGTCCCAGCGGAGTCGCACCCTGCGGCGCTTGCCGAGCGCGATGCCCTCGGCGTCGACCCGGAGTTCGCTGCCCACGGCCCAGAAGAGCAGCGAGCCGATGAGCAGGACCCCGGCGAGTTCGGGGAGGAGCAGGCCTCCGGTGATCACCCGGTCCCACACCGTGTGCAAAGCGGCCCGGTAGCCGTCGCCGAACACGAACGGTGGAACCACGAGGACCAGTGCGATGTTGGGCGCCATCATGGCGGCCATGCCCCGCCTGAGCGCACGGCCTTGGGAGCCGGTGCTGCGAACGAGGACGGGGGCTGGTGGCTCGGTACCGGGGTCGGCCTGCTCGGGGCCCGCTCCGGCGAGTCGCCCGCGCAACTCGGCATGCCGGTACTGATAGATCCCGCCCGTTCGGCGCAGCATGCCCAGTCGGCGCGCGTCCTCCAGGAACGTCATCGCGTCCCACGGCAGACACCCGCGAACCGCCAGTTCGAACCGGGTGGCGGCCCAGCGCCCCCATCGGCTCATGGCCAGGCATGCCAGGGCCGAACAGGCGAAGGAGGCGAGGAACATTCCGAGGGAGAGCAGCGGACGGGAGGACGCCGCGAAGGCTCCGGCGGCGGCGGATCCGACGAACCCCGCCTCGGTGATGGCGATCCGCCGTTCGTTCTTCAGCAGCGCTCGGGGCCTCGTGGCCGTCTCGTACTCCACCGGCCGCGTGAGGACCACGCTCGAGAAAGCGAGCGGGAGAAGGACGACAATCGTCGCGAGGCGGTTGGTCGGAGCGACCAGTTCCGCCAGGACCGGGGCTACGGTGAGGGTAGCCATGACGGCCTGTCTCCGGGGGCCGGCCAGCCGCCGGGGACGGGCCTCGATGCCCGCGAAGAATTGCCGGGCGCCGGCCCGTGTGGTGACGGTGAGCACGGCGGCCGCCAGGGCGACGGAGGTGATCGTCCGCACGGTGGTCGTGAACGGGGTCTCCGGCGCGAAGTGCCGGACGAGGGAGAAGAGCGCGGTTTCCCCGTAGCTCATCGCGGAGCCGAACAGGGTGACCGCCACCATCACGACACCGCCCCAGACGAGCGGGTCGGTGAGCACGGCCCGTAGCTGCCACCAGGCGATGTCCTGCGTCCGGCCGCGGACCGACTGGCGTGCCAGGAAGCGGTGGTGGGTCCGGGCGCGTTCGACCTCGTACCTGCGGACCGGATGGGGGACGGAGGCGGGCGCCGGCCCCTGGGTGTAGAGGGCCGGGAGTAGCTCGTCGAGGAGGTGCCTCTCGACGTCCTCGCGCTGCCCGGCGTGGTCGAGGAGTTCGCGCGGATCGCGGCTCCCGTCGGCGTACACCTTCGTGGCCAGCCACACCATCAGGGGTGACGAGAGGGCTGTCGCCACGGGGCCGTTGGGATCCTTGAAAAGCTCGGCCCAGAGGGGGCGTTGGGTGTCCGCGCACTTGTCGGCGAGGTAGTCCCGCGCGGCTTCCGGCGTCATCGGGTGGGCGCGGATCACCGGGAGGTTCCGCAGCTCGGAGCCCGTGGAAGAGACGGCGTTGAAGGCCTCCGGCCGAGACAGCAGGACGAGGGGCGCGTCGACGCTCGCGCGCCAGCGGTCGATCGCGATCAGCGTCTCGGTCCGGGGGAGGGGCATCAGCTCGTCGAGGCCGTCCAGGACGGGGACGATCCTCCCCTCGTCCACCAGTTGCCTCGCCCGGCTCTCCCCGGGCCGGGCGGAGAGTTCCCCGTAGTCCTCCCGGATGCGTCTGATGACCCAGTCGTCGAGGCTCTCCTTCTGCCCGGGGACCCAGTCGGAGAGGGAGAGGAGCACGGGCACGGGCTCGCCGGGCTTGCGCTTCCTGAGGAGCGCGAGCACCAGCAGCACCGCGAGGGACGACTTCCCTGCCCCGCCGGGGCCGGTGACGATCAGGCGGATGGGCTTCAACGAGCAGATCCCGGTGAGGACTTCGTCCAGGGACGCCCGGCCGCCGAGGGAGCCGAGCTGCCGCGCGTCCCATCGGACGGGCATCGGCACCGCGCCGGTCAGGCCGCGCACGTTGGCCTCGTCCTCCCACTGCCTGCGGACCAGCGCTGCCAGTTGGTCCTCGGCGGGCCGTTCGGGGACGGGCAAGGACACGTTGACGGTCTTGCCCTGGATCACGTTCCCCGTGACGGGTCCAGTGACGGTGTTCTGCACCGAGTCGGTCACGCGGACATGATGGCAGCGGAGCCAGGTCGGTGACTCGGGTATCGGAGCACTCGTCTAGCGCGTGGTGAGGCCCTTCCAGCGGTGGCCGGCGAAGTGGACGAGGGCTGCTTCGAGGTCGAGGGGGAGGGTGTTGGTCGGGCCGAGGTCCCAGATGCGGGCCCAGCCCTGCGAGTCCGTGACGGCCTTCGGGATGATCAGGCCCTCCTTGGGCTTCAGGGCGACGTGGTACTGCGTCGGCAGGACCTCGCTGTCGGTCCCGTGGACCTCCACCTTCGTCACGTCCTCCCAGAGCAGTCGCAGTTTGCGGCCCCTGTTGATCTCGACCGCCTCAGCGTCGATCCGCAGCCTCGTGGCCACGGCCCACAGGGCGACCGCCATCAGGACGAGCGTGACCGTCACCCCCACGAACTGGGGCTGGTGCCTGCGGAACAGGTCCCAGCTCCGCTGCCAGTCGGCGCGGGGGCCGTCGTGCGCAGTGAGCGGAGAGGCGACCGCGAGGTACGCGAGGACGGGCATTGCGAGGTCGAGGGCGAGGAACCACACGGTGCGGATGGTGTGGGCGCTGCTGCGCATGAGAACGGTGCGAGGTGTCCACGCCTCGGTGGCGGACCGGTCGGCGTCCGCTCCGGCAAGGCGCCAGCGCAGTTCGGCGTGCCGGTACTGGTGGACGCCGCCGACCTGGCGCAGCAGGCCCAGTCGGTGCGCGTCCTCCAGGAAGCCCATCACGTCCCACGGAAGGCGCCCGGACAGCCACAGTTCGATCCGCGTGGCGCTCCAGCGCCCCCATCGGCTCATGGCGACGAGGGCCACGGCCGAGCAGGACCAGGCAGCGAGGAAGGACAGCACCGGGACGAGGGGTCGGTCGTGGGCCTGGGAGAAGACCGCCATGGAGAGTCCGGCGATGGCGGGTGCGACGACTGCCGCCTCGATCAGGGCGATCCGCCGTTCGTCGGCGAGCAGCAACCTGGGCTTCGTGGCCGTGGCGTACTCGGCCCGCCGCGTCAGGACGAGGCCCGACAGCGTGGGCAGGACGACGGTGGGTACGACCGCGGGGACGCAGCCCGGAAAGACCGCTGCCGCACCGATGAGGCCTGCGGCGAGCAGAGCCGTGATGATCTGGATCCTTGGTGTGGCCGGCCGGCGCGGGCGGCCGTCGAGGCCGGGGAACAGGTGCCGGGCAGTGGTGCGTCCGAGGACCGTGGAGATGGTGGCCAACTCGGCCACGAGATCGATCGCTTCGGTGGTGGTGCCGGGCCACAGGAGTCGGTCGAGGGAGAGGAACGCCAGCACGGACACGAGGACCACCCCGCCCCACGCGAGGGGGAGCGTGGCCACGCCGCGCAGCTGCCACCAGGCGATGTCCTGGGTCCGTCGGCGGATCAACTGCCGGGCCAGGAAACGGTGGTACGTCCGTGCCGCCTTCACGCTGCACCGCCGGACGGGCTTGATTTTGGAGGCGGGTGCCGGGGCCCGCGAGTATACGGCGGGGAGTAGTTCGTCGAGGAGATGGCCTTCGACGTCCGCGCATGTCGGAAACCTCGCGGAGTCGAGGAGTTCGCGAGGATCTCGGGCTCCGCTCGCGTAGATCTTCGTGGCGAGCCAGAGCATCAGGGGCGAGGAGAACGCCGCTGCGACGGGCCCGCCAGGACTTCCTGCGATCTGCTCGAAGACTTCCTTCCACTGGGGGAGTTGCCCCTCACTGCACTTCCCGGTGAGGTAGTGCTGTCCGGCCTCCGGGGACATTGGACAGGCCCGGATCACCGGGATGTGCCGGAGCTCGGAGTTCGAGGGAAGGGCCTCGGTCGCTTCCGGCCGCGACAGCAGGACCAATGGCACCTCGGTGTTCGCGCGCCAGCCGTCGATTCCGAGGACGACCTCCTGGCCGGAGAGGGACATGAGCTCGTCGAGGCCGTCCAGCACGGGGATGATCTTTTCGTCGTCCACCAGCGACTGCACTCGGCTGTCCCCCGCAGGGGTGGCGAGCTCTCCGTAGTCCTCCCTGATGCGCCTGGTCACCCAATCGTCCAGGCTCTCATTTTGCCCAGGGACCCAGCTGGACAGGGACAGCAGGACGGGAACGGGTCCGCCAGGCTTCCGCCGCTCCAGGAGCTCGCGGACCAGAAGCACCGCCAACGACGACTTCCCGGCTCCGCCCGGTCCTGTGACGATCAGCCGGATCGGCTCCAGCGAGCAGATCGACGCGAGAACATCGTCGAGCGCTGATCGGTCACTGGCTGCGCCGAGTTCGCGTGCATCCCATTGGACGGGCATCTGCACAGTGCCGGTCAGGCCGCGGGCGTTGGCCTCGTCGTTCCACTGCTTGCGCACCGCCTTGGCGAGTAGGTCCTCGGCAGGCTGGTCGGGTTCGGGTGGTGTCAGGTTGAGGATTCCCGTCTGGATGACGTTTCCCGTGACGTGTCCGGAGACGGAGTTGTGGACTGAGTCGGTCACGCCGCCATCATGGCAGCGTGACCTGACGGGCCGTGCTCAATCCGCGCTGAGGGCTTGAGGATCAGGCGGATCGGGTTGCCCGCCTTCTGTTCCAGGGCCTCGACGACCTTCGGCGCTGGTGGGCCTGGTCAAAGGGCTCGTGGTCCAGGGCGCCACCGCCCCGGACGCGTTCGACGTGACGGCCGCGACGGCGGAGGCCGAGCGCTGGATCCGGCTGGCGCTGGCCGTGGCCTGAGCCCGGCCGCGCGGCCACGCACGCGCTGCGCGGCCGAACGGGCATCGCGCGGCTTCACGGGCGGAGCGTGAGGCCGTCCAGTATGAGGTCGAGCAGGCGCTCGGCCTGCGGCCGGTGATCGGCGCCCGCCGACGTGAGGGCGATGCCTTCGAGGGCGGCGAAGAGGTCGGTGGGGCGGACATCGGTGCGGATCGCCCCGGCGGCCGTGCAGGCGTCCATGAGCGCGGTGATGGCGGCCTGGATCATCTCCCGGCTGTGCCCGTACGGACTGTTCCCCGTCGCGGCGATCGCGCGCAGGGCGTCGATCATGCCGTACTTGGCGGTGACGTAGTCCAGGAAGAGGCGCGTCCACGCCCGCAGGGCCTCGAGGGGCGGCTCCTGGGCGAGCAGGGCGGGCGCCGCCCCGCAGAGGTGGGCCACCTCGTTGCGGTAGACCGCTTCGACCAGGGCCTCGCGGGTGGGGAAGTTGCGGTAGAGCGTCGCGCTGCCGACGCCGGCCTCCTTGGCGATGCGCTCCAGGTGCGCGTCCAGTCCCTCCGCCGTGAAGACGCGCACGGCGGCCGTGAGGATCTTCTCCCTGTTGCGCTGCGCGTCGGCCCGCAGCGGTCGTGGCGCCAGGTCGCTCATCGGTGGTGCCGTCCCTTCCCGGAAGTCTCCCTGCAGCCTATCGACTTGCCAAGCGGAGGTGACCCCACTTAGCGTGAGCCAAGTGGGGGCACCTCCGCTTTCACTGTGGGTCACCGGGGTGATCCGCGCGTATCCCCGGAAGGGAGCCGGTCATGCCGGGTATCGAGGGCAAGGTCATCGCGATCACGGGCGCCAGCAGCGGCATCGGAGAGGCGACGGCGGTGTACCTCGCCGGGAAGGGGGCCCGGCTCGTGCTCGGGGCCCGGCGCGAGGACCGGCTGGCCGCCGTCGTGGACGGCATCACGACGAAGGGCGGCACAGCCGTCGGGGTCCTCGTCGACGTCACGCGCCGTGCGGACCTCCGGCGGCTGACCGACACCGCCGTCGAGCGCTACGGCCGGCTCGACGTCCTCGTGTCCAACGCGGGCACGATGGCCGTCTCGCCGTTCGACGACCTGCGCCAGGACGACTGGGACGCGATGGTCGCCACGCACATCACCGGCCTGCTCAACGGCATCGGGGCGGCGCTGCCCGTCTTCCGCCGCCAGCGCTCCGGCCAGTTCGTCAACGTGGCCTCCACCGCCGCCTACGTCGTCAAGTCGCCCCAGGGGGTCTACGCGGCGACCAAGACGGCGGTGAAGGTGCTCACCGAGGGCTTGCGCCAGGAGTCGGGGCCCGATCTGCGCGTCACTCTCGTGTCGCCCGGTTTCACCGACACCGAGGGGGTCGGCAAGGGCGCCAGCCCCGAGGCGGCCGCGGTGATGGTCCGGCAGCGCGACGAGATCGCCATGCCGCCGTCGGCGGTCGCCGCCGCCATCGGGTTCGCGATCGAGCAGCCGGAGGGCGTCGACATCAGCGAGATCGTCGTCCGGCCCACCGCGCAGGCCTGAGCGCGGCGATCGAACCGAGTGCTCGTCACCGCCGTCGGGCCGGGCGCCCTCTTCGCCGGCGGGTCCACCGGCGGTTACCAGGAGCGGCTACACGCCATTCCCCTTCCCTGACGACCCCGCCCCTGACGACCATGCCTCGACCCACGCGGCGGGCCACGGGGTGCTCGTGCGCTCGCCGCGGGGGACGTGCACCGCGACGTACCGGCCCGAGGCGGCGGGCCGGCCGTCCTCGGCGCGGATCTCGAAGCGGAGGGTGACGGACGTCGTGCCGATGCTCTCGACGGTGAGTTCGGTCGTCACCTCCTGGCCGAACCACAGCGGTGCGGTGAAGTCGGCCTCGTAGCGGACGCGCGGGGCGGCGCCGAAGTAGCCGGTGATGCCGAGGGTGCGCATCAGCTCGGCCTCCGCCGCCTCGACGTAGCGCACGACGGCGGTGTTGTGGTGGTGGCCGGCCGCGTCGGTGTCCATCCACTCGACGCGGCTGCGGTGGACGACGCGCGCGGGGCGGGCACCGTCCAGCGGCTCAGGAGACGGGGGCCGGTTCACGGGGCGGGGTCCAGCGCAGGTGGACGGCGCGGTCCGGGTCCTCCGCACGGAGCAGGGTGAGCCGGGGGCGGACGGCGTCGGTGCGGGAGGTCGGGGGTTTGCGGCTGCCGGCGCGGTAGGGGAGGGGCCAGTCGGCGGCCGGGCCGCGATAGCCCTGTTCGGCGGCGGCGTGCAGGGTCCACTGCGGGTCGTAGAGGTGGGTGCGGCCGATGGCGCAGAGGTCGGCGCGGCCGGCCATGAGGATGGAGTTGACGTCGTCGTAGGAGGCGATGGCGCCGACGGCGATGACGGCGGTGCCGGTGACGGCGGCGACCTCGTGGCGGATCCGGTCGGCGTACGGGGTCTGGTAGGAGCGGCCGTAGGCGGGCCGTTCGTCCTTGGTGACCTGGCCGGTGGAGACGTCGATGCCGTCGGCTCCGTGGGCGATGAAGGCGCGGGCGATCTCGACGGCGTCGTGCTCGGTGTTGCCGTCGGGGGCCCAGTCGGTGGCGGAGACGCGCACGATCACGGGGCGGTCGGCGGGCCAGGCCGCGCGGACGGCGTCGAAGACCTCCAGGGGGTAGCGCAGGCGGTTCTCCAGTGGGCCGCCGTACTCGTCGGTGCGGTGGTTGGCGAGCGGGGAGAGGAAGGAGGAGAGCAGGTAGCCGTGGGCGCAGTGGAGTTCGAGGAGGTCGAAGCCGGCTTCGGCGCCGCGCCGGGCGGCCGCGACGAACTCGGCGGTGATCCGGTCGAGTTCGGCGCGGGTGAGCTCGCGCGGCGTCGCGGAGCCGGGGCCGTAGGGGAGGGCGGAGGGACCGACGACGTCCCAGTTGCCCTGCTCCAGCGGCTCGTCCATGCCCTCCCACATCAGGCGGGTCGAGCCCTTGCGGCCGGAGTGGCCGAGCTGGAGGCCCATCCGGGCGGTGGAGTTGGCGTGCGCGTAGTCGACGATGCGGCGCCACGCGTCGCGCTGCCCGTCGTTCCACAGGCCGGTGCAGCCGGGTGTGATGCGGCCCTCGGGGGAGACGCAGACCATCTCGGTCATGACCAGGCCGGCGCCGCCCATCGCCTTCGAGCCGAGGTGGACGAGGTGGAAGTCGCCGGGGAGGCCGTCGACGGCGGAGTACATGTCCATGGGGGAGACGATGATCCGGTTCTTGAGCTCCAGCGGCCCGAGCCGGAAGGGCTGGAACATCGCCGGGACGACGGCGTCGGCCCCCTGGGCCTTCGCGAAGGCCTCGTCGACGCGGTCGGCGAACTGCGGGTCGCGGGTGCGGAGGTTGTCGTAGGTGATGCGGCGGGAGCGGGTGAGCAGGTTGAAGCAGAACTGCACGGGTTCCTGGCCGACGTACATGCCGATGTTCTCGAACCACTCCAGGGAGGCCTGGGCGGCGCGCTGGGTGGACTCGACGACCGGGCGCCGCTCGGCCTCGTAGGCGGTCAACGCCTCGTCCAGCGACGGGTGTTCGTGCAGGCAGGCGGCGAGGGCGAGGGCGTCCTCCATGGCGAGTTTGGTGCCCGAGCCGATCGAGAAGTGCGCGGTGTGCGCGGCGTCGCCGAGCAGGACGAGCCCGCCGTCGTGCCAGCGTTCGTTGCGGACGGTGGTGAAGTTGAGCCAGCGCGAGTTGTTGGCGAACAGCCGGTGCCCGTCGAGCTCGTCGGCGAACAGGGCGCGGATCCGCTCCACGGCGGGCTCGTCGGAGGCGCCGGGCGGGAGGTCGGGGCCGGTGTCGAAACCGGCCCGGCGCCAGACGTCCTCGTGCATCTCGACGATGAAGGTGGAGCCGGTGGCCGAATAGGGGTAGCCGTGGACCTGCATGGTCCCCCACTCGGTCTGCTTGATGAAGAACTGGAAGGCCTCGAAGACGAGGTCGGTGCCGAGCCACATGTACTTGTTGCGGCGGGTGTCGAGGGTGGGCCGGAACGAGCCCGGATTCGCCTGCCGCACGGCCGAGTTGACGCCGTCGGCGGCCACGACCAGGTCGTGCCCGGCGCGCAGCGCGGCGGTGTCCGGGGCGGGCGTGCCGAAGCGCAGGTCGACGCCGAGGCCGCGGCAGCGCTCCTGGAGCAGGTGCAGCAGCTCGCGGCGGCTCATGGCGGCGAAGCCCTGGCCGCCGACGGTGTGGGTGCGGCCGCCGACGTGGATGTCGATGTCCGTCCAGCGGGCGAAGCGGTCGGCCATGGCGGCGGCGAACTCGGCGTCCGCGTTCTCGATGCCGCCGAGCGTCTCGTCGGAGAAGACCACGCCGAAGCCGAACGTGACGTCGGGGGCGTTGCGCTCCCACACGGTGACCTCGTGGGCGGCGTCGAGCTGCTTCATGAGCGCGGCGAGGTACAGGCCGCCGGGGCCGCCGCCGACGATCGCGATCTTCATGGGGTTCCTCTTTCGGCAGGGGCCTGGCCGCCGCCGCGCTCGCCGTCCGCGACGAGCCGGCGCAGCACGAAGCGCTGGAGCTTGCCGCTGGTGTTGCGGGGCAGGGCGTCGCAGAACCGCACGTCGCGCGGGTACTTGTAGGGGGCCAGGACCTGTTTGACGTGGTCCTGGATCTCCCGGGCCTTGGCGGCGGCGGCCGTCTCGTCGCCCGGGACGCCGTCGCGCAGGACGACGAACGCGCAGACGACGGAGCCGCGTTCGGGGTCCGGCTTGGCGACGACGCCGGACTCGACGACGTCCGGGTGGGTGTCGATGGCGGCCTCGACCTCGGGGCCGCCGATGTTGTAGCCCGAGGAGACGATCATGGCGTCGCTGCGGGCCTGGTAGAAGAAGTAGCCGTCGGCGTCGCGGTAGAAGAGGTCGCCGGTGACGTTCCAGCCGTCCACGACGTACTCGTCCTGGCGCGGGTCGTCCAGGTAGCGGCAGCCGACCGGGCCGATGACGGCGAGCCGGCCGGGCTCGCCGGGGCCGAGCTCGTGGCCGTCGAGGTCGAGGACGGTCGCCCGGTAGCCGGGCAGCGGGCGGCCGGTGGCGCCGGGGCGGATGTCGTCCCCGGCGGCGGAGATGAAGATGTGCAGCAGTTCGGTGGCGCCGATGCCGTCGATGACGCGCAGGCCGAGGCGGTCGCGCAGCTGCTCCCAGGTGGTCTGCGGCAGGTGCTCGCCGGCCGAGACGGCCACCCGCAGCCCGGCGAGCCGGTGCTCCTGTTCCTCGCGCAGGATCGCCTTGTAGGCGGTGGGCGCGGTCGCGAGGACGGTGACGCCGTGGCGCTCGACGTGGTCGGCGAGCTGCAGCGGCGTGGCGGACTCGGTGAGCAGCGCGCAGGCGCCGGCGCGCAGCGGGAAGACGACGAGCATGCCGAGGCCGAAGGTGAAGGCGAGCGGCGCGGAGCAGGCGACGGTGTCGCCGGGGCCGAGGCCGAGGAGGGGGCGGCCGAAGGTGTGGTCGATGGAGAGGACGTCGCGGTGGAAGTGCATGGTGATCTTGGGGACGCCGGTGCTGCCGGAGGTCGGGCCGAGCAGGGCGACGTCGTCGGCGGCGGTCGGGACGTTGGTGAACGCGCCGGACTTGGCGGCGGTGCGGGCGAGGAGGTCGTCCGGGGTGTCCGCGCCGTGGGTGACGATCGCGAGGGAGGCGTTCTGGAGCCGCTCGACCTCCTCGGTGTGGCGGTGGTCGACGAGGGCGACGGCGGGCCGGGTGCGTTCGACGACCGGGGCGAGCTCGCGGGCGCGCAGCGCGGCCATCGTGGTGACGGCCACGCCGCCCGCCTTGAGGACGCCCAGCCAGGCGGCCACCGCCCAGGGGGTGTTGGGCGAGCGGAGCAGGACGCGGCCGCCGGGCACGAGGCCGAGGTCCTCGGTGAGCACCTGGGCGACCTGGTTGGCGCGGCGCTGGAGGAGGCCGTAGGACCAGGTCTCGCCGTCGGGCGTGCGGAGGGCGGGGAGGTCGGGGCCGTGCTCCGCCACCGGGCGGTCGATCAGCTCGGTGGCGGCGTTGAGCCGGTCCGGGTACTGCAGGTCCGGGGTGGTGAACTCGATCGTCGGCCAGAGCCGGGCCGGCGGGAGGTGGTCGCGGGTGAAGGTGTCCTGGTGGGCTGAGGGCGAGAGGGACAACGGACGGGTCCTTCCGGGGGGCCTCGCGGATGGTGGGGCACCGCGGGATCAGGTGGTGCGGATCATGCCCTCCTGGGCGACGGTGGCGAGGTGGCGGTGGTCGCGGGTGAAGAAGCGGCCGGTGCCGAGGCCGCGTCCGCTGTCGGCGGCGACCGCCTCCTGCACGTACAGCAGCCAGTCGTCCACCGGGCCCGGCCGGTGGAACCACATGGCGTGGTCGAGGCTCGCCGTCACGAGACCCGGCCGCGCCCACGCGAGGTCGAGCACGCGCAGGACGGGCTCCAGGATCGTGTAGTCGCAGACGTACGCGAGCGCGGCCTGGTCCCGCTGCGCGTCGGTGAGGCCCTCGACCGGCCGCAGGCGGTCGAACGGCCTGATCCAGACGGCCTGGTGGGGGGTCCGCTCGCCCTCGACGGTGAGGTAGACGGGGCCCGGCACGTGCCGCATGTCGAAGCTGCGGCCGCCGGACCAGTAGGCCTTCGAGCCGTCGGTCATCGTGCCGCCGCTGCGGTCCGCGAGGTAGGCGGCCGAGGTCGGCAGGTCCTCGGGGTCGGGCAGCGAGCCGTCGACGTCGGCGGTGAAGGTGCCACCGGCCTCGCCGGCCGCGAAGTTGGCCAGGCAGACGTACAGCGGCTTTCCGTTCTGGTAGCCGCGCACCTGGCGGGTGCTGTAGCCGCGGCCGTCGCGCAGGACCTCGACCTCGTAGCGCACGTCGGCGCCGATGTCGGCGGGCCGGAGGAAGTAACCGTGCATCGAGTGCAGTGACTTTCCGTCCGTCACCGAGCGCATCGCCGCGGCGGCGGCCTGGGCGACGAGGTCGCCGCCGTAGGCCTTGGGCCAGGGGCAGGGCTGGGTGGTGGCGGTGAAGGCGAGGTCGAAGTGCTCGGGTTCGGCGGCCTTCAGGGTGATGGCGCAGGTGAAGACCTCGGAGGTGGGCGCGGCGGCCATCAGCGGTCCGTCCAGTCGCGGAGGTCGTCGTCGGCGACGTCCGGCAGGTTGACGACGATGTTCTCGGGCGTGCGGGTGGTCATCCACACGAGGCGCTCGGTGCGGGAGAGGTTGCACTCGATGTGGGGCATGAACGGCGGCACGAAGACCCAGTCGCCCTGCTCCATGTCGATGTAGTCCTCGAACCGTTCGCCGAAGTAGATCCGGCCCCGGCCCTCCAGGACGTAGCCGCCGGTCTCGGCCTCGCCGTGGTGGTGGGTCACCGAGCGGTAGCCCGGCTCGTTGCTGACCTGGCCGAACCAGAGCCGCCGGGCGGGGGTGTGCTGGATGCTCACGCCCGAGATCCGCACGGCGCCACCGGAGTCGGCGGTGCCCGGGTCCTCCATGCCGCGGCGGGTGACGACGGGGGCGACCAGACCGCTGGGGAGGCGGTACATCGAATTGTCGCCGTCTAGCTGGTACTTGCTGAGATCGGGCTCCATGCGGACGGCTCCGTTTCGTGGGGCGGAGGTTCCTGTGGCAGGGGTTCGCGGCAGAGGGTTCCGGCGGACGTCGCGATCGGTATCTCGTTTTTTTCACGACCGTCATCTAGTGTCAATACATCTCGCCGCGACACCATGATGGAGGCCGCATGACGCCGGTGCCCGTGAACCCGAGCTCCCTGCCGAAACCGAGCGGCTACTCCCACGGGACCCTGGCCGGCAACACCCTCCACCTCGGCGGCCAGACCGCCCTCGACGCCGACATGCGGATCGTGCCGGGCGGTATCGTCGAGCAGTTCCGGCAGGCCTTCGGCAACGTCCTCGCCACCCTGCGCGAGGTCGGTGGAAAGCCGCAGGACCTGGTCAGCGTCACGATCTACCTGACCGACATCCCCGACTACCAGGCGCACGGCAAGGAGATCGGCGAGGTCTGGCGCGAGCTGGCCGGCCCGGTCTACCCGGCGATGGCGGGCATCGGCTGCACCGCGCTGTGGCAGCCCGAGGCGCTGATCGAGATCCTCGGCGTCGCGGTGATCCCGGACGAGCGGCTGGTGCGCCCCGAGGCGTGAGGCGATCACCGTGCGTGGATCGCCGTCGATCGGGCACCTGAACCGGGCACCGTGGCGCGACCACGGTGGATCGATCCTTCCTGACGGTCGCAACGGAGGTACCGGAACGATGAAGCTCGCAGCCCTGACGGTCGACGGCCGGCCCCGCGCCGGAGCCGTCGACGAGGACGCGAAGGCCGTGGCCCTGTTGCCGGAGTGGCTCGGCACGGTCGACGTCATCGTGCGCGGCGGGCCGGACGGCCTGGCGGCGGCGCGGGCCGCGGTGGCGGACGCCCACCGCGTCGCGCTCGCCGACGTCCGGCTGGAGGCACCACTGCAACACTTCAACCGCGACATCCTGTGCACCGGCTGGAACTACTGGGACCACTTCGAGGAGTCCCGGGGCAAGCGCGGCGGCCAGGAGCCGACCGAGCGGCCCGTCCGTCCCACCTTCTTCACCAAGGGCCCGGACACCGTGATCGGCCCCGCCGACGACATCGCCTACGACCCCACGCTCTCCGGGCAGTGGGACTACGAGGCCGAGATCGCCCTCGTCATCGGCCGCGAGGGCCGCTCGATCCCGGAGTCCGAGGCCCTCGGCCACGTCTTCGGCTACCTCGTCGCCAACGACGTCTCCCAGCGCGACCTCCAGCGCGCGCACGGCGGCCAGTGGCTCAAGGGCAAGAGCATCGACGCCACCATGCCCCTCGGTCCCTGGCTCACCACCGCGGACGAGGTGCCCGACCCGGGCGCGCTCCGGGTGCGCTGCGAGGTCAACGGCGAGCCGCGCCAGGACGCCTCCAGCGCCCAGATGGCCTTCCCGGTGGCCAGGTTGATCGCCGAACTGAGCCAGGGGATGACGCTGCGCGCCGGCGACGTCCTGCTCACCGGCACCCCGAGCGGCATCGGCAGCGCCCGCGAGCCGCAGGTGTTCCTGCGGGACGGGGACGTCGTCGTCACGCGCGTCGACGGGCTCGGCGAGCTGCGCAACCGGGTCGTGCGGACGTCGCTGATGTGATGATCCGCAGAGGCGATAGGCTGCCCGCGGATGGGCTTGATCCACGAGGCCGGCCCGAGACGAGGAGAGCACACCAGTGACGGCCGGGCACGAGGAGTCCCCCGCGGCGGGTCGCGACGCGCGGCACGGCCCCCTGATCACCACGACCTTCGGCCTGTACGCGCGCGGCGAGGAGAACTGGCTCTCCGTCGCGTCGGTGGTCCGGCTCATGGGCGACCTCGGCGTCGAGCCGCCCGCCGTCCGCTCGTCGGTCTCGCGCCTCAAGCGGCGCGGCGTCCTGGAGAGCGGGCGGCACGGCGGCGCCGCCGGGTACTCCCTCGTCCCGTCCGTGCTGGAGACGCTCGCCGAGGGCGACGTCCGGATCTTCGAGCGCGTGCGCGCCGTGCCCGAGGACGGCTGGATCGTCGTCGTGTTCTCCGTCCCCGAGTCCGAGCGCCAGAAGCGCCACGAGCTGCGCACCAGCCTCACCCGGCTCGGCCTCGGCACCGCGGCGCCCGGCGTCTGGGTCGCGCCCGGCAACCTCGCGGCCGAGACCCGCCGCACCCTGGAGCGCCGCGGGCTCGCCGCCTACGTCGACATCTTCAGCGGCGACCACTACGCCTTCGGCGACCTGCGTTCCAAGGTGCGCAGCTGGTGGGACCTCGACGAACTCGCCGAGCTGTACGCGGAGTTCCTCGCCCGCCACCGCCCGGTCCTGGACAAGGTGAAGACCTCCGGCGTCACCCCGCTGGAGGCCTTCCGGGTCTACGTCCCGATGCTCACCCAGTGGCGCCGCCTCCCGTACCGCGACCCGGGCCTGCCGCTCTCGCTGCTCCCCCCGGGCTGGAACGGGGTCAGCGCCGGCGCCCTGTTCGACGAACTCAACGCGCTGCTGAGCACGGGCGCGCGGGAACACGCGCTGTCGGTGATCCACGCCGAGTAGCGACGGGCGCTCGACATGGCCACGGTCCTGCTCCTGTGCACGACCCCACGTGCTCGTCCGCACGTTCGATGGTGCCGGTGGCCCGGCAGGTCGGCCACGATCGACGGGAACACCGGTTCCTCCGATGACCACCGGGCGAGTGATCATCCGTTTCGCCAAGCGGCTCCCCCTGCTGGCTGGTCATCCCTGTCGCTGCGGTGGTCGTCGCCACGTTCCTCGGCCGGCGCTTCACCATGGCTCGGACTGCCGGAGCCGGCGGTGTCGTCTTGCCCGGTAGCGTGGTGAAACCAGTCTCGAAATGCAATCGGGGAAGCACCATGACGAACGACTCAAAGCCCGTCGTGTTCCAGCACGGCCAGGCGTTTCTCGCGACGATCTCGGAGCGCTGGAACTACCAGATCTTGCGCGAGGTCTTCTTCGGCACCGTGCGGTTCGGCGAACTCAAGCGGGCACTGGGCATCTCGACGAACATCCTGACCACCCGCCTGAACACCCTGACCGAGCTGGGCTTGCTCACGCGGCGGGTCTATCGCGAGGACAAGCAGTGGTTCGAGTACGAGCTCTCGGACACTGCTCGCGAGCTGGTCGTGCCGGCGATCGTGGCGATCACCCGCTGGGCGGAGGAGCACGGGCCGGACTCGCAGGCCGTCGGCGCCGGCCCGCGTCGGCCGCTGTTGCACACCGTGTGCGGCAAGGAGACCGAGCCCTATCTGGCGTGCGGTGTCTGCCACCAGCCAATCCAGGCGTCAAACCTGGTCCCAGTAGTTGCAGAGGAGAAGTAGTTGCAATACGCTCCCAGTTGAGAGTGGCAGAACGACCCTCACTGCGAGAGGAATCGCCATGACCGCGACCTGGCTCGACGGCGTCACCGAGCGGCTCGTCCCCACCTCGCTCGGTTTGATCAACGTGCGCGACGGCGGCAACGCGGACGGCTCGACCCTGATCTTCTGGCCGAGCTTGATGATGGACGGCACCATGTGGCGCTACCAGTACGAGCACTTCGCCCCCACCCACCGCGTGGTGCTCGTCGACAGCCCCGGACACGGCAAGTCCGACGCCCTGCGCCGGATCATCGACCTCAAGCAGTGCGCCGACGCGCTCGTCGAGATCCAGGACGCACTCGGCATCGACAAGGCGGTGCTGATCGGCAACAGTTGGGGCGGCATGCTCGCCGGCGTCTTCCCGGCCTATCACCCGGACCGCTCGGCCGGGGCGGTCGGCATCAACTGCACCGCCTCGCTCCCTACGACCTTCGAGAGCATCTGGGCCACCGCGCTCGTCGGCTACCTGTCGCTGAACTCGAAGATGCCGCAACTGGCCCTGAAGGCGGCCCGCGGCGCCTTCGCCG
Organism: Streptomyces sp. SP17BM10; assembly: GCF_036322405.1. Taxonomy (NCBI): domain Bacteria; kingdom Bacillati; phylum Actinomycetota; class Actinomycetes; order Kitasatosporales; family Streptomycetaceae; genus Streptomyces; species Streptomyces sp. SP17BM10. The sequence continues at coordinate 223,028 of NZ_JAQYXB010000480.1, read as the reverse complement.
GGCCGACGGCGGAGGCCGAACGCCCGGAGTTCGTCGAGTTCCTGAAGTTCGTACTCACCAACGACCCGAAGTCGGTCGCCTGGGCGCTGCGCAGCATCCTGATCGGCCGCCGCGACGAACACCGCCTGCTCGCCACGATCAAGGACGTGCCCGTCCTCGTGATCGCCGGCGAGGAGGACAGCCAGTTCCCCGTGCACGCCGTGCGCCGGATGGCCGACGCGATCCCCACCGCCACCTTCAAAGTGCTGCTGCACACCGGCCACCTCGCCGCTCGCGAGAACCCGCAGGCCGTCAACGCCGAGATCGACGCCTTCCTCGCCGAGCTGCCCGCGCTGGAGAGGATCTGACGACCATGACCGCCACCGACCGCGGCGAAGCCCCCGTATGGGTCAACGACTTCCTGCACGAGATCGACACCCTCGAGTTCGCGACCGCGTTCGCCACGAACCTCGACCAGGACACCGAGATGATCTTCGGCACGGCTCGCGTGCAAGGGGTCGAGGCCATCAAGGACTTCTTCGTGAAGATCGACGCCCCGCTCATCACCACCCACGAGGTGATCGAGACGTGGACCGTCGGGGACGTGCTGATCCTTCGGGGCGAGGCGACCGTCGCCAAGAGGACCGAGCCCGACAACGTCGTGTGCGCCCCGTTCACGCACATCTTCTACCTCGACCGGCGTGACGAAGCGGCGCCGCGGATCCGCCGCCTGCACATCACGGCAGGGCCCGTCCACACCGACGCCCTGCTCTGAGCATCCCGTGGGCGTGGTTCCCCCCCCGGCAAGGGCGGGCAACCCGGACGAGCAGACCTGGGCGGCAGTGACGAACCGTCGTCGGTCCCACAACGGGCGCAGTCCGTGAGAAGTGACCTCCGGCCCGGGTCCGCCGGCGACTCTCCTGCCGCCACTGACGGCCTCCTCCTGCTTTGCTCCGGGAGGAGGCCGTCAGCAGTAGGTTGGCCCGATGACCGAATCCCTGCCGCCCGGCGGCCGAGAGCCTGCGGCTGCCGTACGACGCCATCATCGAACGGACGGCGGACGGCATCCCGTACCTGGTGCCCGAGGTGGTGCTGCTGTTCAAGGCGAAGGCGGCCCGCCCCAAGGACCGGGCGGACTTCGACGGCGTGCTGCCGCTGCTGGACCGCAGGCGGCGCGACACCCTCGGCGGGTGGCTGGGACGCGTCCGCCCCGGCCACCCGTGGGTGGAGGGGCTGGCGGCTCCGGCCGGGTGATACCGGTCCGTTCACTTTAGGGTGGAAATGTTCCGCTGGGCCGGGCGTCGGGAGGTGGGCGAGGTGATCCGCGGGGTCCACCTGGAGGCGCAGTGGCGGCAGGAGGCCCTGCGGACGAACCTGTGGGTCGTGCCGATCCTGGAGGTCGGGCTCGCCGGGCTGCTGTTCGTCGTCACGTTCGCGCTGGACAAGGCCGCCTACCGGGGCGACGTGGAGCTTCCCACCTGGGTGATCAGCGGGACGGCGGACGCGGCGCGGCAGATCCTCGCGGCCATAGCCGCGGCGCTGATCACCGTCGTCGGCGTGGTGTTCTCCATCATGATCGTCACGCTGACGCTGGCCTCCACCCAGTTCGGGCCGCGCATGCTGCGCACCTTCATCCGGGACCGGACCACCCAGCTCACCCTCGGGACCTTCGTCGGGACGTTCTTCTACGCGATCCTCGCGCTCGTCGTCATCGGGCCGGGTTCGCACGGCGACTTCGTGCCGCACCTGTCGATCACCGTGTGCATGGCGCTCGTCATGGCGGACCTCGCCGTACTGATCTTCTTCATCCACCACATCGCCACGTCGATCCAGCTGCCCCGGGTCATCGCCAGCATCGCGACCGAGCTGTCCGAGGCGATCGAGGCGAGCACGGGCGGGCCCGGGCCGGCGGCGGGGGTCACGGCGAAGGGGCCGACGGTCGAGGAGCTGAACGTCCGGCTGGACACCTCGGGGGCGGCCGTCCCGGCGCCCGCCAGCGGGTACCTCCAGTTCGTCCGGCACCGCACGCTCGTGCGGATGGCGGCGGGACTGGACGCCGTCATCCGGTTGGACCACCGGCCCGGCCACTTCCTGGTGCAGGGGCACCAGCTCGCCACCGTCTGGCCCGCCGAGGCCGCGCCCGAGGTGGCCCGCAGCTTCGCCCGCGCCCACATCACCGGCTCGACCCGCACCCTCGCGCAGGACATCGCCTTCGCCGTCGACCAGCTCGTGGAGATCGCCATCCGGGCGCTGTCCACCGCCGTCAACGACACCTTCACTGCCCTGACCTGCATCGACTGGCTCGGCGAGGGCCTGTGCCGGATCGCCGCCCACTGGAGCCCGAACCCCGTCCACCGGGACGAGGACGGCTACATCCGGGTGATGACCGCCCCCGTCAGCTACGAGCGGCTCGTGCAGCGCGGTTTCGAGAAGATCCGCCAGGCCGCCCCCGGCATGCCCGCCGTCCTGATCCGCCAGCTCGACGCGCTCGTCGAGATCATGGCCGAGACCAGGACCGAGCAGCAGCGCCGGGTGCTGATCGCCCAGGCCGAGATGATCGAACGCCTCAACCAGGAGTCGGTGAGCGAGGCCGCCGACCGGGACGACGTCCGCCGCCGCTACCTCGGGGTCCTGGCCGCGTACGGCGAGGCGCGGGCCCGGCGCGGGCCCGACGTCAGCCCGGAGTGACGCGATCGCTCGAAAGGGTGAATTCGTGGCGTCCGGGGTGAGGGCGCCGCAGCGGGGCATGATCGTACGCGGAGTTCCGTGCCGGCATGAGGGGGCGGTGTATGGGCGGTTCCGCTCGGCTGAGGCTGCTCGACGGCTTCGCACTCGACTGCGGGGCGAAGCCCCTCCACCTGACCAGGACGCTCCAACGCCTCCTCGCCTTCGTCGCGCTGCGCCGCGAGGCCCACCGCTCCCTGGTGGCCGGCACGTTGTGGCCGGAGTCCGACGAGGCCAAGGCGCTCGGGCGACTGCGGACGGCGCTGTGGCGGCTCCAGCAGTCCGGCGCGCCCGTGCTCCCCGCCCCGGTGCTCGCCGCCGCGGGCGAGACGCTGCGGCTGCACGCCTCGGTGCGCCTGGACGTCGACGACCTCCTCGGCAGCACCGGTGCCGCCGGAACGGCCGACCGGCGCGTGCTGCTCGCCGGCGGCCCGCGCGAACTGCTGCCCGGCTGGTACGACGACTGGGTGCTGCTGGAACGCGAACGGCTGCGTCAGCTCTACCTCCACACCATGGAGAAGCTCGCCGTGCGCGACCTCGGCGCCGGCGACTACGGCGGCGCCCTCGAAGCCGTCCACGCCGCGCTGCGCGCCGAGCCCCTGCGGGAGAGCCCGCACCGGCTGCTGCTGGAGATCCACCTCGCCGAGGGCAACTACAGCGAGGCGATCCACACGTACCACGCCTACCGCCTGCTCCTCCGGAGGGAGCTGGGCGTGAACCCCTCCCCGGGGATGCGGCGCCTGCTGGACGCGGCGGTGGAGGCGGCCCCGGGCGCGGACGACGGGACCGCCCGCGCCCGGTTCCACTGACCCGGGCTACGCGGTGGTCGCCACGCCCGCGTTGCGGAGGACCTCGCGGGCCGGCAGGGCGACGCTCTCGGCGGCCGTGAGCCCGGAGGCGGCCAGGTGGGCGTCCACGATGCGCAGGCCCGTGCCGTAGCCGGCGAAGTCGGGCAGGCCGACCGGCTCGTGGCCCATGAGCTCGGCCGTCGCGTCGCCGAAGACGTACGGGAGGAGGTTCCGCATGCCGGCCACGTCGATCCCGGCGGTGACCTTCGCGTAGGCGGCGTCCAGCTCGGGGCCGGTGAGCGAGGTCGACCACGGGCCGAGGGCCTGCTCGCCGGCGAGCTCGCGGACGAACGCCTCGGCCAGGCCCTCGGCGCCGACCTGCTCGCCGACGGTGACGGTCGCCGGGTTCCAGACGACGTTCGCGTAGCGCACGTTGTGGTGGAGCTCGTGCGCGGCGGCGTGGCCGATCTTCGCGAGGCTCGTCTCCGTGGGCCACATGACCAGCTGGATCGCGCCGGGGAACCCGCCCGACCCGAAGTAGCCGTGGCTGCGGACGGTCAGGTGCTCGTCGTCCGGGTTGCCCAGCACCAGGACGACGTGCACCGTGTCGGCGTGCCCGACGCCGGGGGCGGAGGCGGAGATCCGCTCCCACGCGGCGTCGAGCGACTGCGCGACCCGCTCCCACACCCGGGCCTCCCGCATCCGGTGCAGGGCCGGCGCGTGGCGCTCGTCGTCGTGGTCGAGGCGGAAGCCGCTGCCCATCCGGTGCATCTGCACGAGGTCGACGTCGCCCATGACCCTGGACATCACGCCGTGCAAGGAGCCGTACAACTCCCGCAGGGCGTCGGGTCGTTCGTCGATCGGTCGCTGGAGGAGGTCGAGCATCGCGCTCGCCGTGTCGTGTACAACGATCTGCATGCGCAGGACGGTAGGGCCTCCCGTTGCGTGAGGGTCAACGGCGTTCGAAGGGGGTTGCCGCTCAGCTCCCCAGGGGCCGGAAGGTCTTGCGGGGCGACGCGTCGATGGTGGCGCCGCTGACGAAGGCGAGCGGGGCGTAGTGGTACTGCACGCCGGCCGGGTCCTGGGCGGCGGGGCCGTCGGCGCCCTGGGGCCACAGGACGTCGCCGGTGGCGGTGCGGGCGGGGACGAGCCAGTGGTCGCCCTGTCGGTAGGTGCCGGTCTTGGCGCCCCGGGCGGGCTGGAAGCGGACCTGTACCCCGTCCTCCAGGTCGAGCCAGGTGTTCTCGACCAGCGGGAGCGCGCCGTCGTCTGCCCCCGAGAGGTGGTCCCAGCGGCGCAGGAACGGGTGCGGGCCGAGGCCGCAGTCGTCGTCGCCGTCCCGCTGGTCGAGGGTGACGAGGAGGGCGACGGCGTCGATCGCGAGGACCTGGCGCAGGCGGGGCGCCGGCCGGGGCGGGTCGGTGAGGACGGTGTCGTCGGCGACGTGCCCGGCGGTGGTGTCGTCGACGAGTTCGACCCAGTCGCCCACCTCCAGTCCGAGTTTGCCGTCCCGGCCGAGGGCGGTGACGGTGGCGACCGCGCCGTGGAGGGTCGTGACCGGGAACACCACGGAGGCGTTCTCCCGGGACCACTTGAAGGTCGCGCCGGGCAGGTGGCCGCGACGGGCCTTCGGTGCGTCGGTGGTGCTCGCGGGCCAGGCGCGGCCGCCGGTGTGGACCTCGATGCGGTAGAGCTGGTTCTCCGGGCCGCGGAACCGGCTGTCCGGCGGCAGCTCGCAGCGCCCCTCGGGGACGGCGGGCGGATGCCTGACGCCGGCGCGCAGCTGTCCGGTGGGGCGGAAGGTGGCGAGGCGGGTGGCGAACTCGGTCAGTGCGTCGGCCGTCGTGGTGGCGGCCACGGGGAGCGCGGCGACCTGCCAGACGGTCTTCGCGCGGGCCGCCGTGTCCGGTCCGGGGTCACCGAGGGCGACCTCGCGGATCGCCGGGTCCTGGAGGGAGGTGATCAACCGGTCCCACACCCGCAGGTACACCACGAAGGGCTTGTCCTGGGGGAGTCGGGCGGTGGGGTCGGTCGGGTCGAGGTGGAGGTCGGGCTGGGTCCAGTAGGTGGTGTCGAACTCGTTCTCGACCAGGGCGCCGTCCACGTACATCCGGCCCGCCGGGATCTCGAGGTCCTCCTGCGGTTTCCTGCCCGTCACCGCGTCGATCGCGAAGCCGCCGCCGGTGGCGGGCGCGACGGCGGGGCCGAGGAGGTCGGCGATCGTCGTGCGCAGCTGGTGCAGGAGGAGCGCGCCCTGCTCGTTGAGGTCGGCGTCGAGCTGGACGCGGCCCTGCTGCGTGAGGACGGCGCAGTAGTGCTTGCGCGGGTCGAAGGTGGCGCGGGAGAAGTCGCCTTGCATGGACGGGCTCCTAAAGGGCGGTCACGTGACGATCACGAGGCCGGCGTCGCAGCCGGCGGGGGTGTACTCGGCCAGGCGCAGCCGGAGGTTGTCCTCTCGTTGGGGCTGGAAGAGGTCGTGGAAGGCGCCCGGTTCGGAGCCGTCGTCGGCGCCGCGCCGGATCGCGTCCGGGCAGTCCAGGGCGAGTTGGGCGTAGCCGGGGGTGCCGTAGCGGGTGCTGGTGAAGCGGGGCAGGGGCGTGCCCTCGAGGCAGTGGAAGCGTCGGGGCGTGCGGGAGCCGGCGCCGAGCGAGGTGAAGCGGACGCAGCCGGACTGGCGGTGGTCGACGTGCAGGCGGCCCGTGATGATCGTGTTCTCGACCAGGCCGACGGCGTGGGAGCGGACCGAGCCGAGGACGGTGGTGCGGCGGAGGTCGACGACGGCGTGGGCCGGGCGGAGGTCCGGGGCGGACAGGGCGGCCAGGCCGTGGGTGGTGGCGTCGAGGACGCTGTCGGACAGGAAGACGCGGTTGGGCTCGGCGTGGACCTCGTCGGCGTTGACGACGACCGGGCCCAGGACGCTCTGCTCGATGCGGAGGCAGGCCGGGGTGTCGGCGAGTTCGACGCTCGCCTCCTCGACGTGCTCGGGGTTGCACTCCTGGTCGAGGGACCAGCCGGGTACGAGCGTGCAGTGCCGGATGACGACCGCGCCGACGTCGCCCGAGACGCGCAGGCCGCGGCCGGCGATCAGGAGGCCGTCGAAGGTGATGCACGGGGGCTTCCCGCCGGGTGCCGGGTCCGGGCCGACGACGTGCAGGGCGTCGGGGCGGTTGCTGCTCCGGTCGAGGACGCGGACGAGGGGGCGGGTCCGCTGGGCGGCGCGGACGGTGAGGCGGTCGCCTGGGTCGAGCGTGACGGCGAGGTGTTCCAGGTAGTCCCCGTTGTCGGTGATCTCGATGACGGCCTCGTGGCGGCCGCCCGGGTCGGCTGCCTTGTCGGCCTGCCAGCGGCGCAGCGCGGCGTCGAGGCCGGTGAGCTCGCGCCCCTTTCCCACCTGGTAGAACGCGGGCGGGCGGCGGAGGTCGAGCGGGCGGACGTACTCGCCGCCGCCGAGGTCGGCGCTGAATCCGTAGTGGTAGTCCACCCAGACGCCCTCGGTGGGCGCGCGGCGGACGGGGAAGGCGATCCGGCCGAGGACCGGGTCGACGGCGACCTGGTCGTTGGCGGGGTGGTGGCGCCAGCCGGTGAGGTCGGCGGGCACGATCCGGTGGAGGGGCACGGGGTCGTCGCCGACGTAGACGCACAGGCTCTTGCCGGGGCCGTAGAACTGCGCGGTGCGCTCGGCGAAGGCGCGGCGGCGGATGAACGCGGGCACGGCGCTCTCGTCGGCGAGGCGTGCCCCGGGAGCGGCCACCGGGCTGACGATCAGCGGGGCGCTGTTGCCGAGCACACTGAAGGTGAAGTGGGTGCGGGCGCGGTCGTCGCAGTGGGCGGGGGCGCGGGTGAGGGGGTACGGGCGCAGCCGCCACAGGAACAGGCCGACGGCAGGGATGCCGTAACGGCCCTGGGTGCGGGCGGAGTCGATGCGACGGACGTCGACGGTGCGGGCGGTGCGCTCGAAGGGGCCGCCCAGGCGGTCGAGTTCGTCGACGGCGTGGAGGTCGGCGGTGCGGCCGCGGGCCAGCCGGCGGCGGTCGGCGCGGGGGTCGCGGCCGAGGGGGCGGACGGGCTGGGTGAGGCCGAGGAGCGTGCGGAACTCCACGGCGTGGGCCGGCCAGGCGGCGACGTCGGCGGCGAGCTGCTCCAGGAGGGCGAGGGTGCCCTTGCGGCGGCGGTTGGCGACGGTGTGGGCGACGTCGCGGCGGCCGGCGACGGCGGCGAGCAGGCGGCGGGCGGCCTCGGTGGGGGTGCTGCCGGCCGGGGTGATGAGGGCCTCGGCGGAGCCGGGAAGGACGCGGTAGCCGACGAGCTCGCCGAGGTAGGGGGTGACCCAGTCCTGGCAGGTCTCGATGAACCAGTCGTCGGCGAGCTGGTCGATGTCGGCCTCGATGAGGTCGGCCTGCTCCTGGATGACGCCGATCAACGCCCGGAGCGGCCAGCCCTGTTCGGCGTCACGGGAGCGGACGACGGCGGGGAGGAGGTCGTAGAGGCGGGCGGCCTGGCGGTCGGCGGTCACGGGAGCCTCCGGAGGGTGAGGGCCTCGGGGACGTCGGCCGGGAGGACGGCGAGTTGGGCGGGGCGGATGCCTCGGTGGATCGTGAGGTGGCGGCCGGTGTGGAGCTCGGGCGAGTCCAAGGCCGGGTTGAGTTCGGCGAGTTCGGCGAGGCTCAGGCCGTAGCGCTGCGAGATCGTGGTGAGCGTGTCTGTGCGCGCGATCCCGTGCTCGATCTGCTCGAAGTGGGCCGGCAGCGCGGGCAGACAGGCTTTGGCCGTGGTCAATCCGGCGGCTAGCTGTGCGAGTTGGATCGCCGTGACGTCCCCCGGCACGTCCGCGAAGACGTGCACGTCCGTGTAGTCCACACCCTCGACGCCCTGGATCGTCGCGATCGCCTCGCTCAGGTACGCGGGCCGTCCGAGCGTTCGCGCGGCGAAGCCGAAACGGGCCGTCAGCGCTGCCCGGACGGCGGGTTCCACGAGCTCCCACGCGTGGTCCGCCAGCACCTTGACGCCCGCGTCCAGCACGATCAGCCGCAGTTCCCGGGTGGCCACCCGGACCGGGACGCCGATGTCCCCGAAGCCCAGCAGAGACCGTTCGAGGGTCGTGAGCAGGCCGGACGGCGGATCGATCGGCGCGTCGCCGACCGCCGCGACGGTCACGTGCACGACCTCCCGGGTGCCGTCGAAGAGCTTGACGGCGCTCGCCTTGCCGATGCCCGCCCGGGCCCGGGTGAAGTCCTCGTAGTCCTGGACGGACACCAGCCGGTCGAGCGCCCGCAGCCGCAGCGGGATGACGCTGCGCGCGTCGTCGGGGCCGTCGCCGTCGGTGCCGCCGGTGGCGGGCAGCGGGTTGGTGACGGCGCTGACGCCGAGCGGGCGGGCGGCGAGCTGGTTGACCTTGCCGGGCGGGAGGTTGCCGGAGGCGCCCGCGCCGGTGCGGTAGCGGGCGGTGACGTTCTGGGTGCCGGTGGGGAGCCGGGCGCCGTGCTCGCCGTCGCCGAACGTGACGGTGGCGCCGCGCAGTTCGTAGGCGTGGTCGTTCGGGCCGTTGAGCGCGAGGGCCGGGGTCTCGTGCCAGGCGACGCCGTTGACGCGGGTGGTGAGGGAGCTCTGCGCACCGAGGGGGTTGTCGGCGGCGGTCCGGGTGAGCGGAGTGGCGTCGGAGACGAAGTGCAGCGGGAACGCCTGGCCCGGGACGCTCGCGTCGCCGCTGCCGAGGACGTCGTCGCGGGTCTCGCCCTGGGTGGCGGCGACGACGTTGCCGAAGATCGCGACGCCGGAGCGGCGGTAGGTGTACGCGAGGTCGTTCGCCAGCAGGAGGCGGGTCTGCGGGCCCTGGCCGCGCTGGAGCACCGGGGAGCCGTCTACCGTCCGGTCCAGCCGCTGGGCGACGCCGGCGATCAGGGCGAGTTCGGCGGCCTGCACGCCGCTGGTGTGCGGGACGTCGGTGCGCTCGCCGGAGACGACGATCCAGCGGCCGGGCTTGAGGCCGTCGTAGCACTGGGCGAGGTCGATCGCGGCGCCGCCGACGTCGTCGGTGACCGGCGCGCCGACGGGGGTGAGCGGCTCGCCCTGGGCCCGGAGCGGGGTGCCCCCGGCGAGCTTGGACCCGTCGACCGGGGTGTCGAACTCCAGCATGGTGACGGTGACTTCGCCGATCTTCCGGCCGCTCGGGTCGGTCACGTCGAGCTGGGCGGGCAGGACGCGGTCGGGGAAGAGGACGAGCGTGTCCGTTCCGTCGCCGGTGCCGACGAGGACCGGGCGCCCGGGGAGGATCGTGTCGTGCAGCGAGTCGAGGAGGATCTGGTCGACGCGGTTGTCGGAGGCGGGTGTCTTCCGCCGGGCCAGCGCGACGGCGGCGCGGACCCGCAGGACCACGAGCGCGGCGAGCGGCGGCGGGTCGGTGATCCGCTCGCGCCGCCAGGCGTCGTACAGCCGGGTGAGCCGGAGGTCGGCGGCGGCGAGCAGCCGCAGGTGGGCGTCCGAGTCGGGCTGGAACAGCTGCTGGACGGACGTGTCCAGGGCGCGCGCCGAGGCCGGCGGGCGGGACGGCGGGCGGCGCAGGGCCGGGAGGACGGGGGTCAACGCGACCAGCCCGATGGCCTGGTACGGGTCCGGGCAGGTGTCGCCGCCGTCGTCCGCGATGTCGGCTTCGCAGCTCACCGGGCAGACCGACGAGCGGGCGAGCGAGCGCAGTCGGGTGAGCTCCGGGTCCGTCCGGCGGGCCAGTCGGGCGGCCAGGACGAGCAGCGCGGCGCCGTCCCGCCGGACGGTGGCGAGGTCGCCGTCGAGCCAGTCGGCGAGTGCGCAGGCGGCGCCGCCGGCCGCCAACGCGACGGCCTCCGTGAGGCGTTGGAGCTCGGGTGCGACTTCGAAGAGTGCTGCGGCCGGGGTGAGTGTGGGCAGGAGGAGGGCCGCCAGGGGGGTGAGGACGTCGGCGACGATGCGGCCCGCCGCCGGGTCGGTGCGGGTCACCGCGTCCCCGGTGGCGGTGCGCACGGCGTCGGAGAGGGTGGCGACGGCGGCGGAGAAGGTGCCGAGCGGCGTGGTGGGGGAGACCAGCGTGACCTGGGTCCGTCCGGCGGTGAAGTCGACGGCGGACTCGGCCACCGTCCGGGCGTGGACGTCGGGGGCCAGTCCGCTCGGCGCGAAGGCGAACAGCAGCCGGTCGCCCTGGCGCAGGTTCGCGGTCGTCCCGTCCACGGCGAAGGTCACCAGTGTGTCGACGTTGTCGCGCGAGATGTCCGGCGGGTCGGTGAGGCGGACGGCGAGGGTGTTCCACTCGGCGCGGGCGACGAGGTCCTCGCTCGTCTCGAAGGTCTGCGGCAGCTGCCCGGCCGCCGCCTGGCTCTTCACCCCGGACCCGGCCGGGATCAGGGTGTGCGCGCCCGGGTCGAGCGTGTACGCGAGGTGGGTACCGGCCCCGAGCGGCGGGCGGGGACGGTGGCCGGCGAGCAGGCCGAGGTGGCCGAGGGACTCCGGTTCGGTGGCGGTGCGCAGGTAGCCCTCGTTGGCGATGCGTTCCTGGTAGAAGGTGAGCACCTCGCCGACCACGGCCCAGCAGTCGAGCAGGGCGATCGCGGGGTCGTCAGGCTCGCGGGTGGTGAGCGGGTCGAGGGCGCGGCGGCTGGAGAGGCGGGCGAGCATGGACTCGCGGAAGGTCGCGTAGGTGCCCGCGCGGTAGGCGAGCGCGGGCTGCCCGGGCGGGTTGAAGACGGGCGTCGGGGTGACGGCTGCCACGCCCGTGCAGCAGGTGTCGGCGCAGGAGCCGGACGCGCAGGTCATCGGCCGCCCTCCACGTCGAGCGCGAGGTGGCCGTGTTCGGGCCGGGACGGGTCGTTGTCGAGCTGGGCGACCTCCAGCGGCCCGATCGGCAGCACCCCGGTTGCGAGCGCGTCGCCGCGGTCGGCCGGGCCGGCGAACAGGCGGCGCAGGCGGGTGACTTCGGCGTGCTGGACGCCGGGCACGGACACCGCGGCGGTGACCAGCCGGCTCACCCGGACGGGGTCGCCGAAGACGAGCGCGTCCGGGGCGAACAGGGCGGCGAAGGCGGCCAGCAGCCCGGCGCGGACGTGCCCGGCGACGTGGTCGGACTCGACCCGCACGCGGAGCGCGACGTCGAGCGGGACGAGCGCCGCCGTGAACTCCGCGAGGTCGTGGCCGATCCGGCGGAAGCGGAACAGCGCCGCGCGGACGGTGTCGAGCAGGGCGTCGGGGGCCGTCTCGGTGCCGAAGGCCTCGACGGCCACCTGCGCCTCGTACCAGCTGCCCGTCCAGCGGAGGTCCGCCGCCGCCCGTCGGACGCCCGGGACGGTGGCGGCGAGCGCCGCGTAGTCGTCCGCGGTGATCGCGCGCAGGAGCCGGGTGGTCGGCACGACCGGCGCGAGGCGGCGGACGTCGTCGACGGGTTCGGGGTCGAGACCGCCGGAGGCGGGCAGCGGGTTGCGGACGACGCGGATGCCGTGCCGGTGGGTGGCGCAGAGGACGATCCGGGCGATCGCCTCGGGGCCGACGTTGCCGGGCGTGCCGTTGCCGACGCGGTAGCGGGCGGTGCACTGCACGCCGGGGGCGTCGGAGAGGGGGAACGCGGCGCCGTTGAGGCCGTCGCCGAAGCGCAGCCGCAGGACGCCGTCGTCGTCCGTCTCGCCGACGAAGTGGCGGTCCGCCGGGCCGCTGTCGAGGAGGTCGCGGCGGGGGTGCCAGTCCTGGCCGTCCTGGTCGGTGAGGTGGACGGCGGGCAGGGCGGTGTGCGGGTCGGGGGCGGTGGCGAGGGCGGCCGGGCCGCGGAACGCGGGGTCGTCCTCGCGGAGGCGCCCGGCCTCGTCCTCGCCCCAGCTCTGGCCGAGCTCCCAGCCCTCGGCGTCGTGCCGGAGGACCTGGCCGGCCCGCGCCCGGCGGACGAGCTCGCGCCAGCGCGCGAGCTTGGGCGTGAGGAGGTCGTCGAAGCGGGCGAGCAGGGTGCGCAGCGCGTCGCGCGGGTGGTCGTCGGCGCCGAGGCGCCGGAGCACGGCCTCGCCGAACAGGACCCCCAGGTAGGCGCGTTCGGCGGTGGTGAGGGTGCCGCCGTTCGGGGGGAGGCGGTGCCAGACGGCGGTGAGGCGCTGCCGGGCGCGGTCGGGCAGGCCGAGGAGGCGCGCGGCCTGGGCGGCGGCGATGACGGCGGCGGTGGGGAAGGGGGCGCTCTGCGCCACGGGGACCTGGCGCAGGGCGGGGGAGAAGCGGACGGGCAGCGGCGGGTGGGCGGGACGGCCGGGGGCGGTGCCGGAGGCGCACGAGGAGCAGCAGGAGAAGCAGCCGGGCTCCTGCGGCGGTGCGACGGGCACGTCGATCGGCTCCGCCCGCTGGTGGCACCAGGTGATGCACGCGCCGTGCTCGACCAGCACGGTGTTGCCGCGGGCGACGCCGACCTCCAGATCCGCGCAGTCGGGGCCACCGCGCGCGCTGACGCAGAGGGGGAAGGTCAGGGCGTCCCCGGTCGCCCAGGTGACGTGCAGGAGGGGCTGGTCGTAGAGCGGGTCGTGGTCCTCGGTGACGGAGACGAGCCGGACGGCCTGGCGGTGCGTGCGGTCGGCGTCGGCGGGGGCGCCGGTCCGGGCGCCGAGGACCTCCTCGAAGACCAGGACGTCGCCGGGGCGCAGGCACAGGGCCCGGCCGTGGGCGTCGCCGTCGACGAGGGCGGCCGAGGTGGTGCCGGCGGGGAGGCAGCACTCGGCGTCGCCCCACGTCCACACGTGGATCAGGTTGTGGGCGGGGCGCAGTGGCAGCGCCTCGGCGTGGACGGGCTCGAAGACCTCGTACGGTGGCAGGTGGCGGCGGTGCTGGAGGTCGCTCGCCAGTAGGGCGGCGCCGAGCTCGGGCAGGACGGTGGGGGCGAGGGTGAGGAAGCGGAAGTCCCCTGCGGGCAGGGTGAGTTCGTCGTCGGTCGCCAGGCAGACCCAGGCGCGGGCGGCGCAGCCGTCGTGCATGGCGTAGTCGACGAGCCGGGCGTGGCGGCGAACGGAGACGCGGTGGCGGGCGGTGTCGAGGTAGGCCTCGGTGGCGGCGGCGTCCTGGCGGTAGCCGAGGCGGTCGGCCTCGTAGGCGAGGAGTTCGACGAGGGTGGTGCCGAGGTCCGGCACGTGCCGCTCGGTCCACGTCGGCATGGTCAACGCGAGACGGTCGAGCATGAGTCGGCGGAAGCTCGCGTAGTCCTTGGCGAGGTAGTCGATCTCGGGCGCGGGCGGGTGCACCGGCGGGCAGGCGTCGGTGGGGGCGCAGTCGAGGGTGGCGCACTCGGGCCGGAAGGTGAACGCGGCGCTCGCGTGGCGCGGGTCGAAACCGGGGTACGGCTCGGTGCCGGGGCGCCCGTGGGGGTCGGCGCGGACGATGCTCAGGCGGTAGGCGGAGAGGTCGCCCTGACGGTCGACAGTGAGGATCAGGCGATCGGCCGACTCCCGTTCCGCGTCGGCCTCCCGGCACACCGCGGTGACGGTGACGCCGGTGATCCGTTCACCGCCGTCGATGCGGAAGTTGGCGGGCGCGAGGCCCTCGGGGGCCTTGCCGAAGAGGACGACGACGAGGGCGCCGTCGAGGACGTCGACGCTGTCGATGCCGTTGAGGTCGCAGGCGCGCAGTTCGGCGCGGCGCCGTCGGTCGGAACAGCTCACCGGGCCACGCTCCCTTCGAGGACCTCGGTGCGGACCTCGCCGGTGGCGATGAGCAGGTAGCGCAGCTCGATGCGCAGGGTGCTCTCCTCGGCCGTCACCCGCAGCGAGTCGACGACGATGACGTCGCCGAGCCAGCGGTGCAGGGCGCCCTCGGCGGAGACCTGGAGGGCGGCGGCGAGTTCGACGCTGTCGGGCTCGAAGACGAGGTCGAGCAGGCCGCAGCCGAAGTCGGGGCGGTTGACGCGCTCGCCGGGGGTGGTGAACAGGACCTGCTCGATCATGTCGCGCACGTGGTCCGGGTAGGCGGCCTCGGCGGTGCGACCGCGGCCGTCGACGCGGAACGGGAAGGCGAGGTCCATGGCTCACAGTCCCGTGACGAGGATGTGCATCGCGAGGACGAGCGGCGGAGCGGGCGTCGGCGATCCGATGCACACCCCGCCGCCGGGCACTGGCGGCGGGGTCGGCGGCGGTGCCTGCACCAGCAGCGGCGCGCCGTTGACGAGCACGGAGGACACGTTCGCCCACTGCACGGTCGCACACGGCGGCGTCACGGGGCACCCCGCGACCACGATCCGGTTCGCGCTCGTCGCGACCGGCATGCCCTGGACCAGCGCCCCGGGCGCCCCGGCGGGCAGGATGGTCACGGTGCCGCCGTGCGGGCAGGTCATGGTCGCTCCGGTGTGGAGGGCGAGGCCGGGCATGTGGTCCCCCAAGCGCTACTGCGGCACGACGAGCGTGCCGTTGTTGATGATCACGGAGGTGCCGGCGAGCCGGATGCTCGCGAGGCCCGGGCCGCAGGAGAGTTCGATCCCGGCCTCGCTGAGTTTGATGTACGGCCCCGCGGCGCCGTGCAGTTGGAGCCGGATGCCGTCGGTGGGCTCGGTGGCGTCGGTGAGCAGGACGAAGTTGCCGCCCGGGGTGCTGAGTACGACCTGCGGCACCTCGGGCGGCACGAGCGCGGCGACCGGCGGCTGCTCGATCGTGCCGCCGCGCCAGAACCCGGTCCACACGGCCCGGTTGACGTCGCCGTCCTCGAACGTGACCCACACGCCGGACTGCACGGCCGGCACGACGTGCATCCCGGCGGTCGCGTACTGCGGGACGGCCCAGATGCACGGGTCGCCGCCCAGGACGTCGTCGACCCGGACCATGACGCGGTTCTGCTGCAGCGGGTCGACGTTGGAGACGACGACGCCGCGGTAGAGGTCCCGGAAGTCGGGCTGCTGGTTGGCGCTGGGCGCGGTCACGTGGCCACCCGGTCGGCGAAGGGGACGAAGCCGTCCCGGGCGAGGGTGAAGCCCTGGGTGTACTCGCCGCGCTTGATGTCGTGGGTGACGCTGCTGACGTAGTACAGGCCGTCGTACGCGGGGCCCGCGCCGCGGACGCCGACGAGGCCGCGGGCGGCGAGCACCCGGCCGTAGCGCAGGACGTCGAGCTTGCCCTGACCGGACACGGCGTCGGCGGCCTGCGACGTGACGCTGACGGCGCGCAGCATCGCGTCGGTGAGCGAGCGGTCGGTGACTTTGACGAGCGGCTCCTCGCGCAGGGCGACGGCCGGGCGGGCGGCGAGCGGCGGCTTGAGGAGGCTGAGGCTCGGGATCGGCACCGAGACGCCGACCTTGGTGGTGGGTTCGGTGATCCGGACGGTGTACCGGGTGCGCGCGAGCCCGTCGAAGGAGAAGGACAGCTGCTCGACGTTGTCCGCCGCACCGGAGTTGACGGTCAGCGCGGGCTGCGGCACGCCGACGCGCACCTCGGGCCCCCAGTAGGCGATGGTCGTGCCGGGGGCCGGCCCCGGCACGAGGTAGAAGGTGTACCCGACCTCCTCGCCGAGGCTGCGCAGGTACGCGAGATCGGTGGAGGACTGGACGGGGATCTGGTCGAGCGGGTTCGGGATCGTCGGGATGACGGGCGGGACGGCGACCGGGACGACGCCGTACAGCGCGTACTTGAGCAGGACGAGCGTGGCCCGGACGTGGTGCGGCATGGCCGGGTAGCAGGCGTGCTCGGTGCGCAGGTCCATGAGGAGGGTGAGGTCCTCGCCGGTGACGGTGAGCGTGCCGGTGCCGGGCGCGTCGCCGGGGTTGAGCTCGTGCCGGGTGATCACGCCGTCCATCAGGACCTCGGTGGAGCCGGCGACGATCACGGAGATCACGACCCGGGCGGGCGGGTCGAGCAGTCCGGCGGGCAGCAGCGTCTGCGTGATGACGGACTTCTTGCTGACGGCGAAGGTGAGTTGGAAGCCGCTGCGGGCTCCGGCGCTCGACGTCACCCGGACGGACTGCAGCGCGTCCATGAGTGGCTGCGGGGCGGGGGCGGTCACGATGTCCCCGATCCGGAGAAGGAGTTGGATACTCCTAGCCATTGAGTGCTCCCGGGAGGAGCGTGGGAGTGGCGGGCAGCGTCACGCGCAACCTGCGCCCGGCGACGGCGAGTTCGTGCGGATCGTCGGCCCGGTTGGCGTCCGCGAGCTGCCAGGCGAGCTCGGCGTCGCCCAACTCGGCGAAGGCGATCCGGTCCGCCCGCTCGCCCGCCGTGACGACGTGCTCGCGCAGGAGGGTGAGGTCCTCCGGGTGCGGAAGGAAGCGCCGGCGGACGTACGTCACCGTCCGCCCGTCCGGCAGGCGGTGGGTGGCGGTCGGCAGGGCGCGGTAGCGGCTGGTGAGGGCGAACACGGCTGTCTCCTGGTGGGATTGGTCAGACGCGCGGGGTGCCGACGTCGGAGACCGGGTTGCGGACGGACTGGGCGAAGCCCTCCTTGCGGCCCTGGTAGGTCAGGTAAAGCACCCCGCCGTGGTGCTGGTGCCCGAGGTCGTCGACGGTGAGCACCCGCACGCCGATCCCGACCTTCGCCCGCACCGGGTTGAGCGCCTGGTCGAAGAACTCCTCGGTGACGGTGAACTCGGTGATCCGCACCGGCACCACGCGCTTGGGCCCGAGCACCAGGACCAGCAGCGGCGACTCCATCGGTGCCACCTCGATCTGCCCGGCCCTCGCGAGCGCGTCCTCGTGACGCAGCTGCTCGACCGTCGGGTACATGCTCAACTCCAGTGCGGAGAGCACCGGGTGGAGCCCGTCCGGGTACTTCTCGGGTGCGTCGGCGGCGTCGAACTCGGCGTCGAAGCGGAACTGCTCGTGCGCCGGCCCCTTGAGCCGCAGCACCTCCAGCCGATCGCCGGGCTCGGCGCCGATCCCCTGCGGGGTGAGCGTGCGGGTGAGCGTGTCCGGGTTGTACTGGAACGGGATCGTGCGCCGGACGGTGCCGCGATCGGGGTCGACCAGCACGAAGCCGCCGCGCACCGGGTTGAACGCCTCGGGGAACGCGGTCACGGCCCCTCCTCTCCCGGCAGGAAACGGATCCTGGACGTGCCGACGAACGGGATCTCCAGGGTGGCCTGGGAACAGGCCCCGCCGCGGAGGCAGGTGTCGAACAGGGCGTCGCTCCAGGCCGTGCCGAACGCGATGTCCGCGGAGACCGTCGCGTCGACGGCGCGCAGGGCGGTCAGCGTGGTGTCCAGGGAGTTCCCGATCCGTTCGAGGTCCACCGAGGCGGCGAAGAGCTCGGCGAGCTCGCCGGTGCCCTGGGTGGCGGTCGCGATGGCCGCGCTGGCCGACTGCGACTCCAGGATCGCGACGGCCGCCCGGTGCTTGGCCCGGACGGCGGTCAGGGCGCCCTCGACCTTCGCGATCCGGGCGGGCAGGTCCCAGCGGGACGAGGTGAGCTGGTCGACCCGTTCGGAGAGGCGGCCCGCCGTCCGGCCCGCCGAGGCGGGATCGGCCGCCGCCCCGAGCAGCCGGAAGGACTCGCCCTGGAAGCGGCCGGAGAAGTCGGCGGCCGCGTCCCGCCAGGCCTCCGCCTCCTTGGCCATCCGGGCCGCCGCGGCCACCTCGTTGGGCAGGACGAGGCCCTGGCCGGCCAGTCCGCGCTGGGCGATGGCGGTGAACTTGTCCAGCAGGTCGAGTGCGCCCTTGACCTGGAGCACCTGGGGGGCGATCACGAAGACGCGGGCGGCGGCCAGCAGGCGCAGGTTGGTGCGGGCGGTCCGGCCGGTCTCGGCGGCGAGTTCGAGGGCCTCCGCGGACGGGGCCGTCGCCGCGCGGCCGGCCGGTGGCACCCGGCCCGCGCCGGTCGCGAGGACGGTGCGGGCGGCCGCGGTGGGCCCGCCACCGGCAGGGGGAGGCGTGCCACCCGGCGGAGGGGTGCCACCGGCGGGAGGCGCGCCGCCGCCCGGGGGTGTGCCGCCGCCCCGTCCGCGGGTGATCGTCCCGGTGAGCGAGATGTCCACGGGCTGGAGGTTCAGCAGCTGCCGAGCCACCCGGTAGTCCTTCGCGCCGGCCACCAGGGGCACGCTCGTGCTCTCGGGCGCGACGCGGACCCCGACGGGCTTGAGGTTGCCCGGGTTGTTCCGCACCACGCGGTCGAAGCTCCACAGCTCGCCCCCGCCCGCCACCGCCTCGCCCGCGATGATCGCGTCGGCCGGTGCGATCGGGACCTTGGCGGCCTTCACCTGCCGGAGGAAGGACTGTGCGCCCCCGGCGGGCAGCGCGGGCGCCCGGCCGATGCCGAGTTCGTCGAGGAGCAGTTGGTTGGCGACGGCCTGGCGAGGGATCGCCCGGTTGACGATCAGCTCCTGGTAGGCCTGCTCGGAGATCAGCACCCGGACCCCGGACGACAGCATCGACCGCAGGGCGCCCGCGGCCCCGGTGTTGCCGCGGGCGATCTGGTCGAACACGCTCGGGTCGAGGAAGACGGTGCGGGCCGGGGCCGGGCCGCCGGGCTGGGTCTGCCGGGCCACCACCCCGACGGTGCGCGCGGTGCTCCGTACGGGCGCGGCCGGCCCGGTGGTCACGGCGTGCGCCACCTGCTCGGCCTCGCGCTCGGCCGGGGCGTCCGCAGCGCCCACCTCCAGCGGCGCGGCGGCGAGCCCAGGACCGGCCTGGCGCTGCTGGACGACGTGCGCGAGCTCGTGGGCCAGCAGATGACGGCCCTCGCCGGTGTGCGGCGCGTAGTGGCCGGCGGCGAAGACGATGTCCGGGCCGACCGTGTAGGCCCGTGCCCGGACGGCCTCCGCCGAGGCCGCCGCGCGGTCGTCGGTGTGCACCCGCACGCCGCTGAAGTCCTGGCCGAAACGTGGTTCGAGCAGCTCGCGGACCTCCGCGTCGAGCGGCGCCCCCGGGGATCCGAGCACCGCGTGGACCTCCGGCGGCGCGAGCGCCGGGCCGCCGCCGGTGGCGTGGCGCCGCAGCTGCGGTTCGGCGCTCTCGCACTCGCACGGGTCGGGACCGCAGCGCCGGAGGAGGGGTGCGCGGTCGGCGGGCCCGGTCGTCTCCCGGGCCGGGGCGGCGGGGCCGTGCACGTGCTCAGCGCCCATCGCGCACCGCCCGGTAGACGGCGTCTGCGAGGTCGCGCCCGGTCGCCGCCGGGCCGGTGACGGTCACCTCGGGGCCGCGCAGCACGGTGGCCCGGGCGGGGCGCCAGGTCGCCGCGGGGGTGGACGCGAGGAGGCGGGCCAGCTCCGCGCGCAGGGCGGCGGACAGCGCCCGCGGATCGCCGGCCGCGCCGTCGAAGCCGTCGAGGACGAGGTGGTCGATGTGCAGCTCGATCGTCACGGCCGCTCTTCCTTCCAGGCGAAGTCCCGTTCTGTCATGGGCAGTTCGAGCTTCTCGAACTCGCTGCGGGCGGCCGACAGGACGTGCGGCATGGTGATCGGCGTGCCCGCCGACGCGGCCAGGAAGGCGGCGTTGACGGCGATGTTGCGGATCATGCCGCCGCTCGCCTGGAGCCGGGCGAGCCGGTCGAGGTCGAGGCGGCCCCGCGGGGCCGGGTCCGGGAACGCCTTCGCCCAGATCGCCTGCCGCTGCTGGGGGCCCGGGAACTCGAACTCGACGACGAACCGCAGCCGCCGCAGGAACGCGCCGTCGAGGGCCGAGCGCAGGTTGGTCGCCAGCACGGCCAGACCCCGGTAGGCCTCCATGCGCTGGAGCAGGTAGTTGACCTCGATGTTGGCGTAGCGGTCGTGCGCGTCCCGCACCTCGCTGCGCTTGCCGAACAGTGCGTCCGCCTCGTCGAAGAACAGGATCGCGCCGCCGTCCTCGGCCGCGTCGAACAGGCGGCGCAGGTTCTTCTCCGTCTCCCCGACGTACTTGCTGACGACGGCGGACAGGTCGATCCGGTACAGGTCGAGGTGCAGGTGGTGGGCGAGGACTTCGGCGGCCATCGTCTTGCCGGAGCCGCTCGGGCCGGCGAACAGCGCCGCCACGCCGAGGCCCCGGGTGACGCGCTCCCCGAAGCCCCAGGTCTCGTAGATCGTGGTGCGGTGCGCCACCTGGTCGGCGATCCGCTCCAGGGCGCTGCGGCCGGCCCCGGGCAGCACGATGTCGTCCCAGGTGACCTTGGGTTCGAGGCGCTGGGCGAGGGAGTCCAGGCGGGGCCGGGTGCGGATCCGGCAGGCCCGCCAGGCGGCGGCCTGGTCCCCGTCGGCGACGGCGGCGGCCGCGCGGATGGCGGGCAGCTCCAGCCCGAACTGGGCGGCGAGGGCATCCGTCCCGGGCCCCGGGCCGTAGTACTCCCGCCAGACGCGGGCCCGTTCGGCCGGGGTCGGCGGGGCGACGTCGAGCAGCCGCGCCTCACCGTCCGGGTCGGGGCGGCCCTCGCGGGCGGCGAGCAGGCGGGCGCCGCCGGCCCGGGCGAGGAAGCGCTCGGGCAGCGGGTCGGCGGGGTCGGCGTCCTCGGCGTCGAGGTAGAGCGCGAGCGGCAGGAGGGCGGCCTCGCGGCGCCAGAGCCGGGCGAATCGGTCGAGCGCGGTGGGGTCGGCGGGCAGCAGCGCGGCGGGCAGGCGGTAGACGAGCAGGCCGCTCTCGGCGGCGGCGCGGACGGCGACGAGCCGTTTGCCGGGGACGTCGGCGCCGGCCAGTTGGACGACGGGCGCGCCGGGCCGCCGCCAGGTGCGGGCGATCTCGTCGGCGACGGCCTGCTGGGAGGGCGGCAGGTCGGCGGGGGAGCCGGGGCGCAGGCGCTCGACGAACGGGGTGAGGCGGTCGTCGAGGTCGCCCAGGCCCTTGAGGTGGTTGACGATCCGCTCGTCCGCGCGCAGGGCGCTTCCGACCAGGCTCTGTCCGGCCGGGCGGGCTATCTCCACCAACTGCCAGTATCGCAGGCCCCCTTGCGGGGAGACGACGTCCCAGGCGGGGGCGGGGAGGATGGCGAGGGCGAGGCCGAAGGTGGGGTGGGCGAGTCGGTCGTCGCCCTGGGCGAGGGCGTAGAGGCGGGAGATGGAGGGGTCCAGCTCGACGGCCGCGCACAGGAGGAGGGTGTCGCGCTCGAAGCGGGTGAGGCCGAGGCGGTCGGCGAGTGCGGCGAGGGGTGGGGTGAAGGCGGCTTCGGCGTCGCTCACCTCGGCTGCGGCTGCGTCGAGTTGACGGTCAGTCACTTTGGCGACGGGGGTCGGAGTGGCCGCGGCGCGGCGGAACCCCCGGGTGCGCGGGGGCTCCGTCCGCGTCGGACCGTCCGCGAGCGCCCGGTGCAGCAGCAGCCGCAACCACGTGAGCGACGCGGCGAGGAACCGCCCGTTCGCGGCCTCCTCCTCTTCACCGGTCCCACGGTTCACCGGACCGTCACCGCCTGGCTGGGGTCGAACACCGGCCGGGCGCCCGAGCGGTCGACGAGGAGGCTGTCCACGCCCGCGACCCGCAGCCGCACCAGGTGCCGCCCGGGGGCGGCGTCCGGGACGGTGAACCGTGCGTGGCCGGGCGGGCGCGGCACGGCGTGGGCCGGCGGGTCGGGCGGGACGGCGCGGCCGTCGAGGACCAGCAGCACCGGCTGGCCGGGCAGCGCGGCGGGGGAGTAGCGGACGTCGATCTGCGCGCTCCCGTCGGCGTGCCGCTCGACCTGAGCGGGCAGGTGGGCGATCCGGGGCGCGACGGCGAGCGGGACCTCGTTGGTGACCTGCCCGGAGAGGGAGAGCCCGGCCGACCAGAGCCCGGCGGCCGTGCCGGCGGGGACGGTGAACCGCACCTGATCACTGGTGAGTCGATCCGGGGCGACGGCGACGGGCGCCGGGAGCAGCGGGTGGCTCAGCCGCACCTCGGCGGGGGCGGTGAGCCCGCTGCCGCGCAGCACGACCGCCTCGCCGGCCCGCACGGCGGGCTGTCCGCCCGGCGGCACGGCGGCGTCGAGGGAGGGCGGTCCGAGCGGGAGGAAGCCCTGGGCGACGGGCCCGCGGTCGTCCGCCCCCCGGGTGAGCACCGGTACGGGAACGGTCGGCGGGCGGCGGCCGTCGATCAGCACCACGCCGACCTCGTAGGCGACGGACATCCGGTACGGGGTCTGGAAGGCCGTCCAGAGCGAGTAGACGTCCTTCTCGCCGAACGGCTGCCAGGTGATCCGGATCCGGTCGAGTTGCTCGGCGACGTCGCTCTCCGGCGCGAACGCGGCGAGTTCGCCGCGCTGGAGCACCGGGTTGTCGTTGAGGACGCGGACGGCGCGGGCCAGCAGCCGCTGGGCGTCGAGCCCGGGGTCGCGCTTGACGAACGGTGTGACCAGGTAGTGCAGGGTGAGCGGGACCGGCGGCCCGCCGCTCTCGCCGGGGGCGAGGTCGGTCCGGTCGGCGTTGCGCAGGGCGCCGTCGACGTCGGCCTGGAAGAGGTAGAGGTTGACGAGCTTGTCCCGGGTGCCGTCGGTGAGCTCGTCGAGCGGACGGGTGTCCACGCCCGCGCCGGGCACGTCGGCCAGGGCGCCGAGGACGAGTCCGCTCAGGGTCTTGGTGACGGCGGCGATGGCCTCTTCGTCGCTCATCTCGCGCCGCCTCCCCCCGCACGGGTGCGCAGGTAGTCCTCCAGGCTCATCGCCGGGCGCCGCCCGGGGATCCGGCGCGGCGGCTGCGGGGTGGGCGGCTGGTGCCCGGCACGGACCTCGACGCGGCCGATGGTGATCCGCACGTCCGGCGCAGCGGAGGCGCGCTCGCGCCGGGGGACGAGGAGCGGGTCGACGATCGAAGCCGGTACGGGGTGCGCGCGGACGGGGTCGGGCACGGGCGCCGTCGGGACGTCCTCCGCCGGGGGCTCCGCGGACGCGGCGTGCTCCTCCTCGGGCACCGTCCGCCCCGTCGGCTCCTCGGGCGAGGCGTCCGCGCGGCGGGGCTTCGGGAGGGCGACGGCGGGTTCCGCAGGCCGCCCGGGGCCGGTGGGGGGTTCCGTCCGGACGGCCTGCGGAGGTTCGGGTGCGCGCCCGGCAGGCGGTGGGAGTTCGGCGGGTTCGGGTGACGGTGGCAGCAGGCCCGGCGACTCGGCGGCGGGGAGCTCGTGGCCGACGGCCGGGGGGCTGCTGTCCGCGGACTCCGCGGCAAGAGGCGATGGTTCGGTGGGGGGAAGCCCTACCTGCATCCGCCGCCGGGGCTCGAAGAGCGACCCGATCAGCGGCCGGACCGGCGGCCCGTCCGCGCCGCCGGCGCCCAGCAGGCGGTTCACGAAGTCGTTCTCGCTCATGCGCCCACCTCGCTGCGCTCGGCGGTCGCTTCGCGAAACGCGCACCTCTTGATGATTCTCTCGCTTCGCTCGCTCATGCGCCCACCTCCCTGCGCTCGGCGGTCGCTTCGCGAAACGCGCACCTCTGCATGATTCTCTCGCTCATGCCGTCACCAACTCCAGGTACAGCTGCCGCCGTTCGGGCCCGACCGCGAGCACCTCGGCCTCCGTCCAGCCGTAGGCGGTGGCGAGGGCGTGCACGTCGTGGAGCAACCGCCGGGCCTGGGCGTCGAGTTCGGCCCACAGGTAGCCGGAGGCGTCGAACGGGGACGTCCAGGCGTGGCCGCACTCGGCGCAGTCGAGGTCCAGCCGGACGTCCGCCTGCGGGTCCCGTGCGGCCAGGGCGTCGGCCACGGCCTCCAGGACGTCCGCCGGGAGCGCCTCGGCTGCGACCGGCAGTCCGTCCGCGACCGCCGAGGTCACCACCCGCCGGAGCAGCGCCCGCCGGGCGGCGGCGCGCGGCGCGCCGCGGACGGCGAGCAGGTCCCGGGTGGTGACCAGGCGGAAGGCGAGCTCGAAACCCCCGGCCCGCGCGACGCGTTCGCCCTCCGGTGCGGCGGCCGTCACGTCCGCAGCGGTCAGTTCCAGCTCCAGTTCCGTCCGGCAGGACGGGCAGGTGACGGCGCACGGCAGGCCGGGGCCGAAGCACCGCACGCGCAGGCCGAGGACCAG
Organism: Streptomyces sp. SP17BM10; assembly: GCF_036322405.1. Lineage (NCBI taxonomy): Bacteria > Bacillati > Actinomycetota > Actinomycetes > Kitasatosporales > Streptomycetaceae > Streptomyces > Streptomyces sp. SP17BM10. The sequence goes on along the minus strand of NZ_JAQYXB010000480.1, from coordinate 198,703 downwards.
TTCCTCGCGCCGCCCGACGGCCAGGTCGGCGACGGCCGCCGGGTCGCCGCCGCCCGCCGCGGCGAGCACCAGGGCGCGGCGGAGCGGGTCCTGCCCGCGCCCGGCCTCCCAGACGGCGAGCAGGCCCTCCTCCGTGAGCGGACCGACGTCCGCGAGCAGGCCCTCCTCCGCGAGCGGGCCGGCTTCGGTGAGTGCGTCCATCGTCAGGCCGGGTCCTCGAAGGACGGCTCGACCGGCTCCGGCAGGTCCTCGCGCACCCAGCCCTCGTTCTCCAGCCTGATGTGCTGGATGGCGACCGCGTTGGCGTTGGCGTCGAGGTCGGAGACCGGCTGGTACTCCGACACCCAGCAGTTGAACACCTGGTAGGAGAGCACCTTCTGACCGGCCTCGTTGAAGACGTCGACGATGAGGTCCCGCCGGAAGTCCTTGAGCGAGGACTCCAGCCCGCCGCTCGCGTTGGTCAGGCTCCAGACCCGGTTCGCCCACTGCTCGAACACCTTGTCGCTCGTCACCCCGCGCTCCAGCGTGATCGCGTCGTACTCGGTGCGCCCCGGCAGCTTGGTGCTGGTGGCCGGGTCGCCGCCGCTGCGGTGCTTGATCACCTCGGTGCTGCGCTTGAACCCGGTGACCTTGCTGACGCCCGCGATGTAGTCGGTGCCGCCGCCGAACTTCACCCGGAAGCGGAAGTTCTTGTACGGGTCTCGGCGCTTCGTCCTGCTGTCGGCCATGGCCTGCCTCTCCGCGGAGCTCTCTTCGAGGGTGCGCTCAGACCTGGATCTGGCCGGCGAGCTGCTGGATGTGGATGATCACGAACTCGGCGGGCTTGAGCGGGGCGAAGCCGACCTGGATGTTGACGATCCCGCGGTCGATGTCGTTCTGCGGGTTGTTCGTCGCGTCGCACACCACCTGGTAGGCGTCCCTGGGCGTGCGGCCCTGGAACGCGCCCTGGCGGAACAGCGTGTTCATGAACGCGCCGACGTTCAGCCGGATCGAGGACCACAGCGGCTCGTCGTTGGGCTCGAACACCACCCACTGGGTGCCGCGGAACAGGCTCTCCTCGATGAACAGGGCGGTCCGGCGCACCGGGACGTACTTCCACTGGTCGGCCAGGACGTCGGCGCCGACCAGGGTCCGCGCGCCCCACACGAGGTTGCCGAACACCGGCCGTTGACGCAGGCAGTTGACGCCGTACGGGTTGAGGATGCCGTTCTCGGGGTCGGTCATCGGCACGAGGGGCGCGACGACGCCGGCGAGGCCCGCGTCGGTGCCCGCCGGGGCCTTCCACACGCCGCGCGCGACGTCCGTGCGGGCCCACACCCCGGCGACGGCGCCGCAGGGCGGGAAGTCGCGGACGTGGTTGTGCTGCTGGGTGTCGGCGAGCAGGACGCGCGGGAAGTACACGGCGGCGTTGCGGGCGGCCGGGTCGCCGGCGAGCGGCAGGCCGGTGCCGCCCGGGGCGGCGGCCCTGGCGACGTCGGCCACGTCGTGCCAGGCGTCGGGCGGGTCGACCACGAGCATCGCGCGGCGGTCCAGGCACAGCTTGGCGGCCTGGGGGAGGATCCCGGCCGCACCGGCCTGGCCGGGCGGGCCCGGCAGGCAGAGGATGGTGAAGATGTCGGTCTTGAGCAGCTGGTAGATGCCCTGCTTGCCGTCCTTGACCGGGGAGCTGTCGCCCAGGTAGTCGGCCACGACCGGGGTCGCGGTGCCGTCCAGGCCGTCCGTGGCGGTGACGTACCAATTTCCGTGGCCCGGGCCCTTGTCGTCCGGGAACGGGTCCCGGCCGGCCGGGACGTCGGCGTCGGCCGCGGGCAGCTTGCCGTCCGCCGAGGCCGGGACGGTGACGAGGGCGGAGGCGGCGAGGGCGACGCTCAGCCGGTCGGGGCTGCCGGGCGCGGTGCTGACGTTGAGGTAGCTCTCGGTCGCGCCGGTGGCGGCGTCGCGCAGGGTGAGGTTGAAGCTCTTCTGGTCGGCGGCGTCCGGGGCCTTGTCGCGCGTCTGGTAGTCGACCCGGGCGCGCAGGTGGTTGCCCCAGTCGCCGGGGCTGAGGGCGGTGAGCGTGACCGCGTCGGCGGCGACGCCGGAGGCGGCGGGCAGGACGAGCGCTGCGGGCGCGGGATAGGTCGGCCCGTCGGCGGGCGGGTTCTTCGGCTTCACGGCGGCGATCCGGACGATCTCGGCCTCGGCGCCGCCGTTCTGGAAGAACTGGTGGACCGCGTAGCTCATGTCGGAGGTGCGGTCGAGGCCGCCGAACTCCCGCTCGTAGTCGGCCCAGCCGGTGATGTGCACCGGGTCCGTGACCGACCCGCGTGGCGCCGTCCCGACGAACGCGGCGATCGACGTCGGCACGCCGACGATCGTGCGCACGGCGCTCGGCAGCTCGTCGATGTACACGCCCGGATTGGTGGGGCTGATGGGCATCGTGGCTCCCTTCGCGAGGGCAACGGCTGCGCCCGCGGACACCGCCCAGCGTCCGGGCCGGCCATCACGGCGGCGTCACGCCCGCAGTTCGCTACCGTGCGGGGACGGTGACGCCACGGTGACGCCGGGAACCTCCGCCCGCGCCGGGACGTCTGTCGGGCGGCAACGATCACGCGACGAAGGAGCGTTCATGGCGTACTGGCCGCCGAGCCCGCAGGAGTCCTGGCTCATGGGCGGGGTGATGGCCGTCGTGCAGAGCGGCATCACCCACCAGTTGGGCTACTGGGTGGACGCCAGGGAACTCAGTCACGACGACGGCAGCAGCAACCACTGGCAGCTCCGGTGGGTCGACGGCGGCCGGGCGGTGCTCACCGGTTTCGACGTCGACTACAGCACGGAGCGCGCGCTCGACGAGCTGCTCCAGGGCGCCCCGGACTGGCTGCCGCTCGGCTGGTACGGGCTCACCGACCGGATCGCCTTCTGCTTCTGGTGGGAGCGCGGCGCGGCCGACTGGGACTGCGCCCCCGTGGAGGACGACGGGGTCCGGATCACGGGCTCGGTCCACGGGGCCGAGGACCTGCTGACCGACCGGGTGATGGAGCGGATCCCGGAGCCGGAGGACGAGGACGACGAGGAGGTGGACGAGGGCGAGTACCTGGAGGAGTTCGGGAGGAAGCTGGCGGAGCTCGTCGAGGCGGCCCGGGAGCACCGGCTGACCGAGCGCGAACTCGCCCCCGTGCTGGGCTTCCTGGAGGACCCGGGGCGGCTGAAGCTCGCCGCGGCGCTCGACACCGCCCGGGAGGCCGGGTTCACGCCGGGCGGCTCGCACCCGTGGGAGCGGCCGGCCGCGCGGGCGTGACACGGACCCGGTGTCGAATGCGCATGTGGGCGCCTCGCGGAGGTGACGGGTCGGTGCTGGTGAAGGACCGGCGCGCCCCCTCCGCCCGGCGAGGAGGGGCGCGCCGCCGCGCATCCGTGACCGGCTGTATCCGGTTACGTCATATTTGGGGGAAACGCCCGGACCTGGAGGCCCCCATCACCCCCGCCCTGCCCCCGCTGCACCGGCTCCCCTTCGCACCGGCCCGCCCGCCGCGGCCGACCACGCTCGCCGACGGCACCCCGGCCTGGCTGGTCACCCTCTACCACGACGTCCGCAAGGTCCTGACGGACGCGCGGTTCACGCGCGACGACCTGCACGCCGTCGGCAACGGCGGCGGCAACGCCGAGATCACCGGCAATCCGGCGTCGATGTTCAACCTCAACGGCGCCGACCACCGCCGACTGCGCCTCACCATCCAGCGCGCCTTCACCCCGCGCGCCGTCGAGTCCTGGCGCCCGTGGGTCGCGGAGTCCGTCCGGCGCGCGGTGGACGACCTGGCGGCCGGCGGACCGCCGGCGGACCTCGTCGCCGCGTTCACCCGGCCGGTCCCGTTCGCCGTCACCAGCCGGCTGATGGCCCTGGACGGCGTGGACGAGGCCCGGCTGCACCACTGGTCGCGCGCCATCGTCGCCGAGGACGAGTACCGGGACGACGCCGCGATGGCCGAATTCACCGACTACGCGGCCGAGTTGATCGCTCGACGGCGCAGGGCGCCCGGCGACGACCTGGTCAGCGGCCTGGTCCGCGCCGCCGACGAGGACGGCGGGCTCCCCGAGGCCTGGCTGGTCTACCTGGTCTGCGGTCTGGCGGGCAGCGGCAACGACAGCGTCACCGGCGCCCTCGGCAACGCCTTCGTCCACCTCCTCGGCGACCGCCCCTCCTGCTGGCCCCGCCTCGCCGACCCCGCCGTCGCCGAACGCGCGACCGAGCGACTCCTGCACCACATCCCCCTCGGTGACGACGACGTCACGACCCGGCGCGCCGTCGAGGCGGTCGACCTCGGCGGCGTGCCGATCCCGGCCGGCGCGGTCGTGGCCGTCAGCCTCAACAGCGCCAACCGCGACCCCGCCGTCTTCCCCGACGGCGGCCTCGACGCCGACCTCGCCGCGCCGCTCGCCGCTCCCACCCTCGCCTTCAGCGCCGGCCCGCACTACTGCCTGGGTGCCTGGCGGGTGCGCATGGAGATGTGCGAGGCGCTCCGGCATTTGGCCACGGCGCTCCCGGGTCTTCGCCTCGCCGACCCCGGAGCGCCGATCGGCTGGCAGCTCGGCGGCACGACGCGCAGCCCGTCCGGCCTTCCCGTGGTGTGGTGACCGGATGGTGGAATCGCGGGCGGGGGGTCGGCGGACCGTCGTAACGTCCGCAGACCGTGGGCACCGCCGCCGCCGCGCCTTCTTCGGCGTCGCCTCCGTGGCCGCCGAGCTCTCCGGCCTCGGCCCGTTCCAGCGCTTGGCCGACGGTCTCGCCGCCCTCTGCGGGGAAGGGGATCGGGCGTGAACGGAGCATTAGGCGATCGTTGGGATTTCACCCGAAGGCCGTTCGCGGGGCGGTGCGTGATCCACCGGCCGGTAAGGTGAACCTCAGTGCCACCACCCCGCTTGGAGAGCGCCGATGTCCGACAGCCCTGCCCGTGACGGCGGTTCCCGTCGTCGCCTCGCCGCCGCGCTGGCGGTCTCGGCCGCGGCCGCGCTCGTGCTGTCGTCGTGCAGCTCGTCGTCCGACGGCGGGGACGACTCCGGCTCGGACACCTCCACGACGGCCCCCGCCCCCGGGCCGTCCCTGCCGCCGCCCACCAGCGTCACCCTGCCGCCCGAGCACGCGGGCTTCGACTACCAGATCTCCTCGCCCTACCAGCCCCCGGCCGGGGTGCAGGTGGTCAGCCGCGACCACGACGCCGCGCCCGCCGCCGGGATGTACAACATCTGCTACGTCAACGCCTTCCAGGCCCAGACCGGCGCCGAGAAGGAGTGGGAGCCGGACCTCCTCCTGCGGGACGGCGGCGGCAAGGTCGTCTACGACAAGAACTGGAACGAGGCCCTCCTCGACGTCCGTACGGAGGCCAAGCGCCAGCGCATCGCGGCGAAGGTGAACGGTTGGATCGACGAGTGCGCGGCCAAGGGCTTCAACGCCGTCGAGCCGGACAACTACGACAGCTACACCCGCTCCGACAACCTGCTCACCGCAGCCGACGTCGAGGCGTTCCAGACGGTGATCGCCGCCCACGCGCACGAGAAGAAGCTTGCGATCGGCCAGAAGAACACCGTCGAGCTGGCCGGTGACCGCCAGAAGGTCGGGCTGGACTTCGCCGTCGCCGAGGAGTGCGGCGAGCAGGACGAGTGCGGCGGCTACGTCGACGCCTTCGGCAACCGGGTCTACGTCATCGAGTACACCGACAAGGGCCTGTCGAAGGCCTGCAAGGGCTGGGGCGACAAGCTGAGCATCGTGCGCCGGGACAAGAACGTGCTGCCGGAGGGCAAGTCCGGCAATGTCCGCAAGACCTGCTGAGTGACCAGGAAGATCTGCGCAGGGCCGGGGGCGACGGCTCCGTCGTCGGCACCGTGGAGTCGTACAATCCCCTGACCAACCCGGACGACGCTGTGACCGGCACGCTGGAAACCCTCGATCCGCCGGAGGCGCCCGGAGAGACGGCCGGATGACCACCGAGCGGGCCCCGGTCGGCGGGCGGAGATGACGAAACCCTGACGGATCGGCTCCGGCCCTGGTCAAGACGGGGGCGGGCCTGGTCGAATCGGCGGCGTGGACAGTACAGCGCACACCAGGAAGGGCACCCCGGTCGGCCGCCGGGTCGTGCTCGGGCTGCTCGGCCTCGGCGCGGCCGGCGTCGCCGCCGGGCCGTACCTGCAGAAGGCCCAGGACACCGTGGCCGGCAAGGACCCGACCGGCCTGACCGGGCTCCTCCCCGGGGGCGGCGGCTTCCGGTACTACTCGATCACCGCCTCCGTCCCCGAGCGGACCGCCGACACGTACACCCTGAGCGTCGACGGCCTCGTCGACCGCCCCGGCACCTTCCGCCTCGCCGACCTCCAGGCGATGCCCCAGCGGCGGATCGTCCACGACGTGCAGTGCGTGACCGGCTGGCGCGTCCCGGACACGCCCTTCGAGGGCGTCCCGCTCGCGCACCTGCTCGACGCGGCCGGCGTGCGGGCCGGCGCCCGGGCCGTACGGTTCAGCTGCTTCGACGGCGCCTACACCGAGAGCCTCACCCTCGACCAGGCCCGCCGCGACGACGTCCTCGTCGCCCTGCGCATGCAGGACGCCCCGATCTCCCACTCCCACGGCGGGCCGGCCCGGCTCTACGTCGCGCCGATGTACTTCTACAAGTCCGCGAAGTGGCTCTCCGGCATCACCGTCACCGAGGCGGTGCAGCCCGGCTACTGGGAGCAGAACGGCTACGACGTCGACGCCTGGGTCGGCCGATCGAACGGACGCGATGATGCACCGACCTCCTGACCTCCTGCTCCGCTTCACCCGCGCCGAACGCTGGGTCCACCGCGTCACCGCCGCCCTGATGCTGATCTGCCTCACCACGGCCGCGTTCCTCTACGTGCCGCCGCTGGCCGAACTCGTCGGCAGGCGACGGCTCGTGGTGACCGTCCACGTGTGGTGCGGCCTCGCCCTGCCCGTCCCGCTGCTCCTCGGCCTCGCCTCCCGCGCCCTGCGCGCCGACCTCTCGCGGCTGAGCCGCTTCACCCCGACGGACTGGGCCTGGCTGCGGGCCCTGCGCTCCCGCGCCGACGACCGCCCGGCCGGCAAGTTCAACGCGGGCCAGAAGCTGTACGCCCAGTGGACGCTCGGCGCGATCCTCGTCATCGTCGGCACCGGCCTGCTGATGTGGCTGACCCACCTCGCCCCGCCGTCCTGGCGCACCGGCGCGACCTTCGTCCACGACTGGCTGGCCGCGGCCATCGCCGTGGTCACGGTCGGCCACATCCGGATGGCCGTCCGCGACCCCGAGGCGCGCCACGGCATGCGCACCGGCCTGGTCGACCGGAGGTGGGCGGCCCGCGAGCACCCGGAGTGGGATCCGGAGCGCCCGTGAGGTCGCGGTCAGGGCCCTGAACCGTCCCTCCGGCGGCATCCACCAGGTGGAGCCGACGGCCGTCGTGGTGTTCCTCTCGACGCTGCCCGTCCCCCGCTGACCCGTCGGGTTCACCTGGGCCACCCGGATGGCTCAACTACCGTTCGTGTTTGCGGACGCGCTCTGCGTGAGAGGATCGCGGGGCAAGGCGATCCGCGTGCGACAAGGAGAAGACATGGCCGAGCGTCAGAACGGCACCGTGAAGTGGTTCAACGAGGAGAAGGGCTACGGCTTCATCAGCCCCGAGTCCGGTCCGGACCTCTTCGTACACTTCAGGGCGATCGAGGGGCAGGGCTTCAAGTCCTTGATGGAGGGCCAGAAGGTCTCCTTCGAAGCCGTTCAGGGCCAGAAGGGCATGCAGGCCGACAAGGTCCGCGTCGAGCAGTAGGGGGTTCCCGTCCGCGGGCCGCGGCGCTGGCGTGACGGCATGGACCATGACGAACGGTCGGTTCACGCCTCGTCGTTCGACGCGGCCGCGGCCGCGGAGCCGTTTGATCTCCACGTGTTGACCCGAGACGGATCTCCTGCTGCTGCCTCCTCTTCTCTGTGCTGGTGACGGCCGATCGAGGACTGCGGGCCTTCTTGCCCTCGGCGCCGGAGGTCCGGACCCGAGGTAGTGCGTGGCTGTCAGTAGCTCGACCGTGCTGTCGCCCGCATGGGGGTGAAACTGCGCTTCAGCAGCCGTTCGCCGTGCTGGAGCGGTACGTTGACGGCTGCCAACCGTGGGAAGGATCGCCGACGTGACCATCGACAAGGCTGCCCTCGGCAGCGCGGTGAGGGCGGTCGCCGCCGCCGCTCATGCCGATGACGTGGCAGCGCTGTACCGGGCGGTGATGCCGCCGGCGGGTACGGACACGCCTCCGGCGGAGGCGGCTGCCTGGTTCGGTTCGCTCGTCATTCACCTGGCGCTCACTGCCGCGACCGCTTCGGACCTGGAGCGGGGCTGCTCCCGGGAAGCGGTCTCGGAGTGGATCGGGGAGGTGCTGGGCCCGGTGCCCACGCCGGCGCTGCTGCGCGCCGAGGACCCCGGTCGCATCGACCACGTCGAAGCGGTGAGCGCCGCGGCGGACTGCTCCCGGCTCCGCGAGCACGCCGTCGACCTGATCCGGGTGGGCCTCATCGAGCCGGACGAGGACCCGGATCAGCGAGCCGTCGACGCCCACTGCGCGGTGACGAACGACAAGCACGCGCGGATCGTCGTGATGGCGATGCTCGGCCGCCTCGCTGCCGATCCCGGCGGGCGAGGCTGACGTGCCGCCCCGGCGCACTGGTTCCCGGCCGCCGCCGGGCTGTTCGGCGCGGTGGCTCGGAAGCGGCCCGATCCATCGCAGCAGCGCCGAAGTGCAGGACTGCGGCACAAGGGCCTCCTGATCTGCCCGTTGCGAATTCGACAGTCCCGAACCGGCCAGGAGGCCCACCGTCATGTCTGGATCAGGGCGGGATCACCCGTGGGTGATCCCGGCCTCTGTCTGCCCGCTCACGGGTTGAGGATGTGCCCAGCCGTCGCGTCCACGTGGGCGGGGATCTCATCGTGGCGGTCGCCGACGGTCGGCGTCCCGGTCGGCTCGAACATGAGGATCGCGGCGCCGGACGGCGCGGACGGCTTGTGCTCCGTACCTGCGGGAACGGTGAAGACCGCCCCCCGCGGCAGCAGGACCGTGCGCTCGCCCTCGGGCTCGCGCAAGGAGATGTGCAGCTCACCGTCGAGCACCAGGAAGAACTCGTCGGTGTCGTCGTGGGCGTGCCAGAGGTGTTCGCCCTCGACTTTGGCGACCCGGACGTCGTAGTCGTTGACGCGTGTGACGATGCGTGGACTCCACAGCGTGTCGAAGGAGGCCAGTGCCTGGGAGAGGGAGATCGGCTGGTTGTTCATGGCCCCATCCTCGGCCGCTTCGCACGGGCAGTGTGAGTGCTAGGAATTGCACATGGCGAAAGAATCCTCGCACCGAGCTCGCGCGGCGGGCGTTCACCGGGTGGTCGTGATCGTGGACGAGAACTCGAATCCGTTCGAGCTCGGCTGCGCGACCGAGATCTTCGGCCTGCGCAGGCCGGAGATCGGGCGCGAGCTCTACGACTTCCGGCTCTGCTCACCCGAGCCCTCCATCCCGATGCGAGACGGATTCTTCACCCTCACCGCAGTTGCCGACTTGGTGGCGGCCGATACGGCGGACACCCTGATCGTCCCTAACCGCCCCGACGTTGAGGTGCCCCGACGGCCTGCGGTGCTCGACGTCATCCGCCGGGCGCACGCTCGCGGCGCACGCCTGATCGGCTTCTGCAGCGGCGCGTTCACGCTGGCCGAGGCCGGCGTTCTCGACGGACGCCGGGCCACGGCCCACTGGCAGTGGGCGGATGCCTTCCGCGCCCGTTTCCCCGCCGTCCACCTCGAATCGGACGTGCTGTTCGTGGACGACGGCGACATCCTCACCGCCGCGGGAAGCGCGGCCGCACTCGACCTCGGGCTGCACGTCGTCCGCCGCGACCACGGTGCCGAGGTGGCCAACTCCGTGAGCCGACGGCTCGTCTTCGCGGCGCACCGCGACGGCGGGCAACGGCAGTTCGTCGAACGTCCCATGCCCGACCTGCCCGACGAGTCCCTGGCGCCCGTCATGGCCTGGGCACTGGAACGGCTCGATTCACCACTGACGATCGCCGACCTCGCAGCGCGCGCGGCGGTCAGCCCGTCGACGCTGCACCGCCGCTTCCGAACGCAGCTGGGAACGACTCCGCTGATGTGGATCACGGCGGAACGGCTCGCCCTGGCCTGCCGGCTGATCGAGCGCGGCGAATCACGCTTCGAGGTGGTCGCACGGCGGTGCGGGCTGGGCACGGCGACCAACCTGCGCGCGCTGATGCGCCGCGAGACGGGCATCACGCCGTCGGCGTACAAGCGCCGGTTCGGGTCCGAGACGACCTGAGGACAAGGCGTCCATCCTCGCCGACCAGCCGGAAGGTCACGCGATCGCATCCGCGGAGTCGAGCCCGTTGCTGGCGGCGACGTTGAGGCCCGCAGGGGCACTGAACCTACGGCGCCCCGGTGGCAGGTGCCGGAACCGCGGGGTGCTGGGGGCGGGTCAGGCGTTCGGCGATGGCATGTCCGGTCTCGAAGGCCGAAAGAGTCGCGGTGGGAACGCCGAGTCCGCCCGCCAGGTCGACCAGGTGCAGATCGGTGGCGGTGTCGATGAGATCGGCCAGGACACCGGCCGAGGTGCGGGCTCGCGTGGTGGCGGCGGCGACCACGACGGCACCCGGCAGAACGGCAGGCCACCAGAGGAGCCCCAGGGCGGCGTACAGCAGGCCCCAGCCCGCGAGGCGGGCGGCCGAGGCGTACGCGTCGCGGGCGGCGGTGACGTCGGCGCGCAGTCCGTCCGGCAGGACGCTCCACAGCCGGGGCCACGCCAGGATCAGGTCCAAGCCGTACAGGGCGCGGGACCGGGCGGCGCTGACGTCGAAGCGTTCGGCGATGCTCGTCGGCCGTTGCGGCGGTCGCGGCGGCCCGGCCAGGCGGCGGCGCTGGGCCCGGCGGGCCTGGGCCCGGGCGCGGGTGAGTGCGGTGCCGGTGCGGCTCGGGTTGTCGGCTTCGGCGATCCAGAAGCGGGCCGAGGCGCGCACCGCGTTCCACCGCCGTTGGCGGGCGCGCACGATCCAGGCCAGCGGCGGGCGGGTTCCCGGGGCGGCCCACAGGTGCTCCAGGGCGGAGCCGAGGCCACCGGCGGCGAGCCCGGCTCCCGCCGAGACCAGGACGCCGACGGCGCCGGCGACCGCGAGCCAGGTGGTGCGGTGCTCCGCCGGCTGCGCGGCGATGCTGCGGAGCCAGTCCACCAGCGGCTGCGGATCGAAAGCGTCGGCCTGCCCCACTCGGGAGGCGGCGGCCGCGGCGGCGGCCCACAGCATGCCGGGCAGAACCAGCAGGGACAGCCACCGGTCCGCCAGGCTCGTGCCCAGTTTCGCGAGGAAGCCGGTCATCACAGGACCCGGGTCGCGGCCATCGGCAGTCCGGCCGCGGCGCAGGACGGGGGTTCCGTGACCTCGTCGTCGAAGACGGTCCGGCTGCAGCGGCGCAGCGGGCAGGTCCAGGTGACCGGCTCGTCCCGGCCGGACTCCGCGAAGCCCGCGGGGAGGGGGGTGTACTGCTTCGAGGAGGTGGTGATCCCGGCCAGGCCGTCCCGGCTACAGGCCTCCTCGATCTCGTCCAGCAGCACGAGCAGCCGGTCCTCGTCCGGCGCCCGCTCGGAGACGACGGCGTCGAGCAGTTCGGCCAGTTGGGGCCCGGCGCCGGCGTCCCCGATGGCCTGACGCATATCGTGATGCCTGGCGACCTGGTCGCACAGGGCGGCCAGACGCCCTCGAACCGCGCTCACCCGTCGTTCCTCCCACAGCCTCGTGCCGGCAGGACCGACCATGCGAAGTCGCAGTCACGGCAGGCCCATTGAGGCGATCCTACGTGAGCGGCAGGCTGCAACGGATAGGATCCGCGGAGCCCGGTGCGCTGCCAGGGGCGCCGCGGCGGACCGGCTCGCGGCGGCACCGCCCGGTGGGCTCGAGGGGGTCGTGGAAGTGTTCCGCAAAGACGGATCGGACGGGTCGAGGCGGGGCCGCGCGGTGGCGGCGCTTCAGCGGCGCATGCTGAGGGTGATGAGCGAGGGTGAAGACCCGGTGACCCTTCTCACCGCCCAAGCCCTCCGGGAGGCAGCGGAGTTGGCCGAGGTGGGTGGCCCGGACGAGGACCTGCGGGTGGCCCACCTGCTGGGCACGTTCCACTGGTACCGGTACCAGCTGCTCCCCGAGGGCGAGGACCAGGAGGCGTTCGGCGAGGCTGTGCGCTTCCTGTACCCCGTGTACCGCTCCCATCCGGAGGTCGTTCCGGATGCCCTGCGCGCCCTGTTCGCCCAGGCCGGCACGCCGAACGCCCGTCGTCTGGCGGCGATCGAGTCGGCGCTCGCCACCGCGCGGGCACTGTTCGTGTCCTACCAGCGGAGCCGGAGCCTTCCCCGACTCGACGAGGCCATCGCACTGGTGCGTGAGGCGGCGGCCGATACTCCGCACGACGACCCCGACTACCCAGGGCGCCTGAGCAATCTGGCCCTGATGCTGCGCGCCAAGTCCGAACACACGGATGACACCGGGCCGTTGGCGGAGGCGGTGGAGCTGGGCCGACAGGCCGTGGACGCTGCCTCGAACGACCGCGCCGACCTCCCCAAGTACCTGGCCATGCTCGGTCTCGCGCTCCGCGCCCTGTACGAACGGACCCACGACGCCGGGGCGTTGGCCGAGGCTGCGGACGTGGGGCGCCGGGCGGTCACCGCGGCCCCGATCGGCCACCCCGACCACCGGTCCTGCCTGAGCAACCTCTGCATCACCTTGCGCTTCCAAGCCGGATCGCTGCAGGACGCCGAGCTGTTCGGTGAGGCGGTGGAGGTCGGCCGACGGGCCGTCACGGGCGGCCGACCGGGTACGTCGGAGCGTGTCGCCCACCTGGTCAACCTCGGCCTCGCCCTGGAGGAGACGTCCCGATTCACCGGAGAGGGCGCCCTCCTCGCCGAAGCCGTGCCCGTGTGCCGCGAAGCCGTCGCCTCGGCCCCGCACGACCACCCGTACCACGCGGACGTCGTGCGGCTGGTCTCCGCTGTCCTGGAATCGCTGTGCGTGGTGTCCCAGGCCGCCGATCTGCTGGGGCTGCGGGGTACCGGGCTTCAGGAGTCGTTCGAGCGGACCGGAGGATCCGGTCCGCTGGCCGACGCTGTGGAGGTCGCCCGTCTGGCCGTCGCCGCGATGCCGCACGGCCACCCTCGCCGCGCCGGGCTGGCGGCGCTGCTGGGCACCTCGCTCCAGGAACTGTTCAAGCGGACCAGAGGACCCGGCCTGCTGGCCGAGGCCGTGGAGAGCTGCCGCGAAGCCGTCGCCGCGACGCCGGACGGCAGTCCCGACCTCGCCTCGTACCTGGTCGGCCTCGCCGCCGCGCTGAGCGCGCACGCGGAACAGACCGCGGACCGGCGCCTGCTCGCCGAGGCCGTGGAGGTGGGCCGTCGGGCCGTCGCCGCCACGCCGGACGCGAGTCCGGAGCGGGTGACGCGGAAGAGCAACTTCGGCCTGGCCCTTCGGATGTCCGCCAGGCGTACCCGAGACATCGGTCAGCTGACCGAAGCGGTCGAGGTCTCCCGCCAGGTGGTCGCCGAGGCGGCGGACGGCGACCCGTTCCTCCCGTCGTACCTGAGCAACCTCAGCCTCGCCCTGCTGGCCCTCTTCGAAGAGACCGGGGACACGGCCCCACTGGTCGAGGCGGCGGCGGCCGGTCGCCGGGCCGTTCTCGCATCGCCGGCCGAACACCCGCACCGGGCCGGGCATCTGAGCTACCTCGCGACCGTCCTGCTGGCGCTCGCCACGCGCACCGACGACGTCGAACTCCTCGTCGAGGCGATGGACGTCGGCAGCCAGGCCGTCGCCGCGCTGCCGGAGGACCATCCCGACCGCGCCGGGTACGTGAACAACCTCAGTGCCGTGCTCCGGGTCAGCACCCCGGAGATGCGTGCCCGGGCGCTCGACCTGAGCCGCGAGGCCGTGGCCGGCACGCCGCACGACAGCCCCTATTACGCGCGACGCGTGAGCAACCTGGGAGCCCTCCTCCAGGAACACGCCGAACAGACGGGGGACCAGGGCCTGCTCGCGGAAGCCGTGGAGGCCGGCCGCAGGGCCGTCGCCGCCGTGCCCGAAGACCACCCCCACCACGCCTCGTTCCTGAACAACCTCGGCTACGCGCTGCAGGCCCTGGCCGAACAGGCCAAGGACCCGATGCTGTCAGCCGAAGCCCTGGAACGGTTCCGGTCGGCCGGACGAAACACCACGGCCGAGGCACTCGTGCGGGTCCGGGCCCTGCGAGAGGTCGCCGTCCTGGCCGGCGCGACGCCCTCCGGCAGCGCAGTGGCACTGGCCGCGATGGAGACCGCCGTCGGCCTGCTTCCACGGCTCAGCCCCCGGACCTTGGCCCGTCACGACCAGCGCCACCAGGTGGGCCGCCTGGGGTCGCTGGCAAGCGTGGCAGCGGCGGCCGCACTGGACGCAGGCCGTCCCGAGCGCGCGGTGGAACTCCTGGAGGCGACTCGCGGGACGCTCGCCGCCGGAACCATCGACACCCGCGGCGACGACCTCACACGGCTGGGCGAGCAGCACGAGGGGCTCGCGCGGGAGTTCAGGGATCTCCGGGACCGCCTCGACGCTCTCGACGACCCCGCCCTCGTCCCCGGGGCGGACATCGTCCTCGCCCGCAGGCTGGCCCACGAGGAATGGGAGCGCCTCGTCGAGCGGATCCGCGAGCTGGACGGCTTTGAGGGCTTCCTTCACCCGCCGCGGCTCGTCGACCTCATAGGGAAGGGCGACTCGGGTCCCATCGTGTACCTCACCGCCGGGCCGGGCCGCTGCGACGCGCTGGTGCTCGACGGCACCCAGCCGGACACGGTACGGACCGTCAGACTGGACGAACTCACCGCACACGACGCTGCCGCCCGGGCCGAGCAGCTCGCCAACGCCCGTCGGGCGGCCACCGATTCCGACCTCTCACCCAGGACGCGCAAGGACGCCCAGCGCGAGATCCTCGACATCCTGGCCTGGCTGTGGGACACCGTCGCGGGGCCGGTGATGACCGCCATCGGCGCCGACGGCACGCCGGACGACGGGGCGCCGCTCCAGCGGATCTGGTGGTGCCCGGTCGGCGTCATGTGCGACCTGCCGATCCACGCGGCAGGCCACCATCGTGACCTCGACAGCGCCGATCCACTCCTCGTGAGCAATCCGCGCACGGTCCTGGACCGGGCGGTCTCCTCCTACACCCCGACGGCACGCGCTCTGAACTACGCCCGTTCCCACCCGTCGGCGGCGACGGAGCGTGCGTTGATCATCGCGGTTCCCGACGCGCCCGGCACGAAACCGCTGTACGGCGCGCGTTTCGAAGCCGACACCGTGCACGCACTGATACCCGACGCCCTGCGGCCCGACCACCCAGCGCGCTCCGACGTCCTGGCCGCACTCCCCACGTACCCGGTGGCGCACTTCTCGTGCCACGGCCTGGCCGATGCCCGGGATCCGGCGGCGAGCCGACTGATCCTCCACGACCACGAAACCGCCCCGCTGACGGTCAGCGACATCAGCGCCCTGCGATTGACCGGCTCGCTGGCCTTCCTGTCGGCCTGCGACACCTCCGCCACCACCCTCCGACTGGCCGATGAGGCAGTGCATCTGACCGGGGCGTTCCACCTGGCCGGGTACCGGCACGTCATCGGCACGCTGTGGCCGGTCGACGAGCGTTCCGCCGCCGAGGTCGCCGCCGACTTCTACGCCCGCCTTACCGCGGGCGGCACGACCTCTCCAGACACCGCCGAGTCGGCTCGGGCCCTGCACCACGCCGTCCACTCACTCCGCGCCCGCTTCCTGCTCTCACCGACCCACTGGGCGGCACACACTCACACCGGGCCGTAGAGGAGCGAACACAGGCTCGGATGCGCCGGTAGGTGATCACGCAGCAGGGGGCGCCGGCGCCGACCGCGGCGTTCGCGGGCGGTAGGCCGGACAGCGTCCAATCGCGCCCGAACGCGCTGGTGAAGGACGACGGCCTGCCCGCCGCGCTGGCCTCCGTCAAGGGCCGCGAAGGCCACACCCACACCTACACCCTCTTTCCACGAGCGCGCGGGCCCCGGCAAACCGGGTGCACCCCCGACGAGCCCGTGCTGTCGTCACGTCAGACCAGCGGCCGGTAGGCGATGTTGGGGAAGTAGTCCTCCCGGACGCCCTCGCGGTGGATGTCCCAGGTGGCGCAGTGGAGGGAGCCGCCGTACTCGAAGACGTTGCGGAAGGGGACGGTGAGGACCTCGAAGTCGAGCTTGTCGAGGAGGTCCTGGAGCGGTTTCTCCTGTTCCTCGCAGACGACCGTGGTGGGGGAGAGGCTGAGGACGTTCATCGAGAGCCACTTGGAGGACTGGCAGAAGTCCGGCATCTCGTCGTTGCCGGTGGTGGGCTGCGGGGCGTCGACCAGTTCCCAGTCGTTGTCGTGGAACAGCCGCGCGTCCCGCTCCAGGAGGGGGCGTTCGGGGTTGGTCAGGACGAGGCCGGGCCGCAGCGGGACGAACGTGCAGTCGACGTGGGAGGGGAAGTAGTCGAGGGGGAAGTGGACCGGGTGGACGCGGAAGCCGCGGGGTTCGAGGTGGCGCTTGAGCCAGGTGATGCCGGTCCGGTTGGTGGTCATCGACTCCTGGACGATGAGGTCGCGCCCGAAGCGGCTGATGTCGGCGGCGTCGAAGACGACCTCGTCCTGGGTGATGCAGAACTCGAAGGAGTGCATGCGGCGGTGGCGCTCCTCGACGGGCCAGTCCCAGAACTCCTGGCGGTACATGTCGTCGTCCATGGACGGTTTGGGGGCGGTGGTCCAGGTGACGCGGGGGTCGGCGTTCCAGTACTCGTAGACGAGCCTGCGGTAGGGGCGGTACTCGAAGTAGCGGGCGCGGCGGGACATGGGGGCCTCGATGATGTCGTGGCCGACGGTGATCATCACGTCCCGGGGGCAGACCGCGCAGTACTGGTTGGGGACCTCGAAGTCGGGCGTGCGCACGGGGGCGCCGAAGTCGTGCGGGTCCGGGCGGCGGACGGTGATGCCGCGGGATTCGAGGAGGGCGACGAGGCCGGCGAGTTCCTCGTTGGCCCGGTCGATGGCCTCGGGCGATTTGGGGCCGGTGGGGAAGGGGGTGCCCACCGGGGCGTTGCGGATGGTGGGGCGGTTGCCGGGTTCGGTGGGCTCGAAGTGCGCGCCGTCGGCCGAGCCGACCACGATCTCGCGCAGCGGGTCCCACTCGTTCCACGAGTTCACGATCATGGTGGTGTTCCCTGGTCCTTTCGTCTGGGGCATGGCGGCATGGCGGTACGCGGGCCGGGGCACTAGGCCGCGCGGGCCAGGATGTAGGTGCGCCGCTCGTCGAGGAAGCGGTCGAAGCGCAGCCCGGAGGCGCCGAGGACGTCGGGGAGTTCGTCGTCGCCGAGACGGTGGAAGACGCCGGAGAAGGTCCAGGTCCGATCGCCGACGCGGTACTCCTTGGTGCAGGCCACGATGCCGTCGTCGAGCTCTTCGACGTCGTAGTTGCGGAAGCGGGTGCCGCGGTTCTCCCATTCGGCCGGGCCGACCTTCTCGAAGAAGGCCGGGTCGGTGCGCTGGACGATGACGGCGCCGTGCGGCGCGAGGTGGCGGCGGCAGGCGTCCAGGAGCGGCTTCCTGGACACGTAGTTGATGAGCGAGGAGAGGAGCACGACGGCGTCGAAGGTGCGGTCGAGCCGGAGGTCCTCGATGCGGGACAGCACGGTTTCGACCTCGGTGGTGGCCGGGGCGCCGCCGGTCAGGCGGGCGAGCATCTCGGCGGACTCGTCCACGGCGACCACCGGGTGGCCCAGGGCGGCGAGCGGGTGGGTGACCCGGCCGGCGCCGGCGCCGAGTTCGAGGACGGAGGCGCGCTCGGGGATCGCGCCGTGGACGGCGGCGGCCGTTCCGGTGCCCGGGGGCAGGGTGGCGAAGAACTCCACGGCGGAGCCGTCGGGGGCGATGGTCCCGGGGCCGGTGCCGCGGGGGGTTCGCGGGCCCTCCGGTTCCACCGTCATCCGGAAGTCCGCCGCGGTGGCGCGGATGCCCGCCTCGACGGCGTCGCTGGACGGGCCGCGGAAGCGGAACCGGCCGCCGACGTGCTGGTGATAGGGGTCGGTGCGGGGCAGCACCCGGCCGACCGGCAGGAACGTTTCTGCGTACGGCCCGCCCTCGCGGCCGAGCATCGAGCTGCTGCCGGTGATGCGGCACGGGCGCAGCCGGGGCGCGGGGACGATCAGCCAGCCGCCCACCTCCCCGTCCTCTCCGCTCGCGGAGGTCTGGTCGACCGGCAGGTCGAGCTGGGTCCGCGCGAGCGTCTCCAGCAGGTCACCGCGGCCCGACTCGCGCCACAGGACCGGGATCTCGGCCCCGCCGGCGCGGGCGGCGACCTCCAGGAAGGCGCAGTCCCCGGTGGCCCGGTCGACGAAGAGCTCCAGGTGGAACACGGTCGGCCGGTCGGTCAGCGCCGCCAGGACGCGGGTGGCGAACTCCCGGATGCTGCGCAGGAGTCGGGAGTCGTCCTCCTCGACCGAGCCGAGCGGGATGCCGTCGGCGCGGAAGGCGAGGCAGTTGTTGACGTAGCGCGAGACGCGGTGGTCGGCCAGCCGCTCGCCGGTGAAGAGGCCGTCCACGTGGTAGGTCGGGTGCGGGTTGAACTGCTGGACCAGGTACGGCTCCTGGAAGGACCCGTCGGAGGCGGGGGCGGCGGCGTCGAGGTCGGCCGCCCCGGTGAGGAGCAGGACCCCGCTGGCCCCGCGGCCGGCCAGCGGCTTGAGGACCACCGGCCAGCCCGTGGACGCGGCGAACGCGCGCACCGAGGCGGCGTCCGTGACCCGCTCGAACCGGGGCACCGCCAGACCCGCGCCGGAAACCCGGCCGGCCATCGCGTACTTGTCGCGGAACGGGACCACCTGGTCGGTGCGCGGGCCCGGACAGCCCCACTCCTCGCGCAGGGCCGCGCCGGTGAGCAGATCGAGTTCCTGCATGGCCACGATCCGGTCCGGTGCGCCGTGCCGGCGCGCCAGGGCGGCGACCGCCGTCCGCACCTCGGCGAGGTCGTCGAGGTCGGCGACCTGGACGACCTCCGCCGCGTCGGCGGGCACCGCTGCCCGCCCGGCCGCGCTGGTGACGTAACCGACGCGGTGCGCGCGGTGGTCGAGGTAGCGCGCATAGTCCGCGAAGTCCGTGCGCGACCAGCGGTTGACGATCACGACGTGCGCGGAGTCCGGCAGCCCGGTCATCGGGGACCTCCAGGAGGGGATTGGTCGGCGGGGCTTTCGGGGCGGTCTGCGGCGGGGCTCGCCGGAGCGCTTTCGGTCGGGCTTTCGAGGTCGGGCCGGCCGAGCCGTCGCGCGAGCGCGGCCGTGCCCGGCCCGTAGAGGCCGTCCGCGGTCGGCGGGTCGAGGACGATGAGCCGCACGCCGTGGCCGTCGGACCGGAAGGACGCGACCTGTTCGTGTCCCCGGGCGATCACCTTCGCGCAGCTCCCCCGGTCCGCTTCGACGGGGACCGGAATCGTCACGCTGTGCGACGGGCGTCGGCGGATGGCATCGCGGAACTGCGTCTCCACGTCCTGCCACGGCAGGTCGGCCACGCCCGGGACCGCCTCCTGTACGGCACGCTGGAACAGGTAGCCCGGGAAGTCGGGCCAGGCCGCCCGCAGGCCCAGACCGGACGCCTGGCGAGGGTTCAACTCGGTGGCGACGAAGCCGTGTTCGCCCAGCCGGCCGTCGCCCCGCCTGCCATCGCCCAGCCGGCCGTCGGCCAGCAGGCCGTCGACGCTGAACATCCCGCGGAAGCCGGCGTTGGCGGCCAGCCAGTGCCCGGCCCGCCGGACGTGCTCGCGCATCCCGTCGGCGACGGCGGGATCCGGCCGCCACCGGGTGGAGGAGCCGCAGAAGGTGAGCCGTGCGCTGTCGCGGTCGCGCAGCGTCACGATCTCGATCGGGTCGAAGACCGCGACCCCGTCCGCCAGCACCAGCCCGAGGACGCTGCACGGCGTGCCCTCGACGAACTCGGCGACCCGGACCGTCCTGGCGCGCTCGCCCGCCCACCGCAGCGCCTCGGCGAGCGCCCGCGGATCGCCGTGCGGATCGCGGACCCAGCGCAGCCCGGTGGCGTTCCCGTAGTGGGCCCGGCTGGAGTCGATCGCGACGACGACGCCCGAACCCCGGTCGAGGTCCCGGACGTGACCGGACAGCGCCGGGTCGTCCGCCCGGGTCACGACGTGGCGCGGCGAGGGGACGCCGGTCGCCTGCCACAGGGCCTCGACCCGGGTCTTGTCCTCCCACGCGGACCAGGCGGGCCGGCGCCAGCCGTGCACCGGTCGGCCGTGGAGGTCGCCGGTCTCCAGGAAGTTGTCGCCCAGCGCCGTCCAGGTACGGTCCGGGTCGACCTGCTCCAGCCAGGAGCCGAGGGCCGGTGGTGAGCCGTCCAGCCAGGTGTAGAAGTCGCGGGGCGACACGTCGAGGCCGCGCTCCGCGCAGCTGAAGACGTACGGGACGGCGGGCGGGACCGCGTCCGGATCGGTCGCGGTGACGACCCCGGCGACCGTCGCGCCGCACGCGGTGAGCTCCTCCAGCACCGTCCGGGCCGTCCGTGTGAAGGACGGCCACAGGAGAACGGCCGAGCGGCCGGACCAGTGCTCCCGCAGGGTCTCGGCCGCCGCCTCCCCGACGAACCGCACCGGACGCTTCCTCTTGGTGCTCATGTGCTCTCCGGGAGTGGGGCGGGGGCCGGTGGGACGACGGCCGGCGGTGCCGGCGTGAGGTGGGCGCCCGGCAGCCGAACGGCGGCCACCCGCAGCACCGGGACGATGAGCGCGCTGGAGGCCACCAGGGCCAGCCACAGCACGGCGTTGCCCACCGCGAGCAGGGCCGTGAAGACGGCGGGCGCGAGCGCCCCGGACGCGCCGTAGGCGGTCTGGAAGAGCGCGTTGTACCGGCCCTTCAGCCCCTCCGGGGCGGCCTCGTACGCGGCGGCGCTCATCACCGACCCGAACAGCGCCTCGGCGGTGACCCCGAGCACGGAGACGAGCAGCACCAGCGGCACCACCAGGGCGGGAGCGGCCAGTTGGGCGGGTGCCATCAGCAGGAACGTGACGGCGAACACGGCTGCGGCCGCGGTCAGCGCCCGCAGCCGGGAGGTGCGGCGGCCGTACGCGATCGCGGGCTTCACCGCGACCATCAGCACGATGTTGCCGACCAGGACGGAGGCGCCGGCCAGCCACACCGGCCCCCGCAGCGTGCGCACGGCCACCAGGGGCAGGGCGACCGTCAGGCTGTTGGCCGCGAACGTGAACAGCACCTGGACCAGGCAGAGCACGAGGTACGGGCGGTCGCGCAGCACCGTCCCCCAGGTCCGTCCCGGGCCGTCGGGCGTGTTCCCACCTGTACGCGAAGGACCGGGCACCCGCAGCACCGCGCACACCAGGACGGCGGCCACCGCGAAGCTCGCGCCGTTGGCCCACGCCAGCGCGTGCAGTCCGGCGGTGCTGCGCCCGACCAACCCGGCCAGCCCGGCGCCGATGCCCAGCCCGGCGATCCGGACGATGCTCATGTTGCCGAGCGCCCCGACGAGCTTGCGCTCGCCGGCCAGCCGGGCCAGCAGCGGCGTGTTCGCGGTCCAGAAGATCCGGTCGCCGGCCGAGTTCGCCGCCGCGATCAGGGCGACCTGCCAGACCGTCCCGACCAGCGGGTAGAGCAGGAAGCCGACCGCCCGCACGACGTTGCTGACCAGCACCACCGGCCCCGGCCCGAAGCGGTCCACCAGGGTGCCGCCGAACGGGCCGGCGACCAGGCCGAACACCGCGCCCGCGGTGAGCGCGGCACCGACCTGCTCGACGGGCAGGCGCTGCGCCTGGACGAAGAAGAACAGGGAGATCGGCATCCACAGGCCGCTGCCGACGGCGTCGATGCTGCGGGCCGCGAGGTAGAGGCGGACCCGGGTCGGGCTGCCGGGGGCGTCGGCGGCCGCGTCGGTCCTTGTGGTCGCCGCGCCGCTCACGCGTGCTCCGGCCGTGCCGCGGGAACCTCCGCCGCATCCGCGAAGTCCCACTGCGCCGCCCCGGCCCACCAGCGGTCGACCTCCCGCAGCCGGTCGGTCAGCCCGTCGCCCGTGCCGCCGTCCGGCAGCCGGAAGAACAGATCGGCGACGCGGTGGGAGGGCGAGTCGGGCCCGTGGTAGCGGTGCCCGACCCGCCCGCTCGGCACGTACTTCACGGTGCCCGGCAGCGGGCAGTGCCGCGGCAGCCGCCGCAGGGTGGCCGTCTCGACGGGCGGGTACCACGTCGCGTACCCGTGCCGGAGGACCGTCCCCGGTCCGGGGAGGTCGACGGCGCGGCCGGCCTGGCCGAGCAGCGAGGCGCCGTGCAGGTTGACGCCGGTGGCGAGTTCGAACGCCTCGACGATGCTGCCGCCGCCGGCCCGGCAGGCGATCTCGCACAGCACGATTCGGTCGTCGGCGGTGCGGAAGAACTCGGCGTGGAACGCGCACGCCCCCGCCGGGCCCGGCAGCGCCCGCACCACGTCGCGGACCGCCCGCTGGAGCCGGGCGAACAGCGGGTCGTCCGGGGCCAGCATGCCGCTCACGAGCGGGGCGCTGCCGTGGTGGGTGAGCCACTGGCTGTTGAGGTACCGGGACGGGTGGCTCAGCAGCACCGCGCCGTCGGCCATCAGGCCGTCGACGTGGAACGTGTCGCCCTCGATCCAGGCCTCGGCGAGCAGCGGGGCCGGCCAGGGGCCGGTTCCCGGTTCCCGCAGCGACCGCTGGTCGGTGAGGACCCGCTGGCCCAGGCAGGCGACGCCGTCGACGGCCTTCACGACCACGGGCAGGCCGTGCTCGCGGGCGAAGTCCGCGAGCTCCGCGCCGTCGTGGACCAGCCGCATGGGCGCGACCGGCACGCCGGCCGCGCCGGCCAGGGACTTCATGACCTGCTTGTCCCGGTACGCCAGCGCGCTCGCCCCGGTCTGGCCGGGCAGACCGAGGCGGTGGCGCAGCCGGGCGGCGCGCAGCACGTCGCTCTCGGCCGTGGTGAGGATGCGCTCGACGGCGTGCGCGCGCACCAGGCGCTCGACGAGGTCCCCGGTCTCCGGTGCCGCGTAGTCGTCGACCACCTCCAGGTGCCGGAAGCGTCCGGACCACGCGGCCGGTCCGGCGTCCCCGAGCGCCGACGGGTCGGTCACGACGACCAACTCCTCGGCGCAGTCCGGGAACCAGGACGCGAGGCGGTCCAGCAGGGGCCGTCGGTTGAGCAGCAGGAGAGTCATGGCCGTCCGATCAGTAGCGGCGCTTGGGGTTGTCCACCAGCCAGTACTCCAGCTGCACGGTGAGCCTGGTCTGGGTGACGTCGGCGGCGACCTCGGACACCGAGTGCCAGGACGTCTCGGACGGCGGGAAGGCGAGCAGCTGCCCGCCGGTCGGCGGGATCCGGCGCACCGGCGGCACGGCCGGGTCGGAGCTGGTGCGCACCTCGTACGCGCCGCCGCCGTCGGCGGGCCACTCGGGGTTGAGGTAGAGGATCGCGGTGATCGCCTTGTAGGGCTTGTCCTTGTGGACGGAGATGAAGTCGCCGGCCCGGTAGGTGTAGATGGCGATGTCGGTGGGCAGCTCGCGCAGCTGCAGCCCGGTGCCGCGCTCCAGCCAGTCGACGAACTCCTCGCTGCGCAGCGATGCCAGGAGCTCGGCCCAGGCGGGGGAGAGGTCGGCGGCGGCGGGGCGCGGCTCGTTGTGCTCCTGGAGGTAGAGGAGGTTCATCGCGTACTGCTTGTCGTGGTCGGGGTCGGTGACCTTGACCGGGTCGTAGCCGTCGACGGGGGCGGTGGCGAAGAGCGTGCGGATCTGGTCGTCGGTGAGCACCCCGTGGGCGAGGTGGATCGCGAAGGGCTCGGTGATCTGCTCGAATTCCTGCTCGGTCCTGATCAACTGACTTCTCCTGCCTTGGATTCGACGGACGCGGTCGTGGTGGACGCGGTCGTGGTGGACGAGGCCCCGTGGGCCAGTAACTGGCGGACGGCGGCGGTGGCGTAGCTGCCCGACGGGAGGAAGAAGCCGAGGCCGATCCGGCTGCGTCCGGGGTTGAGCTCGTCGGGGGCCGCCGCGGAGAGGGACACCGTGGTCTGGACGACCGTGGGGCGCGCGGAGGTCCGGGCCGTGGCCGTTCCGTCGGTGAACGTGTACTTGGCGTAGGGGAGTTCGGCCGCCGTCGCGAGCACGGCGAGCGGCTTGTCGGCGTAGCGGTACTCCAGGCCGTCGAGTTCGACGGTACTGGTGTGCGGACCGCAGCTGTCGTCGACCGCCCGGCGCAGTGCCGCGTTCCAGTCGGCGGAGGCCTGGGCGGCGAGGTAGAAGGACGCGGTGCGCGGGTCGAGGGTCCGGAAGAACTCCTCGGCCGGGCCCTGCCACTGGGCGGCCTGCGGGCTCTCCGGCGCGCGCAGGCCGGCGAGTTCGCGCAGGGCGGTGTCCCAGTCGCCGGCGAGCATGGCCCGGCCGACCAGGTGGGTGCGCTTGGGCCCGCCGGGCACGCCGAAGCGCTGGGTGTCGTAGTAGTTGAGGAAGAACATGGTGTGCTTGCGCAGCCCGGCCAGCCGCTCGGCGCGCCCGGGGTCGAGGTTGCGCACGGTGATGCGGAAGCCGTTGCCCTCCAGCCGGCCGATGGCGAGCGGCTCGGCGCCGTAGCCGTGGTGGTGCAGGTCCAGCCAGTCGTCGGCGCGGTCGGCGACCCGCCAGCCCTCGGGGCCGAGTCCGGGTAGCGGGACGCCGGCGGGCACGGCGATGAGCTGTTCGGTGATGCCGTCCTCGTCCTTGAGTCCGCCGTAGGTGACGTCGGCGGTGGGCAGGGCGAGTTCGGCGGCGACGAGGCGGATCGCCTCCATGGTGGTGTAGCCGCTCTTGCGTAGCAGCAGGTAGCGCCACTGGGCGCCGGCGGACCCAGTGTGTTCGACCACCATGGCCTCGCGGACGAGGAAGTCGTGCGGACGTTGCTTGAGCACGGGCCGGTCACTCATGCGCGTCTCCGTTCCGGGCGGGCTCGCTCAGGTCGATCGGATCGGCCAGGTCGGTGGGCTCGGCCGTGCGGACGCGGGCGCCGAGCCGGTGCAGGGCGGCGGGGAGGTCCGGGTAGCCGCGCCGCAGGTGGTGGGTGCCGGTCACGACCGTGGGGCCGGGCACGGCGAGGGCGGCGAGGAGCAGGACGGCCGCCGCGCGGAGGTCGGGCGCGTGCAGCGGCGGCGCCGGGCGCGAGGGGGCCGAGGGGCCGTCGACGGTGAGGGTGCGGCCGTCCTGGCGCAGCCGGACGCCGAGCGCGGCGAGGCCGGGCGCGTAGCCGAACCGGCCGCTCCAGACGGTCTCGGTGATGGTGGACGGGCCCTCGGCGAGCGCCGCCAGCAGGGCGAGGAAGGGCTGGCTGTCGCTGAACACGCCGTGCGAGGCGACGGTGACGTCCACCGGGCGCAGCCGCTGCGCCGGGCGTACGGTCAGCGCGTCGTCGCCGCCCGCGCCGCCGAGGCCCAGGTCGACGCCGAGCCGGTCGAAGACCTCCAGCTCCGGGGCGAGCGCCGTCACGGCGCGCCGCATCCCGGTGCCGCGCACGGTGAGCGGGCCGGTGCTGAGCAGGGTGCCGGCGCACACCCAGGTGACGACCTCGATGAGGTCGGGCACCAGGACGTGCCGGGCCGGCCGGTCCAGATCGCGCCCGCCGCGCCCGGCGACGACCAGTGCGCCGTCGGCGCGCACGGTGATGTCGGCGCCCAACTCCCGCAGGACGTCGACGAGGTCGGTGACGTCCGGCTTGGGGTACGGGTTGCGCAAGGTGCTCACGCCCTCGGCGACGGCCGCCGTGAGGACCGCCATCTTGGTGGCCCCGGAGTAGTGCGGGCCGGTGCGCAGGGCGCGGTCGGCGGTGTGGTCGAGCAGGTCGATCTCGCAGCCCAGAAGCTTGTCGGCGGTGACCTGGAGACCGCCGCCGGCGAGGACGGCGGCCTGGGCGCCGAAACGTTCCAGCACGCCGACGTACTGCTCGACGGGCCGCTGCCCGCCGGGATCGTCCCCGATCCGGCAGCCGCCGGTGGCGGCGACCGACGCTCGCCCGAACCGGGACAGCAGCGCCGGCAGGAGGTACACGGAGCCGTGGATCGCGGCCGCGTCGGCGGGCAGTTCGGCGGTGTGCAGGCCGTCGGCGTCCACGGCGAGGGAGTCGCCGGTCCGCTCGGCCCGGCCGCCGAGGCGCCGGACGATTTCGGCCAGCACGTCGGTCTCGGCGATGTCCGGACAGTTGTCGATTCGTACCGGGGCACGCGCCGCCAAGGCGGCGGACACCACCGTCACCAGTGAATGTTTGAATCCGGACACAAGGGTGTCACCGGCGATTCGGGATATTCCGTCGGCGACCAGTGCGTCGTTATTGCGGACGGATAGCAGAGCCTGCGGTGCGGTCAACTGAAGCACTCCCCCCGTTGGGTCGGCAACGGAGCTTGACATGATCCCGTAGTGATCGTCAACAGGATTGTGCGTCGTCAACTGGCCGTCGCAGCACCGATTGTGAACCAGCGTTACGCGATCCGGAGGCACGTTGACTTGGATCTGGAGCTGTGCTTGCCTGGGAATCGGACGCAAGCGTCCGGTTGGATGGCCGTGAATGCGGCCGGGCAACTTGGGGGACAATTGACCGTCGTCGACGGTGAAAAGGTCAGGCATACGTTCTTCGACCGGCGGGGGCACGACGCCCGGCTCAATCTGAGCAGCAACGAGCTGGTCCATCCCGCCGCGGAAAGGCTTCTCGCGGCGGTCGCCGCGGAGTTCACGCCGGACCTGCTGCGGCAGTATCCGTGCAGCAGGTCCACGATCGACACACTTTCCGGGTACGTGCAGTGCGATTCCGACGAATTGCTCGTCACGCCCGGATCGGACACCGCGCTGCGCCTGGTCTGCGCCTATTTCGCCCGCCGCACGGCCGGGCAGGGCGAGGTGATCCTGCAGGATCCCAACTACGCGGCGTGGCGCGAGACCGCGGCCCTGCTCGGCCTGCCGCTGCGGCCGGTGCCGACCACCGGCCTGGACCTGGACGCCCAGGCCCGCGCGCTGATCGACGCGGCGGCCGGCAGCCGGGGCGCGCTGATCGCCGTGAGCGTGCCCAACGGCCCGATCGGCGGCTGCCTGACCGGTGAACAGCTCGACCGGCTCGGCGAGTTGGCGCGCGAGCGCGGGCACCTGCTGGTGATCGACAGCTGCTACCAGGTCTTCCACGGGCCGCTCACCGCCCAGTTGGCGCGCCGCGGCGCGAACGTGCTGGTGGTCCAGTCGCTCTCCAAGTCGCACGCCCTGGCCGGCGCCCGCGTGGCGGTCCTGTGCGGCGAGACCGGACTGCTCGCGCAGCTGGCCGCCGTCCCGCTGGAGCACGCGGTGTCGGCGCCGGCCCTGCTCGCCCTCCGGGTGGCCATCGACCAGCACGACCGGTTCGAGGCGGTCTGGCGCGAACTGCGCGAGGTGCGCGCGGGCGCGGCGGCCGATCTGCGGTCCTGGGGCGTGCCCGTCGCCCCGTCCGGCGGCAACTTCCTGTCGCTGCGCCTGCCGTCCGCGTCCGCGGCCGCCGGCGTGACCGGCGCACTGTCCGACGCCGGCTACCGCGTGCGCGACCTGTCGGACCTCCCGGGCCTGGCGGGCTGGCTGCGCTTCACCGTCGCCGACACCGCCACCACCGAACGGTTCCTGCCGGTGCTGAAGTCCGCCGTCGAGCGGGTGGGTTGAGATGCGCGCAGCAGGGATTCCGGCCGGCTCGATGGTTGGCATGTCCGGGTCTACGGCCGTCGTCCCGGGGACGGTCACCCCGAAGGCCGCCGCTCCGAAGGCCGCCGCCCCGACGACCGCCACCGGCCGGGAGCGCTGACATGCCCGTGCTCGCTCCCGACTGGACCGGCACCGCGTCCTGCCGCACCGCGCCCTACCGCTGGCTCGCCACCGCACCCGGCCACCTGTACGACGAGGACACCGCGGCCGAACTCGCCGCGACCTTCCCGCAGGACGGCTACGCGCGCCTGGACGCCACCGGCGCGGGCCGCGACAAGACCTACCGCAACTACTCCCGCCCGGTGCTCGGCCCCGGCCACGACGCCCCGGCCGACCTGCCCGCGCCCTGGCGCGACCTCGTCGCCGACCTGGCCGGCGAGCCCTACCGCCGCCAGGTCGCCGACCTGCTGGACCAGCCGGTCGCCGGCGCCGTCGAGATCCGCCTGGTGCGGCACGCCGACACGGACTGGCTCGGCCCGCACACCGACCGCGCTGACAAGCTCTTCAGCCACGTCCTGTACTTCAACCCCGGCTGGCAGGCCGAATGGGGCGGGTGCCTGGAGATCCTCGACGGCGACGACCCCGCCGCCGTCCACGACCGCGTAGTGCCGCGCCTGGGCGCCTCCGCACTGCTTGTCCGCTCCGAGCGGTCCTGGCACCAGGTCGGCGCCGTGACGGCCGGCCGCGGCCGCGAACGGCGCTCCCTCGTCCTCCACGGGCTCTGCTGAGCATGTCCGCGGCTCCCCACCCGGCCCTCCGCCCCGCGGACCCGCCGTGGCCCGCGACGGCCGCCCGGTCCGAGCGGATCCTCGTCCTGGGCAGTCCGGGATCCGGCAAGACGACCCTGGCCACCCGTCTGGCCGGCGCCACCGGACTGCCGCTGCACCACCTCGACGACCTGTACTGGGCGGCCGACTGGAGCCGCCCCGACCCGCGGGCGTGGGAGCGGACGCAGCGCCGGCTGGTCGCGGGCCCCCGCTGGATCATCGAGGGCAACCACCTCCCGACCATCCCCGTCCGGATGGCGCGGGCGGACCTCGTCGTGCTGCTCGACGTCCGGCCGCGCACCTGCGCCGCCCGCGCCGTGCGCCGCGCCGCGGCCATCCGCCGCGGCCGTCACGACGGCCTGCCCGCCCTGGTCCGGGCCCGCGCCGAGGCCGGCCACCCGGTGGCCGCCACCCAGGACTTCCCCCGGCTGCTGTGGAAGATCGCCCGGTTCCGGGCCCGCTCCCTGTGGCCGGCCATCGAGCACGCCCGCGACAACCCCCACACCACCCTCGTCATCGCCGTCGGACCGGGCCGCGCCCGCCGGCGCCGCGCCCGGCTGCGCCGACGGCTGCGCCGGGCCGGCGTGTCCGCGCTGGTCCTGACGATCCGTCAACTCGACGCCGACGGCGAGGCCTGAACCCCCGACAAGGAGCTCCACCGTGCGCGTACTGGTCCTGTGGCCACCCCACGTCCCCAGCTACTTCAACGCCGGCCACCACCTGCCGGTCTTCAGCATCGCCGCCTACCTGCGCACCAAGGGCCACCACGTGGACGCGCTGGACGCCGGCGCGCTCAACCGCACCTGGAAGGAACTGGCCGACCGCCTCCACCAGGGCCGCTACGAGGCCGTCGTCCTCGTCAACGAGTACGACGTCGTCGAGGGCGTGCGCCGGGCCGCCGACTACACCCGCGCCCTGCTGCCCGAGGCGCTGCTCGTCACCGTCGGCCGGCTGAGCTACCAGAACCCCGGCTTCTTCCACACCCTCGACCTCGACGCCGTCGTCGCGAGCGGCGACTACGAGGCCGGCACCGCCGCCGCACTCGACTGGGCCGGCGCCGGCCGCCCCCCGGTCGACGGCCTGCCCGGCGTGCACCTGCGCCACACCGGCGAGTGGCACCGGCCGAGCGCCCCCGGCACCTGGCTGCCCGCCGAGGAGTGGGCCCTGCCGGACGTCACCGAAATCCCCTACACCGCCTACGAGAACCTCTACCGCACCGACGAGAACAAGTTCTGCGGCATCCCCGAACGGCTCGAACTCGTCGCCCCCGTGGCCCGCGGCTGCCCCGTCGGCTGCAGCTTCTGCGACGTCCCGCCCATGCAGGGGCTGCGCGAACGCCGGCTGACCGTCGAACGCACCGTCGACTACATCCGCGACTCGTTCACCCGGCTGCCCTTCGAGTACGTCGCCTTCTACGCGCCCACCTTCACCCTGAACCGCGGCTGGGTCCTCGACCTGTGCACCGCCCTCGAAGCCGAACCGCGCCACTACCCCTGGAAGTGCGCGACCACCCTGCACCACCTCGACGAGGAACTCGTCGCCCGCATGGCCGCCGCCGGGTGCATCCGGATCAGCGTCGGCGTCGAGACCTTCGAGGAGAACGCCGAACCGGGACTGCCCCGCGTCAAGCGCCGCGCCGAGACCCGCACCGAGGAGGTCGCCCGCTGGTGCCGCGCCCACGGGATCGAGCTGAACTGCTTCGTGATCGTCGGCCTCCCCGGCACCACCCCCGAAGGCGCCCGGCACACCATGGCCGCCGTCAAGGACCTCGGCGCCCGCGTCCGCCCCACCCTCTACACCCCCTACGAGCAGATGCGCGCCGACATGACCGAGGCCCAGCTCAGCGCCTACAACCGGCAGACCTTCGTCGACCCGGAGGCCGTCCGCGCCACCACGGGCCGCGAACCGGGCGAATTCCTCGCCCTGCTCTACGGCGGCGACGACTACCGGACCCCCGCCACCGAACGGATCCCCACCACCGAGCGCGTCCGCGTCGTCGAGCTCCTTCCCACCGTTGACGCCGGACAGCCCGGGTGAGCGACCGCCGGTTGCTGCCCGACCACCTGCCCAACCTCCGCGACCTCGGCGGGCTGCCCACCACCGGCGGCGCGCGGCTGCGCCCCGGCGTCCTGCTGCGCAGCTCCGCCCTGTCCGCCCTCGCCCCGGCCGGCGCCGAGGAGCTCACCCGGCTCCTCGGTCCGGGCGGCTACGTCGACCTGCGCACCGACCGGGAGATCGAGCGCGACGGAGGACCCGGGCACCTGCTCGCCCGCGGCTGGACCTGGCACCGCCTGCCCGTCCGCGACCGGGCCCCCGGCGACCACGGCGACACCCCCGACGACCAGCTGCGCCGCCACCTCGCCACGCTGCCCCGGTACCTGGCGACCGCCGAACGCGTGGCCCGGCTGCTGCCCGCCGCCGGCCCCGTCATCGTCGGCTGCTCCCTCGGCAAGGACCGGACGGGGATCGTGGTCGCCGTGCTGCTGCGGGCCCTCGGGGTCGGGGGGCCCGCCATCGTCGACGACTTCGCCCTGAGCAACGACCACCTGGCGGCCGGCCGCCACCACCTCCCGCCGCGCTGGCGCGACGCCGCCACCGTCAACGCGGCGCCCGGCCGGGTCTGCGCCGCGGTCCTGGACGCGTTGGACCACACGGACGGAGCCGGCGGCTCCGGCGGCCGGCCTCCCGCGCTGCGGCGAATCGCCGACGCGCTGGACGCCGTGCGTCCGCACCTGACCACGACCCGTCCGAACGCCGGACCGGCAGTGCCCCCGCTGACGGCCCGCTCACGAGACCGACAGGATGACCGATGTCCCCACTGACCGTCCCCCCGCCGACGGCCTACGCGCGAACACTGACGGCGCGCCCGCGACCCGTCACCGAGGCCGGAGGGCGGCTGTGCGCGGTCGTCGACGACCTCGCCGGCCCCCTCGCCGACCGGGCCGCGGAGAACGACCGGGCCGGCCGCTTCGCCGCGCCGAGCGTGCGACTCCTGGAAGCGGCCGGAGTGCTGGCCGCCTGCGCACCGGTCGCGGACGGCGGAGCCGGCCTGGAGTCGGTGCACGACCTCGGCGTCCTCACCGCCCGCCTCGCCGAGGCGGACGCCTCCGTGGCCACCGCGGTGTTCATGCACCTCGCCCTGTCCATGCACTTCGCCCGCACCGCCGCCGCGGCGCCGACCCGGGACACCCCGCAACACCGCTGGAACCGGGCGATCGGCGAGCGCCGCATGATCGTCTGCTCCACCGTCACCGAACCCGGGACGAGCGCCTGGCGCCCCGCCACCACCGCGGTCCCCGAGGACGGGGGCTGGACCGTCACCGGGCGGAAGGCCATGGCCTCCCTCTCGCCCGCGGCGACCCACTTCTACACCCGGCTGCGCGCGGAGACCCCCGACGGCCCGATGATCGGCTCGGTGTTGATCCCCGGCGACCTGAAGGGAGTCGACGTCCACGACAGCTGGGACGGCCACGGCCTGCGCGGCTCCGGCAGCGGCACCGTGGCGTTCGACCGGGTGCGCCTGCCCGGCGACGCGGTGGGCTACCGCGGCCGCTGGGGAGAGCGGCCCGGCACCGCGGCCCTCGGCGGCAAGGTCCGGGTGGCCGCCCCGCTGCTGGGCGTCCCGCTCGGCATCGCCGAGGCCGCGCACCGCACGGCCCTCGCCGCCCTGTCCGGGGACGGCGCCGGCGCCCCCGGCCGTCGGCGCACCGGCACCGCCGGGACGACGGCGGCCCTGGCCGAGCTGGAGACCGCCCTCGCCTCGGCCCGCGGCGTCCTGCGCTGCCTGCTGCTCGACGTGGACGCCCACGACGCGGACGCGCACGGGCCCGACCTCATGCGCGCCTGCATCGCCGCCGGCACGGTCGTCGAACGCGCCGCCCTGTCCGCCGTCGACCTCGCCATGCAGCTGTGCGGGGGCCGCAGTTACCGCGCCGGCCACCTGCTCGGCCGCCTCGCCAGGGACGTCCGGGCCACGATGTTCATGCGGCCGCACGCCCCCGCCGAGGAGTGGGCCGACGCGCTCGCCGACCTGGCCCTCGCCGCCGCTCAGGCCACCGTCGTCCGCACACCGGAGGGGACGCCGTGACCGCCCGCCGGGAGAACGTCCTGCTGCTCGACCGGGTCGGCTACGACCGGTACCGCCTGCCCGACGGCTCGCCCGTCCTCGACCCGGACCGCTACCGCGTCACCCTGCTCACCCGGACGCCGCTGGCCGGCCAGGCACGCCCCGGCGAGTGCGCCGAGGTCCTCGGCGTCCGGTTGTCCGACGCGGCCCTGCGGGACGCGCTCGTCCGGGCCGTCCACCAGGAGGTCGGCCTGGACCACCTGCTCGCCTTCAGCGAGAACCTGCTGCTGCCCGGCGCCCGCCTGCGCGAGCAGACGGGCGTCCGCGGCCCCTCCACCGCCCGGCTGCTGCCCTTCCGCGACAAGTCGGCGATGAAGCGGACCGCGGCCGGGGGCGGCCTGCCGGTGTGCGACTGGCGGCCCGTCGAGCGCGCCGCCGACGCCGCCGGCCTCCTCGACCGCCACGGCCGGATCGTGCTCAAGCCCAGGTTCGGCAGCGGATCCGCCGGCATCCACGTCGTCGACTCGCGCGCCGCGCTGGCCGCGCTGGACGGCCACGCCCTCGCCGGGCACCAGGCCGAGGAGTTCGTCGACGGCGGGATGCTCCACGTGGACGTCGCCGTGCACCGGGGCGAGCTGCTCACCTGCGTGGTCTTCCGTTACCTGACCAGCACCCTGTCCCACGTCGACAACCGGCCGATGCTCTCGGTCACCGTCGACGACCCGCAACTCGTCGAGCGCGCCACCGAGTTCACCCGGAGGGTGGTCAAGGCCTTCGACGTCACCGACGCCGTCCTCCACCTCGAACTCTTCGAACTCGCCGACGGCGCACTCGTGTTCAACGAGGTGGCGGTTCGCAACGGCGGCGGCGGCATCGTCCCGGTCGTCCAGGCCCTCACCGGCGTCAACCTCTACGAGGCCATGGTCCGCCTCGCTCTCGGCGAACGTCCCAGCACCGGATATCCGCGAACCCACCGGGCCGCCGGCGAGTTCATCTGGTACAGCCGGCCGGGACGCCTCGCCGCCATCGACGACGAGGCGATCCCGAGGGACTGGCTGATCAGCCGGCGCGCCACCGCGGCACCCGGCGACCTCCTCCGGGCCTCCGGCTTCTCCGGCGCCGGCCTCGTCACCTACGCCGTCGGCGGCCGTGACGAGGCCGAGGTGCGCGCCCGGCTCGAGTTCATCCGGACGCACACCGGGATCACCTACGCCGACGAGCCCGCCCGCCACTCGTCGAACCCGGCCACCGTCCGCACGCCGTCGTCGAGCACCGACCGGTAGACGTCCCAACTGCGCACGCCGCGCCCGTACTCGGGGTTGTCGGCCCACGCATGCTTGATCAGCAGGATCGCCTCCCGGGCCTCGGCGGTGAGCCGCGGCGGCAGCGTCCGCAGGTGCGCCAGGTCCGGCTGGCGGTCCGGCTCGTCGACGAACCAGATGTCCAGGGACCACCGTCGGCCCTGTGGCGAGCGGTAGTCCAGCCCGAGGTACAGCCCGTCCGGGTAGCCGGGGTCGGTGTTCCAGGCGCCGGTGTCATTGCGGAACCGCACCTGCCGCACCCGCTCGTGCAACGCCAGCCGCGCCCCGATCCCGGCCACGGCCTCGTGCACCCCCGCGTCGAGTCGGGGGCACACCACCGTGACGTCCAGGTCCCTGCGCACCATCAACCCCAATGCCGCACTGCCCACCCGCACCGGATCCCCGAGCCGCCCGAGCGACTCGTCCAGCCCCAGGTCCTTGCCGACCTCCTCCGCCTCGGCCTGGAGCTCGTCCTGTCGCTGCATCAACTGATTCGTCGTCATGTCACCATTGTCCCAGGCCCGCCGTGGGCGGGATGTGCAGCGCTGTCCACGCCGAGGAGCAAACCGCATGGTGCGGACACCGCCCGCAAAGGAGCGCGTGGTCGGGTCCACGGACTGAGCACGTTCATCTGTCCGTGGCTGAGCACGTCGCCGGGCACGCGTAGGCGACGGTCGTCGGCGCGCTACGGGGCCGACGGGACCGGTTCGTTCCGGTGGCAGGGGTGGAAGCGGGCCAGGTAGGCCATGGTGGGGCCGTGTCGTGTCTCCAGGTGGAGGCCGGAGGAGTCGGCGAGGCGGTGGAGTCGGCTGAAGGGGATCCAGTGCCGGTCGAAGAACTCGCCCACCACGAGCCTGCCGGTCGGCGCGAGTACCCGGGCGGCCTCACTCAGGACCTGGTCGGGTTCGGGGATCTCGCCGAGTGCGGTGACGAGATAGACCGCGTCGAAGGTCCTCTCATCGAAGGGCAGGGTCCGCGCGTCGGACTCGGTGGCGGTGATGTTCGTGATGCCGCGCGCTTCGGCACGACGGGTCACGTGGTCGAGCATCTCCGGCTGGATGTCGACGATGTCGAGCCGCCCCTCCGGGCCGAGCTGTGGTGCTGTGTGCAGGGACTGCAGGCCGGTGCCGGGGCCGATCTCGAGGATCCGTTCCCCGGGCCGGGGGCGGAGTATCCCGTCGAGACGCCCACAGGTCAGGTAGGGCAGGGGGATGTCGAGCAGGCCTCGCTGGGCGTACGGGTAGGGCGCCTTGTCTCCGAACCACCAGGCTGCCGCCGCGGCGCCGCCGGCGGCGGCCAGTCCCCAGCGGGTACGGCGAGCGGTCAAAGCAGTCATGATCTCTCCAGGGAACGAAATCGGTAAGAAGCAGAGGTGCTGCGAGGTCGGCCGAGATCTGAGTGTGGGAGCGTTCGGATGGCCAGGACGGCACAGACGACCGCCAGGGGCAGCTCGGGGAACACCGCCATGGCCACCGCCACAGCCCGGTCCCCATCCGGTGCGGCCGTGACGACGTCGAACCAGGCGTCCACCACCGGTAGCGGCGCGGTCGCGGCCGCCGCCAGGCAGCCGCGGGGGTCACGTCGTCTGAGGAGCATGCCGGTGGTGATCAGGCCGAGCGCCTCCAAGCCGTCGAATCCCGCCCACGCCGTCGACCAGTGCGCGGCCACCGCCGTGGCCGGAAGCCCGAACGCCAGCACGAACAGCCACGGGACCAGCGCCAGACCGGAACCGATCAGCACGAACGCCGGCCAACGCGGCCCGAGCCGCCGCGCCGGGCGGCCGGGACCGGCGCGCTGGACGGACATGAGGGTGCTCATCGGCCGGCTTCCCGGAGGGTCGTGAAGTAGTCCGCGGTGGCGAGGACGTGCTCCCGGTCGTCGATGGCGGCGAACAGACCGTCGGAGTCCCGGCGCGCCGGCTCCAGCAGCAGCTGGCGCACGTCCTCGACCGAGCTCGAGTCCAGCGCGCCGGTGGGCTCGGTGCTGCTGGAGGGCTCGTCCGGACCGGCGATCAGGTTCGGCAGCGTGGACGTGCCGCTGCCGGAATGGCCGAGGATCGCCACACATTCACCGGACGCCACGGGCCAGGTCACATCGGCCAGCGCGGGCGGGCCGCCGTCATATTTCTTCGTCGTGTCGCGAAGATCGATCACCGGCGCATTCGTCATGGCCCTGAACCTACGAACAGAACGCTATCCGTCGCGTCGGCCGGTGGATGTCACCGTTCCCCAGGCCATCGGCCGGGCGGTGTACCCCGCGTACATCCCCGGGGCGACGCGAGGAGCCGACGTCGCTGAATACGATCTCCGTATGGAAGAGCTTCTCCAGCGCCTCTCGACATCGGAGCGCATGACCTGGCTGACGGACCAGGCCGTGGTGCTGGCCACCGCCTGCTTCTACACGGTGATGCTCTGCTGGTCGATCGCTCAGGTGCGGGACCACGACGGCCTGTTCCGGCTTCCCGGCCTCGGGCCCTTCCAGCAGATAGGTCTGTGCGTCGTGCTCGCCCTTCCGGTTCTGCTGATGCGCCGTCTGCCGGCGGCGGTCTTCGCGGCGATCCTGGGCGAATCGGTCCTCGGCGACCTCTTCGGCGTGCGGCCCTGGATCGTGTTCGTCCTGCTCGTCGTCTTGGGAGGGAACCTCGCCGTCCGGCGGCCGAAGGCCGCCGCCGTCGGCTCCGTCGCGGCCGTCGCGGCCGCGTTCGTCGAGAACATCCACGTCTACCCCGGGGAGACCCTCAGCGACGCGGCCCAGTGGGCCGGGCAGTTCGCGTTGTGGTTCGCGGTCGCGTGGGTCTTCGGGGGGGTGTATCGCAAACGCCGTGAATACCTCGGAGCCTTGCACGAGCAGAGGGCGGCCCGCGCCGTCGTCACCGAGCGGCTGCGGATCGCCCGCGAGCTGCACGACAGCGTCGCGCACAGCATCGGGATCATCACGGTGCTGTCGGGAGCGGCGGCGCGGGTCGTGGACACCAAGCCCGAGCAGACGCGGCAGGCGCTGACCGGCATCGAGTCCACCAGCCGTCAGACGCTGCTCGAGCTGCAGCGCATGCTCGGGGCGCTCCGCCGCGCCGAGCCGGACGACGCCATGCCGGGGGCCGCTCCGCTGGCGCCGGCCGGCAGCCTGGCCGATATCCCGCGGCTCGCCGAACGCACGGCCGACGCCGGGGTGCGGGTCCACGTGGCCTGGCAGGGCGAGCGGCGTCCGCTGCCGCCGGAGATCGAGCTGTCGGCGTTCCGGATCGTCCAGGAGTCGGTGACGAACGTGGTGCGGCATTCCGGTGCGCGGACGTGCCGGGTCGCGGTGGGTTACGAGCCGACAGGAGTGACGATCGAGGTGGTGGACGACGGGGATGACGCGACCGGCAGGCCCGGCCGTCCGAGGCCCTCGGCGGCGGCCGGCGGGAGCGGCTTCGGCCTGCTCGGCATGCGCGAGCGGGTGGCGTTGCTGTCCGGCCAGTTCAGCGCGGGCCGGCGTCCGGAAGGCGGATTCCGGGTGACGGCGAGGCTCCCGGCATGAGCGTGCGGGTGCTGCTGGTCGATGACCAGCCGCTGATGCTGCTCGGGCTCGGGATCCTGATCGGCGACACCGCCGACCTGGAGGTGGTCGGCGAGGCCGGCGACGGCCGCGAGGCGGTGCGCCTGGTGCGTGAGCTGCGGCCGGACGTCGTGGTGATGGACATCCGGATGCCGGACATGGACGGGATCGAGGCGACCCGGCAGGCGACCGCCGAGCCGGACCCGCCCAAGGTGCTGGTGCTGACGACCTTCGACGACGACGAGTACGTCTACGGCGCTCTGCGCGCCGGCGCCAGCGGATTCCTGCTCAAGAGCATGGCCCTGGACGCGATCCTGGACGCGATCCGCGTGGTGGCGGCCGGCGACGCGTTGATCGCGCCGAGCGTCACCCGACGGCTGATCGCCGACTTCGCCGGAACCTCCGCCACCCCCGTGGCCCCCGCACCGGACACCGAGCCCGCCGCGGACTCACGTCTCATCGCGGGGATCACCGACCGGGAGCGCGAGGTGCTGGCCCTGGTCGGACAGGGGCTGTCGAACGGTGAGATAGCCGAGCGGTTGGTGATCAGCGTGGCGACGGCGAAGACCCATGTCGCGCGTCTGTTCGCCAAGCTCGAGGCCCGGGACCGCGTCCACCTGGCGATCATCGCCTACGAGAACGGACTCACGCCGGGTAGACGGTAGGGCAGGGTGAGAAGAACGATCGCCGACCACGAGTTCGCCGCGTTCGCCAGAGTGGCGGATCATCCCGACAATTACTCAGCTCGTCGTTTGACCTTCGGTGTTGACTCGATGGTGTTCGAGCTGGTCACCCACATGGGGGTCTGCCGGACACGGCGACGGCCTTCGTCTCACGCTGTGTGATGCCGAGTCGCACAACGGAGCCGCAGGCCGTCGGTGTCGAGCGTCGCCAATGAAGCCGTTCGCCAGCAGGCAATCGCGGAACTGTCCTCGCGGGCAGGCCGGAGACCGCCGAGGGTGAGTTCACCCTGCCCATGCTGACCGGCGTGCTGCGCGTCCGGCGGGTGTGACCCCGGGGCCCTTACGGAGCTGTCCCGGCGAACCGGGTCACGAGGAGGTCGAGGCGCTCCTCCTGCCAGCCGGAGGGGATGCGGCCGCTCTCCGAGAGGACGGCCATGCCGTGCAGCGCGCTCCAGGCGACTTCGGCGAAGAGTTCGCGCCGCTCGTTCTCCGGGGGGAAGCAGGCGACGAACTCCTCGAAACAGGCCCGCATCGGGGCCGGCGTCTCGGTGCTCGCGAACTTCAGGTCGGTGGGCAGGATGAACATCGCCTGGTAGAGGGCGGGCCGCTGGACCGCGAAGTCCAGGTAGGCGCCGCCGACCGCCCGCAGGGCCTGCCCGGGGCCGGCGGCGGCGTCCTGTCGGGCGCGGTGCAGGTGGGCGGCGAGCTCGGCGAACGCGTCCAGGGCGACGGCGCTCACGATCGCGTCCTTGCCGTTGAAGTGGCTGTACAGCACCGGCTGGCTGTACTCGACGCGTTCGGCCAGCCGCCGTGTCGTCACGGCCTCCCAGCCCTCGGTCTCCGCGAGCTCGCGCGCGGCCGTGATGATCAGTCGGTGGCGTTGGGCGCGTTCGCGTTCGCGGCGCTCGCTGATGGCGGACATGTCGCCATTGTAGCGGCGCTAGACATCCTGTCGCAGGCAGAGCGCCGCGGCGCACCGAGGCCTCAGACCGCCAGGCCGACGGTGATGTGCGGGGCCAGGGCGCGGAGGAACGCGGGGGCGTCGAAGAGCTCGCCGGCCGACGCGACGCCGGCGGCGCCGGCCTCGCCGTTCAGGAGCCGGGCGACCGCCTCCACCGCCAGTGGGGCCGTCACGGCGTAGATGTCCCGGCCGGTGGCGACGGCGCGGCGCTCGGCGGCGCCCCTGCGGACCACGACGTCGACGACGAAGGTCTGCGCCGAGCGGCCGTCCGCGTCGACCGGGGCCGGGGCGGGGGTGTCGGGGGCGACGACCTGCGTCGCGGCCTCGACCGTCATGTAAGTGCGGACCTCGGGGATCCGCAGGTGGCTCGGGATCGTGATGACGTCGGCCATCGTGAACTCGGCGACGACGGCGCGCGTGCCGGTCGGGTCGGGGAACGTCCACTCGGTGGTCGCCGGGGCGTCGTGGCGCCGCTCGATGGCGCCCTTGGTGTAGACGAGCCGGCCGCTGCCGCGGCGCTCGCGGGAGACGGCGCTGGAGCGGCGGG
Organism: Streptomyces sp. SP17BM10; assembly: GCF_036322405.1. Lineage (NCBI taxonomy): Bacteria > Bacillati > Actinomycetota > Actinomycetes > Kitasatosporales > Streptomycetaceae > Streptomyces > Streptomyces sp. SP17BM10. The sequence goes on along the minus strand of NZ_JAQYXB010000480.1, from coordinate 159,052 downwards.
TGCCGGCGGTGGGGTGCCAGCTGTCGAGGGCGTAGGCGACGTGGGCCTCGTCGGCGTCCGTCCAGTCGGCCATCGCGGCGGTGGCGAGGAGGTCGCCGAGGCCGCCGTAGAAGGCCATCGCGGGCAGGACGGTGACGCCGGCGGTGCGGGCGCGCTCGGCGAAGTCGGCGAACGTGTCGATGTTGGCCTCCAGCTCGGCGGCCACGTCGACGTACGGGATCCCGGCGCGCAGGGCGGCCTCGATGACGGGGGCGGTGGTCGAGGCGAACGGGCCGGCGCAGTTGATGACGGCGGCGGCGCCGGCCAGGGCCGCGTCGAGGGCGGCCGGGTCGTCGACGGAGGCCGGGCGCACGTCGAGGCCCGTCCCGTCGGCCAGTTCGTGCAGCTTGGCGGCGTCGCGGCCGGAGAGCACGGGGGTGAAGCCGCGCTCGCGCAGGTGGGCGACGACGAAGCGGCCGGTGTGTCCGTAGGCGCCGTAGACGGTGACGGTGGTGTTCGACATTGGGGTTCCCCGTGCTCGTTCCTTGATCCGACGCGTTCATCCTGCCGGGGGCGGACCACCACTGACAGTGTCCGGAACGACAGGACCCGTACACTTCCGGACATGGGGACTGTCGCACTGGCCGTCACGGACGGCATGCTGCACTTCGAACTGGGGCTGGCCTGCGAGGTCTTCGGGGCCGACATGACCGGGCGGGCCGAGTCCTGGTACCGCCTGGAGCTCTGCGGGCCGGGGCCCGTGCAGGTCGGGCGGTTCCGCGTCCAGCCCGACCACGGGCTCGACCGGCTCCCGTACGCGGACACCGTCGTCGTCCCGGGCTGGGCGGACGTCGACGAGGAGCCGCCCCGGGAGCTCGTCGAGGCCGTGCGCGCGGCCCACGACAATGGCGCGCGTGTGGTGTCGCTCTGCACAGGTGCGTTCGTCCTCGCCGCCGCCGGACTGCTGGACGGGCTGCGGGCGACGACGCACTGGGCGCACACCCGCGTCCTCGCTGCGCGCTTCCCCGAGGTGCAGGTCGACCCGGACGTCCTCTACGTCGACAACGGGCGCGTCCTCACCTCCGCCGGCAAGGCCGCCGCGATGGACCTCTGCCTGCACCTCGTCCGCCTCGACCACGGCTCGTCCGTCGCCAACGCCCTCGCCCGCCTCCTCGTCGTGCCGCCCCACCGGGACGGCGGCCAGGCCCAGTTCGTGCCCACCCCGGTGCCCGCGCCCGGGAACCACCCGCTCGCCGACCTCCTCCCGTGGGCGATCGAACGGCTCGACCAGCCGCTGACCGTCGAGGACCTGGCCCGCCGGGCCAACATGAGCTCGCGCCACCTCGGCCGGCACTTCCGCTCCGTCACCGGCACCAGCCCGCTCCAGTGGCTGCTGACCCAACGGATCCGCCACGCCCAGGAGTTGCTGGAGACCACCGAGGACAGCGTCGACGCCATCGCCGCCGCCACCGGCATGGGCACGGGCACCACGCTGCGCCGGCACTTCAACCGCACGGTGGGCGTGCCGCCGGACGCCTACCGGCGGACCTTCCGGCTGCGCACCAAGGTCACCCGCTGAGCAGCCGCCACGCGGTGAGGGCGACGGTGGCGCGCAACAGGCCGGCCGGCTCGGTGAGTTCGAGGCCGAGCACCTTGCCGAGCTGGTCCAGGCGGCGGGCCACGCTGGTGTGGTGCAGGTGGAGGACGGCGGCGGCGCGGCGCAGGGAGCCGGTGGTGCAGTAAGCCTCCAGCGTCTCCAGGTCCTCCGGGTCGCACGCCTCGACGCGGGCGATGGCGGCGACGTCGGGGTCGGCCCGGACGGCGTCCTCCGGGAGCTGGGCGAGGAGGGCGACGGCGCCCAGGTCGGCGTGGTGGACGACGGGTCGGCGCGTGGTGGTGAAACGCAGTGCGGTGCGGGCCTCGCGCCAGGATCGGGCCGGTGTCCCGGCGGCGCCGATGCCCGCGCGGACGCCGGCCGGGAGGTGGGACGGGTCGACGGTTGTGGCCAGGACGGCTCCCACGTCGGCGAGTTGGGCTGCCTTCACCGGACGGCCGAGGCACAGGAGGGCGCCGATCCGGTCGAGGGGGAGCTCCGTGCGCACGGCGACGGCGCGCACCGGCAGGTCGGCGGCGAAGCCGAGCAGGCGCAGCGCGCGGGCGCGGGCGGCCTCGTCGGTGTCGGCGCCGATGACGAGCTCGACGAGGGCGGGGTCGGCCATGGTGGTGTGCGCGGGGCCGTAGCGTTCGACGGCCGTGGCGACGGCGATGGCGAGGCGGTCGAGGAGGAGCTCGTCCAGGAGGCCCGCGGGGGTGGGGCGTTCGAGCCACACCGTGCCGATCTCCTCCTCGTCGAGGGTGATCGGCGTGGACGTGGTGACGGAGGGCGGCCCGGGTGCCTCGCGGCCGTCGGGGGTCATGCGGATCGTCCGGCCGGTGCCGGTGAGGCGGATGCCGGCCGTGCACTCGGCGAGGTTCGCGGAGGCGCGGGCGAGGGCGGGGAGGTCCACGCGCCGGCGCATCAGGGTGTCGTAGAACATGACGACGCGGACGGCCGCCTCGACGTCCGAGCCCAGTTGCGACATGCGTACCGCCAGTGCCTCCATGGGCCCGAGGATATGCGGGCACGGGGGAGCGCGGGCGCGCCGGTCGGTGCGCGATCCCGGCGCAACGCACGACGGTCGGCGGAGGACCGGGCGGGCGGCGGCCGGGACGATGGTGGGCATGGATCCCGAACTCGAAGCATTCGTCCCGTTCTTCCCCGACGTCGACCTCGACGACCCCGCCTCGGCCCGGAAGAGTCTCGCCGCGCTGGCCGGCGGCGTGCCGGCAGCCGAGGTGCCCGCCATGGTGATCGAGGACCGCACGGCGCCCGGAGACCCCGGCGTGCCGGTGCGCGTCTACCGGCCGCAGGAGGCGCGCGGCGCCGTGATCTGGCTGCACGGCGGCGGGTTCGTCATGGGGGGCCTGGACACCGAGCACCCGTGGGCGGCCCGGATCGCCGCCGACTCCGGGGCGGTGGTCATCTCGGTGGGCTACCGCCTGGCGCCCGAGCACCCGTACCCGGCGGCGCTGGACGACGCGTACGCCGTCCTCGTCTGGGCCGCCGAGAACGCCGCCGACCTCGGCATCGACCCCGAGCGCATCGCGATCGGCGGCCACAGCGCCGGTGCCACCCTCGCGGCCGCCACCGCCCTCCTGGCGCGCGACCGGCAGGGGCCGGCGATCCGCTTCCAGCTGCTCAACCAGCCCGGCCTCGACGACCGTCAGGACAGCTGGTCGGCGCGGAACTTCACGGACACGCCGTGGATGACCCGCGACAAGATCGGCGCGGCCTGGCGGCACTACCTGAGCGGCGCACCCGCCACCGCGTACGCGGCCCCGGCGCGCGCCGAGGACCTCACCGGCCTGCCGCCCGCCCACCTCGCCACCGCCGAGTTCTGCCCGAACCGCGACGAGGGCATCGAGTACGCGCTGCGCCTGCTGCGGGCGGGCGTGCCGGTCGAGCTGCACCAGTGGGCCGGGACGTTCCACGGCTCGCAGGCGCTGCTGTCGGCGGAGGTGTCGCAGCGGCAGATCGCCGAGCTCGGCGCGGTGCTGCGGCGGGCGCTGGCGTAGGGGGTTCCAGGGCTGCGGTGCGCTCCGGCGGGCGCCGGCGTAGCAGTGGACCCTCAGGCGGGCTCCGGCGGCCACGTGTCCGGCGCCAGGACGCCGGAGGCGTAGGCGCGGGCGACGAGGGCCGTGCGGTTGGGGACGTGCCAGCGGCGGGAGAGGCGGGTCAGGTGGTAGTTGACGCCGTCCCTCGTGAGGCCGATTTCCCGGGCGATCAGGGCGGTCGTCGCACCCCTCGCGGCGGCGGCCAGGATCCGGGCCTCGGTGGGGCTCACCCCGGTGCGCGGCACGGCGGTCTCGGACACCTCGGGTGCGGGCTCGGTGGGGAGGTCGGCGAGGACGCGCAGCGAGAGCAGCAGGTTCGGCGTCTGGTCGGGGGTGTCGCTCACGAGGGCGACGTCCATGACGCCGTGCCGTTCCGTACCGTCGCCGGCCGTCCACGACACCTCGACGCTGTACTGGGAGCGTCGGTGCTTGTGGACGGCCTCGGCGAGTGCCGGGAGGGTGTCGGCGGCGCTGCCCTGGAGCGTGAAGAACTCCAGGATCTTGCGGTGGTGCAACTGCCCCGTGAGCAGGCCGAACTCGGCGGCCATCGCGCGGTTGACGATGAGGATACGGCCCGCGTACTCGCACACGGCGATCGGCACCGGCACGTGGTCCAGCAGGCGCAGCGTGCGGTTGCGCCAGACGATGGCGCTGTCGCTGGGATACACGGGCTATCTCCTTCAGCAGATCTGACGTCACGTGGGCAAGACGCGGGTGCCACCGGGTACTACACAATCATGTAGTCGGCGGCGCCCGGTGCGCCGGGTGTCGGGCGCACAGTGGAACACGTCGCCCCGATCGTCGGCCCGACTCCCGTCACGGAACCCGTGTCACGGAATACGGAAGGTGAATCACGCATGACCGACACCCTGCCCGAGAGCCTGCCCGCACCCCGGGCCGAGCGCCCGGAGCCCGCCCCGGCCCCGCGGACCCCGGCGGCCGCCCCGGCGCACCTCCCCTCGGCCGCCGCCGGGGCCGTGCCGCTCGTCGACGTCTCCGCGCTGCCGCCGGTCGCCGCGCCGGTCCTGCGGATGATGGACCTGCTCCGCGAGCACGGCCCGGCCTACGTGCAGCGCGTGCACGGGCGGGACCTGCTGATGGTCGGCGGCCTGGACCTGGTCGAGGAGCTGGCCGACGAGGGGCGCTTCACCAAGTCGGTGGGCCCGGGCCTGGTGAACGTCCGCGAGTTCACCGGCGACGGCCTCTTCACCGCCTACAACGACGAGCCCAACTGGGCCCGCGCGCACGACATCCTGATGCCCGCCTTCGCGCTCGGCTCGATGCGCACCTACCACCCGGTGATGCTCAGGGTCGCGCGCCGCCTGATCGACGCCTGGGACGCCGCGTCGGCCGCCGGGCAGCCGGTGGACGTGCCCGGCGACATGACCAGGATGACCCTGGACACCATCGGCCTGGCCGGTTTCGGCTTCGACTTCGGCTCCTTCGAGCGCGACGAGCCGCACCCGTTCGTCGAAGCGATGGTGCAGTGCCTGGAGTGGGCGATGGACAAGCTCGGGCGCGACCCCGAGCTCGACCACACCGAGCGCGACGCGGCGTTTCGGGAGGACGCCGCGTACCTGGCCCGGGTGGTGGACGAGGTGATAGCCGCTCGCGTGGAGGCCGCAGCCGGGGGCGCCGGAGCCGCGGAGGCCGAGGACCTGCTCGGTCTGATGCTCGGCGCCGTCCACCCCGGTGACGGCAGCAGACTGGACGCCGAGAACATCCGCAACCAGGTGATCACCTTCCTGATCGCAGGCCACGAGACCACCTCGGGCGCGCTGTCCTTCGCGGTGTACTACCTCGCCAAGCACCCGGCGGTGCTGCGCGAGGTCCAGCGCGAGGTGGACGCCCTGTGGGGCGACCAGGCCGACCCCGAGCCGTCCTACGAGGACGTCGGGCGCCTGCGCTACACCCGCCAGGTGCTCAACGAGGCCCTCCGGCTGTGGCCGACGGCCCCCGCGTTCAGCCGCGAGGCCCGCGAGGACACCCTGATCGGGGGCCGCATCCCGCTGCGCGCCGGGGAGACGGTCACCGTGTCGACGCCGATGCTGCACCGCGACCCCGCCTGGGGCGACAACCCCGAGCTGTTCGACCCCTCCCGCTTCGACCCGGAGCTGGAGGAGGCCCGCTCGCCGCACGCCTTCAAGCCCTTCGGTACCGGTGAACGCGCCTGCATCGGGCGGCAGTTCGCGCTGCACGAGGCCACGATGCTGCTCGGCATGCTGGTGCACCGCTACCGGTTGATCGACCACGCCGACTACCGGCTGACCATCAAGCAGATGCTCACCATCAAGCCCGACGGGTTCACGCTCGCCCTCGCCCCGCGCACCCCCAAGCCACCGGTGGCGGCGCAGGCCCCGGCGCGCGCCGCCGACCTGCCCGGCCGCGTCCGCCAGGGCACGGCGGTCCTGTTCCTGCACGGCTCGAACTACGGCGCCTCGCGCGACTTCACCCGCCAGCTGGCCGAGGCCGCCGGGGAACTGGGCTGCGAGACCGAGGTCGCCCCGCTGGACGCCTACGCCGGCGGGCTGCCGGCGGGCCGTCCCGTGGTGATCACCGCCGCCTCGTACAACGGGCAGCCGACGGACGACGCGGCACGGTTCGTCCGGTGGCTCCAGGAGGCCGAGGGCGCGGCCGCCGACGGCGTCGAGTACGCGGTGCTCGGCATCGGCGACCGCACCTACGCCGCCACCTACCAGCGCATCCCCACCCTCATCGACGAGCGCCTCGCCGCCCTCGGCGGCACCCGGCTGCTGCCCACCGGCGAGGCCGACGCCTCGGGGGACCTCGCCGGCGGGGTGCGGGCCTTCGCGACGGCGCTGCGCGGCCTGCTGCTGGAGGAGCACGGCGACGCGGACGCCCCCGCCGCCGGGCTGCCGGAGGCCGCGTTCACCGTGACGGAGGTCGTCGGCGGCCCGCTGGACGCCCTCGCGGCGCGGCACGGCATGACGGGGCTCACCGTCACCGAGGTCGCCGGCCTGACCGACCCCGCCTACCCCCGGGTCAAGCGCCTCGTGCGGCTGGCCCTGCCGGACGGCGTCGAGTACCGCACCGCCGACCACCTCACCGTGCTGCCCCAGAACGACCCGGCGCTGGTCGAGCGCGCGGCCAAGGTGCTCGGCGCGGACCTCGACACCGTGCTGTCGATCGTCGCCCACCGGCGCACCGGCCTCTCCGTCGACCGCCCGCTGACCGTGCGCGAACTGCTCACCCACCACGTCGAGTTGCAGGACCGGCCGACCGCCGAGCAGCGCCTGCGGCTCGCCGACCTCAACCCGTGCCCGCCCGAGGCCGCCGCGCTGCGGGCCCTGCCCGACGACGACCCGCGCACCCTCCTCGACCTCGTCGAGGACAACCCGGCCCTGCGCGAGGCCCTCACCTGGCCGGTGCTGCTGGAACTGCTCCCGCCCATCCGGCCGCGCCACTACTCGATCTCCTCGTCCCCGGGCCAGGACCCGGCCCACGTCGACCTCATGGTCTCCGTGCTGAGCGCCCCGGCCCGCTCCGGCCGCGGCACCTTCCGGGGCACCGGCTCCGGCCACCTCGCCCGCGTCGCCGTCGGGGACACCGTCCTCGCCCGCGTCCAGCCCTGCCGGGAGGCGTTCCGGATCGGCCACGGCGCCACCCCGGTCATCATGATCGCCGCCGGCACCGGCCTCGCCCCGTTCCGCGGTGCGGTCGCCGACCGCCACCGGCAGGTGCGGGCCGGCGCCGAACTCGCCCCGGCGCTGCTCTACTTCGGCTGCGACCTGCCCGACGCCGACTACCTCCACCGCGTCGAACTGGAAACCGCCGAACGCGTCGGCGCCGTCAGCCTGCGCCCGGCGTTCAGCGAGGCCCCCGAGGAGGGCCGGCGCTTCGTCCAGGACCGCATCGCGGCCGAGGCCGACGAGGTGTGGCAGCTCCTCGCCGCCGGCGCCGAGGTCTACGTGTGCGGCGACGGCGCCCGGATGGCCCCCGGCGTGCGGGAGGCTTTCCGCGCCCTCTACCGGAGCCACACGCCGGGCGGCGCCGATGAGCAGCAGGCGGAGGCCTGGCTGCAGTCCCTGATCGACGCCGGCCGCTACGTCCAGGACGTGTACGCGGCGCGGTGAGCTGGGTGCCCGGGAGCAGGGAGTCGGCCCGGCCGACTTCCTGCTCCCGGCCGTTCCTCGGCAGCCCCGGACGAGCAGCCCGACCCTCGCCTGGGGCCAGGTGGTGCGGAGGTAGTGGTCCTCGGCGGCCCGCCAACGCCGGATCCACTCCTCGGAGGGCCGAACGCCGTGAGGCGCAGGGACGGGGCGCGAAAGATGATGGGTGCGCCCCACCCTGCACCGAAGGAGCGTCGTGCCCAGGCCGTGCGGGCGGGCGAGACGGAGATGCTCGACCACGGCTTCGCGGCGGTCGGGACGTCGACCCGGCACCACGCCGGCGACTTCTCGTAGCCGGGTGCCCCGGCTACTCCGCCGGATACTCCTTCGGCCGGAAGGCCGGCCCCGCGGCCTCGACATAGCTGAGGAAGGCCGCCCCGGCGGAGGAGACGTGCAGGTCGACGACGACCTCCTCGCCCTCCCGGCGGCCGCGCTCCGAGATCGCGAGGCCGATCAGCGCCAGGTCACCGGCCTGGCCCCGCAGTTCGTACTGCTCGCGGGTCTCCTCGCCGATGTCACCCGTCTCGTCACGCTCCCAGGCGTCCACCGCGGCCTGCGCCACCGCCCCGGGCAACCGCACCGTGACGCGGCCGACCTGGGCGTGGACGCGCTCCCCGATCGCCGCCAGCAGCTTCGAGTCTTCCCGGTACCGGACGTACTGCTCCTCATCCACCACGCGGCGAGGCTACCCGGACCACCGCACCCGGCTCGAGCGAATTGTGGCGGTCCCTGGCTGATCGATTCCAAGGGGTCAGTCGCTTGAGTCCATGCCCTCGTTGGCTGTCTGGCCCACATTCCCTTCGGCAAGGGCACGGCGAACGCGGCACGTGGCCGGTCAGTGCGGTCGGAGGCCGTCGAAGACCACACTGAAGATCCGTTGCCGGGACGCCGGGTCTGCTCCGAGGTGGTCCATCGTCGTGCTGGTGCCGGCCAGCAGGGCGAACAGTTCCGGCAGGCCAAGGTCCGGGCGAACGGCTCCGGCCTGCTGTGCCGCGTCCAGAAGAGCGGCGAGCTGCGCCTGGATCACCTCGCTGGACTCCCGTAGGGCTGCATGCGCGTCCATGCCCGCTGCGGCGAGTGCCTGGGTGAACTCGTTCTTGCCCGCGGATTGTTCGACAACCAGGCGGAAGCAGGCGAAGAAGGCATCGGCGGGCTGCATGTCGGCGGCCAGGCGCGCGGTTTGGGCGGCGATCGCCCCCAGCCTGCGCACCATCACGGCTTCCAGCAGCGCTTCCTTGGTCGGGAAGTGCCGGAAGAGAGTGCCGACTCCGACCCCGGCGGTCCGGGCGATCTCCTCGGTCGGCACGCCGACGCCACGGGTGGTGAACACCTCCGTGGCGACATCGAGCAGCCTGGCACGGTTACGGGCCGCGTCCGCCCGCAGCGGGCGCTCCTTGGCACCACTCATCCCCTACAACCTTCCTCGCCGGGCCGCTGAGCTCCTCGACAAACGGAGTATCCAGTCCGTATCGTCAAAGCGGACTCGCTAGTCCGATTCTAGCGACGGATTCCGACGGAGGCTGACCATGCCCGAAGCGCTGTCACCGCGCGAGGTCTTCCTGAAGCTGCTCGACGGCATCGCCGCAGGCCGTTACCGCGACCTGGCCGGGCTCTACGCCGAGGACGCTGTGGTGGAGACCGTCTTTGAGCCCGTCGGCCCGCGCCGCACCCAGGGGCGGGCCGCACTCGAGGAGCGGTTCGCGCAGGTCGCCGCATGCACTCCGGTGGAGCTGACGCCGGCGAACGTGGTGATCCGGGAGACCGACGATCCGGAGGTGATCGTCGCCGAATGGGACTACCAGGTGCACCACCGGCCGACTGGGAGGACCTTCGAGTCCGCCAATATCCAGGTACTGAGGGTCCGCGACGGCCTGATCGTCGGTAGCAGGGACTTCCACGACCACTTGGCCCTCATCGCGGCCACTGGCGCCCTGCCGCAGTTGGTGGCAGCACTGGACGGCAAGTAACGCAGTCAGTGAGCGCAAGAGCTTGTTGTAGCCGGGCTGCTTCGGCAGGTACGGGAACGGATGCCGCAGGTGAGCGCGCGCATGACGCAGCCACCTGGCCTCGGAGGTGAAGCCCGGCATCGCCTGCATCATCGCCAGCGTTACCAGCTCGGCATCGCTGAGCCGCGGCGATTCACCGACCGCCGGACGCCACGGAGCGAACTGCGGCGGATCCTTCAACATTGGGCTCGTTCATCTAGGAGATCCGCAGGGTGAGCTCGGCCGTGTGGAGCCGGCCGGCGGTCTGGAACTGGAGGAAGACGCGCCAGTCGCCGGACTCGGGGAGCATGGCCTGGAAGGTCAGTGTCGGGCCGCCGTCGTCGCCGGTCACGGCGTTGGCGGGATGGAGGTGGGCGAGGGCCTGGTCGCCCTCGTGAAAGGCGCTGAGGTGGGCGTAACTGTCCAGGTAGGGCTGGAGGTCGGTGACCGGGCGGCCGTCCTGCTCGAGGGAGGCGGTCAACTGGTAGGCCCCGGCCATGGGTTGGGCGCGGAGCGTGACGGTGTAGCCGTCCACGGTGGTGCGCTCGGCGGGGGCGGGCAGGGGGACGGGGGCGGCCTCGCCGGGGACGGTCACGGTGCGGCTGAGGACGTACTCCGGGCTGTGGGCGCCGGTGGCGGGGATGAAGTCGGCGTACAGGCGCCAGGTGCCGGGGGCGAGGGGCGCGAGGTCGGCGGTCCAGCTGCCGTCCGCGGCCTGTTCCGGGTGGAGGTGCTGGAAACCGGTGAGGTCGGTGCGGATCGCGTAGAAGTGCAGCTTCTTCGTCTGGTGGACGGTGAGGTCGGTGACCGGCGCGCCGTCGGGGCCGGTGATCGTGAAGCGGACCGGCGGGGTCGTGGTTTCCAACGCCAGCCGGTACCCGTCCTGTTCCGACGCGAGGCCACGGGCGGGCGCGGCGGCCTGCGGGGGTGCCATGCCGGGCATCCCGGCCATGTCGGCCGCCGCAGGAGCGGGCGCTGCCGCGGCGGGCTGCGGGCTCCGCGGGACGGAGAACGCCATGCCGAGCACGATCAGCGTCGGCACGCAGGACGCGAGCAGCCAGCCTCGGGAGAACGGACGGGCGGCAGCGGTCATCGGCGGGTCCTTCGAGTCGAGGGCGTTTGGGGTCGAGGGCGTTTCGGCCTTCTCGAACAGGAGACCTCCGGCCGGGGCCGAGATCACACAAACTGGGCGACGGGAACGCGTGGTCGGGAGGCCTGCCGGACCCTGGCATGATCGGAGGCATGCACGAACGAGTCATCGCAGCCTGTGACGGAGCTGCCAAGGGGAACCCCGGCCCGGCGGGCTGGGCGTACGTCGTCGCGGACGCCGCCGGGGCGCCGCAGCGCTGGCGGTCCGGCGCGCTCGGGCACAGCACCAACAACATCGGCGAGCTGACGGCCCTGCGCGAGCTCCTCTCCTCGACCGACGCCGCCGCCCCGCTGGAGGTGCGCCTCGACAGCACCTACACGCGCGACGCGGTCACCAAGTGGCTCGTCGGCTGGAAGCGCAACGGCTGGAAGACGGCCGCCGGGAAGCCGGTCGCCAACCGCGAGCTGATCCAGGAGATCGACGCGCTGCTGGCGGGCCGCGACGTCGCCTTCGTGTACGTCCCCGCCCACCAGGTCGACGGCGACCCGCTCAACGCCATCGCCGACAAGGCCGCCAGCGACGCCGCCCGCACCCAGCAGGGCGCCGACGGCACGGCCGCCGACCTCCCGGTGCCGGACCCGGTCACGGCGTCCTCGCGCCCGGCGAAGTCCACCGTCAAGGCGACGAAGTCCGTGGTCAAGAAGACCTCGTCCTCCGGCACCTCCCGGACCCTCGCCGCCCGCTACCCCGGCACCTGCCCCTGCACCCGCCCGTACGCCAAGGGCGACACGATCACCAAGGTCGGCAGCAGCTGGGGCCACCCGGAGTGCGCGGCGGCCCACGCCTGACATCCGGTCGACCCGCGCCCGACATCCCTTCGGCACGGGCTTCTTGCACGTCTTTGCCGTGGCGCTCCGGGAGCGGCTGAGCCGGATTCCGTCACGGCCTCGGAGTGGGAGGTCGGTCACGCCGACGTCCCACTCCGAGGCCGTACGCCGCCCCGCGCCCCCGTGGGATGATCACCGGCATGCGGGGGAGGACACCGAGACAGCGGGTGCACCGGCGACGCCTGCGGTGGTGGCGGCGGCGGAGCCCCGGCACGTGGTGGACGATCGGGCTGATGGTCGTGCTGGGCGTCGGCATGCTGGCCTCCGTCGTGCGGATGGAGCGGCAGTACGTCTCCCTCGAGCGGCACGGCGTCCACACCACCGTGACCATCGCCCGGATGCGCACGGAGAAGCGTTCCACCGGCTACCTCGTCCACTTCGCCCCCGACCCGCGTGCCCCGGCCGACATCTGGACGAGGAACGTGAGCGGCGGCATCGGCGGCACGGTCGCCGTGGTCTACGACCCGGAGGACCCCGGCCAGGTGATGGGCACCGACACCCTCGGCTGGGCCGAACTGCTCGTACCGGGTCTCCTCGGCACGGGCGGTGCCTTCTGTCTCGTCGTCATGTGGGCCTCGGCGCACGACCGTTCGGACCAGTGCAACCGCTGTCGCGGCTCGGGTCGGCCGACCGTTCTGCCCCGCGGCCTGTCCGAAAGTCGTTGGCGCCCCGGGCCGGAGGGGTGCGAGGTCATGCCCTGGTCAACGGCCCCCGTTAGTCTGCCCACCACACCGCACATCGCGGTGCCGAGGAGGGGGGACCCATGCCCATCAAGGCCTTGGCCGCGGCGCGCACCGGCGTCGCACTGGCTGCCGCAGGAGCGGTGCTGGCGCTGACGAGCGGCGCCGCGGAGGCGGCCGGTCCGGTGTCCGGCGCGGAAACGGTGGTCACCGTCGGCAGCCAGATCGCCGCTCCGGTCGTCAGCCCCGACGGCGCCACCGCGTACGTCGTCACCGCGACCGCGCAGGGCGACCTCGTCCTGAAGGCCGTCGACACCCGCACCGGCGCCACCGCCGGCGGGCTCGCGCTCGGGTCCAACCGCTGGATGGTGTTCACGGCGCTCAGCCCGGACGGCTCCAGGCTGTACGTGCTCAACTACCTCACCCTGAGCGTGATCGACGTCCGCTCGATGTCCCTGCTCGGCACGGTCGCGCTGCCCGACCAGCCGCGCCCGTCCGGGTGGAGCGTCGGCTGGCCCGCCGGCATCGCGCTCGGCCCGGACGGGACCACCCTCTACGTGGCGCAGTCCGGCGCGCAGACGGTCGGCCACCTGGGCGACGGCCGCGTGCTCGCCTTCTCCGCCGCGCAGCGGGCGTTCACGTCGGCCGTCGACTACCCGGCATCCATCCCGGGCAACCTGGCCGTCCGCCCGGGCGGACGCGACCTGTACGTCGGCAGCGAGGCGGGCGTCGTCCACCTCGACCTCACCGGCGCCGCTCCCGCCGTGACCCGCGTCGTCCCGGGCACGGCCGCGGGCCACGACTCGCAGCTGGCCTTCAGCCCGGACGGCACCCGCCTGTTCGCCCTCAACGGCGCCAACGGCGGCGCGGGCGACGAGATCGACCCGGCCACGGACACCGTCACGACCCACTTCACGCTCACCACCGGCGGCGTCGACTTCGCCTACCCGCAGGTGAGTCCGGACGGTGCGCGGCTCTACGTCGTCGACAACACGATCGAGGGCGCCGGTCCCTCGGTGTACGTCCTCGACACGACGACCGACACGGTCGCCCCGGGCGAGGCCCAGGCGCTCAACGAGGAACGCGTCAACGGCTTCGCCGTCGGCCCGGACGGGCACACGCTGTACGCCGGTGGGACGGTCGCCTCGACGGCCAGCCTGCAGATCGTCGCGCTGCAGTAGGGGCGGGGCGGCCGCGGAGCGTAGTGGGGTTGTGGGCGAGGCACGCTACGTTGCGTCGCATGACAGCCGCTCACGTGCCCATAGCCGAGTTCCTCGACGGGGACGAGGTCGTCGCGGGGGAGCACCTCGCCGACGACCTCGCCTTCTGGTTCACCCACTTCGTGATCTCCTTCGGCGTCGAGGACGAGGCGGCCGAGGAGTACGGCGTCGACGCGGACGCCTACGAGGCGATGATCGCGCGCCTCGGCGACACCGACGAACCGGGCATCGCCCTGCGCGTGCCCTTCGACGGCGGGCACACGGCGTACGTCCTCTGGCAGAACTGGGAGGACGAGAGCACCGTCGACTACCTCGTCCACCACCCCGGGTGGGGCCGCCTCGGCTTCCTCGCCCAGGACGGCCCGCACGGCTCGGGCCCCGGCCTGGCGTGGCCGGAGCTGGTGAAGCTGGCCGGCAGCGCGCAGGACGGCGTCGAAGGCTTGGACGATCCGGCCCGCCGCCTCCTGCTCCTGCTCCCGGCCCTCGGTGACGCGGACATCCCGGCCGAGGCCCGTGACGTCGTGGCGCACGCCCTCGCCGAGGTCGGCTTCCGGGCCGACGTCGTGGACGAGCTGGCCGCCCACCTGCTGGGCGAGACCGGGAGGGCCGGCCGGCCCACGTGGAGCGTGCGTGAGGGCAGCCCGATCCCGGTCTGCTCGTCCGACCACAGCCCGCGGCAGGTACCGCTGGCCCTCGGGATCACCGCGGAGCAGACCGACGCGCTGGCCGCCGCGCTCGGCTGGTGACGTTCCGCGTTCCGGGGGAAAGTCCACCGGAGCCGGTCTGTACGCGGTCTGCCGACAGGTAGACATGCCCGCCATGGAGCGAAGCACGAGGTGGCGCTCGCTGGTGGCGGCCGTCCTGCTGGTGATCGGGCTGGCCGGGCCGGCCACCGCGACCCCCGACGGGGCCCGGGTGGCGCGCGGTGTGACGTACCGCCTGCTGGAGGTGCCCACGGCCCGCGGGCCCGCCCGGCTGCACGTGGTGACCGTCGACCTCGACCGGCCCGGGGTGTCGGTCGGCCTGCTGCACCCCGGCGCGGTGGCCGCGCGGGAGCCGCTCACCCGGCTGGCCGGGCAGCACCACGCGGTGGCGGCCGTCAACGGCGACTTCTTCAACGTCAGCGAGGAGCAGCACCCGGGCGTCCCGGCCACCGGCGCGCCGGTCGGCCCGGAGGTGGCGGAGGGCCGGCCGCTGAAGGGGGCCGTACCGACGGCTCAGCGCTTCGGCTGGCCGTTGCCGCCGGGCGGGACGGTCGAGGACGTCCTGGCGGGCGGCTTCGACGGCCGTCCCCGGCTCGGGCGCCTCCACCTGCGCGGTACGGTGGACGGCCCGCAGGGGACGGTCCCGCTGCGCGGGCTGAACCAGTACGCGATCGCGGAGGACGGAATCGGCGCCTTCACCCCGGAGTGGGGCGCCACCTCCCGCGCCCGCGCCGTCTGTGGCACGGACCTCCACCGCTGGGCACCGTGCAGCGGCGAGGCGTACGAGGTGACCGTCCGCCACGGCCGGGTGGCCGCCGGGCAGCCGGGACCGGGCAGCGGCCGGGTGCCCGAGGGCGCGGTGGTCCTGCTCGGCCGCGAGGCCGGCGCCCGCTACCTGCGCGGCCTGCGGGTGGGCGACCGGGTCGAGGTCGACTACCACCTGGCCGACGAGGACGGCCTCCGGCCGCACTGGGCCCTGGGCGCCTCGCCGATTCTGCGCGACGGCCGCCCGCTCACCGGCCAGGACGCGAGCCAGCGGGAACCGCGCGCCGCAGCCGCCCTGACCGGGGGCGGCCACACCCTGCTGCTGGTCACCACGGACGGCCGCAGCGACGACGCGCCGGGCCTGACGATGAGCGAGCTGGCCGACACCCTCCAGAACCTCGGCGCCACGACAGCCGTCCAACTGGACGGCGGCAGCTCCGCCACGATGGTCACCCGCACCCCGTCGACCGCCCGCCCGGCGGTCCGCAACCGACTGGACGGCGGCGAACGCCCGATCGCGAACGGCATCGGCGTCTTCGTGCGGTAGGCGGCGCCGTCACTCCGCCGCCGTGGGCACGAGGTACACGCGGGCGAAGTGCCGGCCGACGCTGGCGCGCCGGACGTGACCGCCGACCACCTCGTTGATCTCGAAGATGCGCACCGCGGGGCCTCCGTTCGCCGGGATCGGGGCGCTACGGGCGAACGGACGGCGGTGGCGGGGGATCCGGGGGCGGGCACCCGAACGAGTGGTGGTCCGGGTGCCGCAGGGATCTTGCCCAGGGCCGGGTCGGCGATCTCCAGTGACCTTGATCACACATCCGTGACCTCGTCGGCAGCCGATCGATTGGGAAGATCATGACGACGACGGCCGGCTCCCGCCGCACCCTCCAGCCCTTGGCGCTCGCCGAGGACCCCGGCATGTACCGCCGCACCGAGGCGCCGCTCGCCGACCAGATCGCCGACTCCTACCGCCGGTTGCACGCCGTCAACGCCGCCACCGACGCCGCCGCACTGGCCGCCGACCCGCGCCGCCTCGCCGCGCTGCACGCGTGGGCTGCGCCGCTCGACGGCGGGCTCACCGTGCTGGCCGGCATCCACTACAACCTGTTCCTCGGCAGCCTGCTCCTCGCGGCAGGTGACCTGACGCCCGCCCGGGTACGAGAGCTGATGCCCCTGACGGAGCGTTCCGTCGCCCGCCTCGCCGACCACCCGCGCACCCTCGTCGACGCCTTCGACCTCCCCGAGGCCTTCTTCGCCACCCGCCCCATCGCCGGCCAGGCTTACCAGGAGGTGTTCACCGCATGAAGCCTGCCCGGGGGCCGTGTGGTGCCGGCATCACGGATCCATGCCCACGCCGAGCCCCCGCCCGATCGGACGGTGGTTCCAGGGGCGGGTGCGGGTCGGGTGACGAAGGCGAGGGAAAGCGATCGCTCGTCGGCCCGCGTGCTCGATAGGGTGCTCGTCTTTCGGCGGGGGACGGACGGAGGTCGCGGGTGAGTGCCGTGGAGGGTGTCGATCCGGCGCGCAGCAGGGTGTTCGGTGAGGTGGCGCAGGCGTACGACGCCTCGCGGCCGGGGTACGCGGACGCACTGGTGTCGGAGGTGCTGGCGTACGCGGACCTCGGGGGCCGTCCGGCGCTGGAGGTCGGTGCGGGCACGGGGAAGGCCACCGTGCAGTTCGCCGCGCGCGGGGTGCCGCTGACGTGTGGAGCCAGATCCGCGCATGGCGGAGGTGCTGCGGCGCAATGCGGCGCCGTACCCGGACGTGCGGGTCGAGGTGGGCGGGTTCGAGGAGTGGGACGCGGCCGGGCGGCGGTTCGGGCTGCTGTTCGCGGCCACGTGCTGGCACTGGTTCGACCCGGAGCGGCGCTGGGACCTGGTGCACGAGGCCCTCGAACCGGGTGGCGCGGTCGCGCTGTTCTGGAACCCGCACGGCGTCCTTGACCCCGGGGTGTACGAGGAACTGGCGGAGGTCGACCGCCGGTTCGGCGTCGCCGGCTCGCCGCACGGCGTGCCGGCCGCGACCTTCGGCGCCGAACCGGGGCAGGGCGAGGAGCCGTTCTGGCCGGAGGGGGAGTGCCGGGCGGACGGCCGGTTCACGGACTTGAAGGCGTTCCGCTTCCGGCAGGAGACGCGGTACGCGACGGAGCGCTACCTCGGGTTCCTGGCCTCGGTCTCCTCCTACCGGGTGCTGCCTGCCGAACAGCTCGACGGCGTTCTCGCCGAGACCGCGAAGGTCCTCGACGCCCGGGGCGGAGGCATCGACATGCTGCACGTCAGCGACCTGTTCCTGGCCCGCCGCCGGGCGTAGGCGGCGGCGAGAAAGGTCGTAGAAGAAAAAAGTGTTATCCACCGGGCCGCGCCGGGTCTCCGAGGCGTGGGACCGAACGCGGCCCGCGTCGCGGCTGGAGGGTCTGCGGCGAGGGTGCGGGGATGTGCAAGATGGGGCTGCCCCGAACGCGTCCGGTCCCGCCGCGCGGCCGGTTCTCCCCTTCCGCCCCGCGCGCCCCGGCGGTCCGTTCGCATCCCCCACAAAAGCGACGGACCGCCGGGCCCGGCCCGCTCGGCCGTCGCGTTGGCGTCGGTTCAGGACCGGTCGGCCCCGCCGAGGCGGTCGCGTACCCGACGGATGCGGGCTTGGGCCCGTTCCTCGGTGTCGATGCCCTTGCGGACGCGGCACTCCAGCAGGCCGATGACGTCCTGGCCGAGGGGGAGGTCGGGCGACTTCTTCCACCGCTTGGGGCGGTGGC
Source organism: Streptomyces sp. SP17BM10 (assembly GCF_036322405.1). Lineage (NCBI taxonomy): Bacteria > Bacillati > Actinomycetota > Actinomycetes > Kitasatosporales > Streptomycetaceae > Streptomyces > Streptomyces sp. SP17BM10. The sequence goes on along the minus strand of NZ_JAQYXB010000480.1, from coordinate 141,209 downwards.
GGTGCAGGGCGCGATCGATCGTGTCCGTGCCCGGTTCGCCGGCCGCAGCGGCTCCCGCGAACGCGGCCAGGGCCATGTGCTCACGCCGCCGGTTGGCGCTGTTGGCCGCCCGCTTGTTCCTGCGGATGTTCCTGCGTGAGCTCTTGTCGTTCTCGCCGTAGTTGTTGCGTCCGTCCCTGAGGTAGCTCAGCAGCTTCTTCTGCTGGGGCGACTTGCGCTCCATGACCGGCCCCCGTTCGTGCTCCGATCGGGTCAGGCTAGCCAGTCCGGTGGACCGGGGCGAATATTCTGCCGGCGTCGACAACCTGCGCGTCCTGTCCGTTTGCGTTCTCACTATGCGCGTCGAACTGCGGGAACCTGATCAGGTGCGGTTCACGTCATGGTCATGTGAGAGAGCTTGCAACCGGACGTCGGGGGGAGTGGTCGTTGATGGACATCAAGGCGCGCGTGGGGAATCTGGGCAGCCGTTCGCGGGTGACCCTCGCCGTGGGGGTCGTTGCCGTGGTGGTGGCGGCCTGGGCGGTGCCGTCGGTCACCGGGACGCTCCACGCTCCTCAGCAGAACGTCGCGCGGGAGCAGGGCGGCGGCACTGCCACCGACGGGCACAACAGCGACGGCAGCGCCCAGGGCGGCGATGGCGGGACGCAGCAGCAGAGCGGGATATCCGACGGCATAGCCCATGCCTCCGAGGCGGGCGGGAACGCCGTCAACATCACGATCGACGACGGCCCGGACCCCGTGTGGACGCCGAAGGTCCTCGACGTGCTCAAGCGCCACGGCGTGAAGGCGACGTTCTGCATGATCGGGCCGCAGGCCAAGGCCCACCCCGACCTGGTCAAGCAGGTCATCGCGGCCGGGCACCGGCTGTGCGACCACACCGTGGACCACGACACGTCGATGGACAAGAAGCCCGTCGCGTACCAGGAGAAGGAGATCCTGGACGCGAAGAAGATGATCGAGGACGCGGCCGGCGGCGGTGCCCAGGTGCTGTACTACCGGGCTCCGGGCGGTGCGTTCACTCCCGACAGCCGGCGCATCGCCGCCACGAACGGGATGCGTCCGCTCGGCTGGAACATCGACTCCAAGGACTTCGACAAGCCCGGCACCGCCGCGATCGTCAACACGGTCAAGAAGGAGATCGGCAACGGCCCGACCCTCCTGTTCCACGACGGCGGCGGCGACCGCCAGCAGACCGTCGAGGCCCTCGACCAGGTGCTCACCTGGCTGAAGGCCCAGGGCCGTGCCACCGGCTTCCCGGTCCGCACCACCCCGTGACGCGCCGTCGGGCGGCGGGCGGCTGATGGCGGGCGGGACGCGGAGGTAGCGGGCAGAGGGGGATCCGCACAGGGGGTCGTACGGGGTTCCAGCAGGCGGGGCGGCGGGGCGAACGGGGTTCGTCCCGCTTATTGACGCCCCGTCTAACCCGTCGGTAACTTCGAGGACATGCCAACGAAACCCCCGTCCCACCGGGGGTGTTGAGCGAGCCGCAGTTCGTGCCGTCCCCACCCCCATCACTCCGGGTGCGACACGACACCCCCCACCGAAGGAGCACCCCCATGCCGCTCCGTGCTGCCGCATCCCGTGTGTCCGCCATCGCCGTTGCCGCCGCCGCAGGGTTCGCCCTCGTCGCGGCGAGTCCGGCGTCGGCGGCCGCCCCGGTGAACTACGTGGCCCTCGGCGACAGTTACAGCGCCGCCTCAGGCAACTTCCCGCTCGACCCCGCCGCCCCGCTGCTGTGCGCCCGTTCGACGAAGAACTATGCGCACCTCATCGCCGCCCGCACCGGCGCCCGCCTCACGGACGTGAGCTGTGGCGGCGCCCAGACGAAGGACTTCGCCGGAGGCCAGTACCCGGGCGTCGCGCCCCAGCTCGCCGCCGTCGGCGCGAACACCGACGTCGTCACCCTGACGATCGGCGGCAACGACAACAACACCTTCATCAGCTCGATCCTCGCCTGTGGCAGCCTCGGCGTGCTGACCGCCGGCTTCGGCAGCCCCTGCAAGGACATGTACGGCGACAGCTTCGACCAGACCATCGACACCAAGACGGGCCCGGCCGTCGAGGCCGCGCTGCGCGCCGTCAGGAACAAGGCGCCGCACGCGCGCGTCGCGATCCTCGGCTACCCGTGGATCGTCCCGGCCACCGCGGACCCGTCCTGCTACCCGAAGATGCCGCTCGCCTCGGGCGACGTCCCGTACCTGCGCGACCTGCAGACCCACCTGAACCAGGCCGTCAGGAAGGCCGCCGCCGCGACCGGGGCGACCTACGTCGACATGAGCGCCGTGTCGAACGGCCACGACGCCTGCGCGCCGGTCGGCACGCGGTGGATCGAGCCGCTGTTCTTCGGCACGAGCCTCGCGCTCGTCCACCCCAACCCGCTGGGCGAGTCGAAGATGGCGGACCGGGCGATGGCCGCCCTGCATCTGTCCTAACCGCGGGGTCCCGAACCCACCTCCAGCCACCGCGCCGGCAGATCGATCGGGCGGCCGTCCGCGGCGGGCTCCGTGAGGGTCAGCGGCATGTCGCCGGACGCGAGGACCGTGAGCCCCGCGTCGTGGAACAGTTCGGCGGACGTTCCGTCGGCGACCTCGGCGGGCGCGAGGCCGTGCGCGAAGACGGGCCGCAGCTTCGGCGGCGGTCCGTCGGGGCGTTGGGCGAGGCCCCTGAGGACGGGCTTCGCCGCCTCGGACGGCTCGACGACGAAGGCCCGGCCGCGCCGCCCGACCAGCGTCGCGACGTGGCGTGCGGCCGTGCGCGACGGGTCCGCGTCCCAGATGACGCCGCCCGGCTCGTCGGGCGCCGCCTGCCAGAAGCCCTCCCAGGCGTTCCGGTACCGGGTCGTGACGCTCATGCGGGGAACCTTCCGCTGAAGAGGAGGACGGCGGCAGGGCGTTCAGGCGCGGGGGCCGAGGGAGAGGATCTTCGTGCGGGTGGTGCCGTCGGGGGTGTCGTAGGTGACGGTCTCGCCGGCGTGGCAGCCGAGGAGGGCGCGGCCGAGCGGGCTGTCGGCGGTGATCAGGGCCTCGTCGAGGTCCTCGGCCAGCTCGCCGAGGTGGAACGTCGCCTCCTCGCCGTCCGAGAACCGCACGGTGACGGTGCTGCCGACCCCCACGGCGTCGGTGGACGGCGGGCCGGCCACGGCCGCCTCGCGGATGCGTTCCTCGATCTCGGCGATCCGGCGGTCGATGCGGGCGACGTCGTCCGCCCGCTGCAGTTCGTCGGCCTCGTCGGCGCGGTCCCCCGTGGGCTCGCCCTCGCGCAGGGTCCCGGCGACGGCGTCCCGGCCGACGCGCAGCTCGGTGAGTTCCTGCCGGAGGGCGTGGAGGGCGTCGGCGCTGATGGGCTCGGGTCCGTCGGTCATGACGTGCTCCCGTGGGTGCGGGTGGGTGCTGGTCGGACGGGACGGGACGTACGCGCACGCCTCCATTAGCTCATCGGGCGGTGGGCGGGGCAACTCCGCTTGCGTTCCGCTGCGCGGTGTGGTCACGCGTGCAGGCCGCCGAGGAGTGCGGCGAGGTAACGGTGGGCGGTGCCGAGCCGGTTGGAGCGCGCGGAGGCGGGGGCGGTCGCGTGGTGGACGTCGACCGCGTGGGCGACGCCGCACATGAGCGGGACGAGGTCGGCGGCGGTCACGTCGCGGCGGAGGACCCCGGCCTCGTGGGCGCGGCGGAGGAGCGCGGTGCCGGACTCGAAGAGCGCCGCCTTGAGTTCCGTGGTGCGCGGTAGGGCGTCCCTGGCGGCGGCGGTGACGGGGGCGAGCGAGGCGTCGGTGACCTGGGCCTCGACGGTGCGGTAGAGGAAGCCCTCCAGCGCCGCCCAGGCGTCCGCGTCCTCCTTCGCCTGCTCGCCGTGGGCGACCAGGGCCTCCAGGCACGGCGCGGCGACGGTCTCCAGCAGCGCCTCGGGGGTGGCGAAGTGCCGGTAGACGGTGCCGACGCCGAGCCCGGCCCTGCGCGCGACGTCGTTCAGGTGGAGCGGCTCGCCCCGGTCGACGAGGCCGCGGGCGACGGCGACGATGTGCTCCCAGTTGCGGGCGGCGTCCTTGCGCAGGGGCGGCGTCGGGATCGGCATCCGGTCATCCTAACCGGATGGACGATCCGGAACGCTTCGGGTGTTCAGGGCGACTCGAGCAGGGTGTGCGCCTCGCTGAGGCGGCGCACGGCCGCCGCGATGCGCGGGTCGGTCGCGGCGCGGAACGGTGCCACCGGACGGGTGTCGGCACCGATGACGACCCCGGTCCGGCCGGCCAGGCCTTCGTCCGTGGCGGCGACGATCGACGGGCGCGCGGCGACGGCCGCGGGCCCGGACGTCGAGCGCTCGAACTTCCGCCGCACCAGCGGCCAGAGCAGCCGGAGCGCGGGCGAGACGATCCGCGGATCGGTGAGCGTGCCGTCCGTCATCTCCGTCGCCGCGCCCCCCGGATCGGCGGCGAAGACGGACACGCCCGTGCCGTCGAGCCGCGCCGCCAGGTCGAGCGTGTACGCGAGGTTGGCGAGCTTGGCGCGGCCGTACCAGTGGAACCCGTAGTACCCGCCCGGCGGTTCGGCCGCCTCGAACGTCCGCTTGGCGAGCCCCACCGCGGCCGACGTCACGTTGACGACCCGGCTCGGCGCGCCGGCCGCGAGGGTCGGCAGGAGGAGCTCCGTCAGCAGGTACGGCGAGAGGTGGTTGACGACGAAGGACGCCTCGACGCCGTCCAGGACGCGGCGTTCGGGGAACATCGCCCCCACGTTGTTGACCAGGACGGTGAGCGGTTCGCCCGAGGCGGCGTGCTCGGCGGCGAACCGCCCGGCGAGCGCCCGCACCTGGGGGAGGGAGGAGAGGTCGGCGGCGACGAAGCGGGCGGGGTGCGCCGGGCGCGTCGCGTCGATCCGCTCGACCGCCCGGCCCCCGCGGTCCGCGCTGCGCCCGACCACGGTGACCGCGTAGCCGGCCGCGGCCAGGCCGAGTGCCGTCTCCAGGCCGATCCCGCCCGTTCCGGCCGTGACGACTGCCGTCTTCCTCATGCTGCCCCTCCTTGGAGCTATTCGGATGGATCATCCGTTTCGTGGGCTCGACGGTAACACAAGTGGATGACCTATCCGTTTGTCGGGCGTCGGTACGCAGCTGCGGGAAAGCGGCGCGCCGCCGCCAGGACGGCCGCGTGGTCTGCGCGCTTGTGGACGAGGAGCGCAGTGCCCGGCAGCGTCGGTTGATCGGCGACGTGGTGGGGATCGCCGACGGCGTGGGGGTGGAGGTGTGGCTGCGCGGCGGCTGGGCGACGGACTTCTTCCTCGGCCGGGTGACCCGTGACCACGAGGACGTCGACTGGTTCGCCTGGGCCGTAGACGCTCCCGCGCTGACGGCGGCCCTGACGGCAGCCGGTCACGAGCCGCTGCCCGGCCGGCCGCCGACCAGCAACTCGACTTCCGCCGGGACGGCGAGGACAACAGCTTCGCCCTCCTCGACCGCGACGCCGCCGGACGCGTCGTCGTCGCCGGCGTTGACCCGTCAGCGGGCGGAGCCGAACCCGTCCGGGCGGAGCGCATCGATCCAGGACGTGAAGTCCCGCGACTCGATCTCGAAGCCCTCGGGGCCGAGATCGCCGAGGTCCGACGAGAACACGGCGGAGCCCGGATCGCCGGCCCGCACGAGGAAACCGCGGCCGCCGCTGTCGTCGCCGATCAGGACGAACCCCGACGCGTACCGGGCGACTTCGTACGTGGCGTTGCGCTCGCCGATGCAGTCGGCCGAGTACACGGTGACCCCGGCATCCGTCATCAGGTCGGCCGACTGCCGCCACAGCGCCGGCAGCGCGGCCGGGCCGCTGCGCCTTCTCGACGGGGACTTCCCCGCGCGGGAGGCCATGGCGGCGATCGCCGAGCACAACCTGGTGCTGACGCTCGGAGACTGGTGAACGGCTGGTGGTCGGCCGGCGCCAGGTGCCGGACGAACGCGCCGACGCGGATGTGGAGCCTCGAGGGCGAGGGCGGCGACGATCTTGGAATCGGCGTTCCAGGTGAGCGAGGGGCGACGTGCCGGCCATCGAGCACTTCGATCCGGACGCCGCGCCGGCGACCGTCGGGTCGGCTTGACAGGGCGCCACCGGCTGCCGCTCTTGGACGGCGGCGGGTCAGGGCGTTGCCGGGCCCCGGGGGCTCGCGCGGACGACGGCCTGGTCGCCGCGCGGTCCGAACAGGTGCAGGATCTCCACGGCGCCGGTGCCCGTCGGGCCGAACCAGTGCGGTTCCGCGGTGTCGAACTCGGCCACCTCGCCCGGCCGGAGCGTGTGTTCGCGGTCGCCGAGGATGAGGCGCAGCTCGCCCGCGAGGACGTAGAGCCACTCGTAGCCCTCGTGGGTGACGAGCTTCGGCTCGCGGGGGGCCAGGAGGTGCTTGAACACCTGGACCCGGCCCGGGTATTGGGTCAGGGGCACGAGGACACTGCCGTCGTCCTTGCGCAGCGGTGTGAGGTGGACCCGGGGGTCGCCGGTGGCCGGTGCGGCCACGAGCTGGTCGAGGGGGACGCGGTGCGCACGCGCGAGGGGGATGAGCAGATCCAGGGTGGGGCGCCGTAGGCCCGACTCGAGGCGGGACAGGGTGCTCACCGAGAGTCCGGTCGTGGTGGCCAGTGCCTCCAGCGTGAGGCCCCGGTCGCGGCGCAGGGTGCGCAGCCGCGGTCCGATGGCGTCGAGGATCCGTTCCAGTTCTGCGTCCACGCCGTCCAGTCTCCACACGTTTGCGGTCTTCGCAAAAACACTGGTCGGTGGCGGTCGGCCTGCCCGAGCCTGGCCGGGTCGGTACTCCCGTACGTGAAAGGCGGACCATGACCGCGACCGTCACCCACCCCGTCGAGCCCGTCCTGAGCGCGCGCAACCGCTGGACGGTGCTGGCGGTGTGCTGCCTGAGCATGTTCCTGGTGGGCCTGGACACCACCGTCGTCAACGTGGGCCTGCCCGCCATCGGGCGCGGCCTGGGCGTCGGCGTCCGCAGCCTGGAGTGGACCGTCGACGCCTACACGGTCGTCCTGGCCGGCCTGCTGATCTCCTCCGGCGCGCTGGCGGACCGCTTCGGGCGCCGCCGGGTGTTCCGGACCGGACTGGCCGTGTTCGGCGCGGCCTCGCTGCTCTGCGCGGCGGCGCCCTCGGTGGGCTGGCTCGTGGCCGCCCGTGCCGCGCAGGGCGTCGGCGCCTCGATGCTCAGCCCGGTGGCGCTCGCGATCGTGGTGAACGCGATGCCGGACCCGAAGGAGCGGGCGCGGGCGATCGGCATCTGGGCGTCCGTCTTCGGGCTCAGCATGGCGGTGGGCCCCGTCACCGGTGGTGCGCTCCTGGCCGGGCTGGGCTGGCGGTCGCTGTTCTGGATCAACGCTCCGGTCATCCTGGTCGCCCTGGTGCTCAGCGCGCTGTTCGTGCCCGAGTCCCGGGGGCCGCGGGCGCGCCGGCTGGACCTCCCGGGGCAGGCACTGCTGGCGGTCGTCATCGCGGCGGGGGTCGGCGTCCTGATCGAGGGCCCGCGCATCGGCTGGACCTCACCGGCCGCGCTGGCCGCCTACGCGCTGGTGTCCCTCGCGACTGCCGCCTTCGTGTGGGTCGAGTCGCGTCGGACCGAGCCGCTGATGGACCTGGGGCTCTTCCGCAGCCCGGTGTTCAGCGGTGCCGTCCTGGGCGCCGTGGCCGTGTTCGTCGCCCTGAACGTCACGCTGCTGCTCACCACCCTCTACCTGCAGCACGCGCGGGGTTTCACGCCGCTGGAGGCCGGTGCGGCGACCCTGCCGATGGCGGTCGGCGCCACGGTGTGCGCGCCCTGGTCCGGCCGTCTGGTCGGCAGGCACGGAGCGCGACGGCCTTTGACCGTGGCCGGTCTGTTCATCCTGGCCGGCGGCCTGTGCCTGGTGGGGCTCGACCGGAACACGAGCGTGGCCCTGCTGCTGGGCGCCTACCTGCTCATCGGCATCGGCTTCGGCTTCGCCAACGCGCCGATCACCAACACCGCGGTCGGCGGACTGCCGCCCGCCCGGGCGGGCGTGGCCGGCGCGATCACGTCCACCGCACGGCAGGTCGGCTCCGCCCTCGGCATCGCGCTCGCCGGTGCCCTCGTCGCGCACGCCGGCCCGGCGGAGCTCGCGCACGCCTCACGCCCGGGGTGGGTCCTGGTGGCGGGCTGCGGATCGCTCCTGCTCCTCACGGCCCGGGCGCCGCGCTCGTAGGATCCTCGGAAACGTGGAGTACGTGGAGTACGAGGCGAGGGGGACGCGATGGGCACGGCGTTGCGGACGTTCGAGGCGGCGGGCGGATGGCCGGAGGTCCGGGGACAGGCGGCCGAGCTCGCCGAGCTGGACGAGGCGGTCGAGTTCGCGGTGCGGTGGCACGGCGACCAGCGCCGCCCGGCGGGGGAGCCGTACCTGGAGCACCTGTTGGAGGCCGTCCGCGTCCTGGTCGAGGGCGTCGGCGTGACCGACGCGGACGTGCTGCGGGCGGCGGTCCTGCACGACGTCGTCGAGGACACCGGATGCACGGCGGACGAGGTGCGCGAGCGATTCGGCCCGCGCGTCGCGGAGTTGGTCGCGTGGGTGACGAAGGACGAGCCCGCCGAGGGCCAGTCCAAGGCGGAGGCCAGGGCGGCGTACCTCGACCGGCTGCGCGACGCGCCCGAGGACGCGGTGGTGCTGAAGCTCGCCGACCGCCTGAGCAACGTCCAGCGCCTGGACACCCACCCCCGCCCGGAGAAGCGCCGCACGTACTACCGGGAGACGCTGACCACGATCGTCCCGCTGGCCGAGGCACACCCGTGGTTCCACGCGTGGTTCACCGCCTGGGCCCGCGAGTTCGCGTATCTGGACGCTGCCTAGCTCAGCCGGTCAGGGCCGCGAGTTCGGCGTCGGCGCGCCGGCGGACCAGGGTCAGGACGCGGCCGGCGGCGGCCAGGTCGTCGGCGGGGATGCCGGCCCAGACGCGGGCGCTGACGGGGGCCGTCTGCGCGGTGACGGCGGCCATCACCGCGCGACCCGCGTCCGTGGGGCGCAGGTGCGGGCCCTCCTCGACGAGCGGCTGCTCGGCGAGCAGCTCGTCGAGCGTGGCGCGGATGTCGGCCGGGGCGGCCTTGAGGGAGGCGTGGACCTGGGCGACGAGGTGATCCGGGGTCTGCGGGGCGTCGGCGGTGAGGGCGGCGCGCAGGGCGGTCTGCTGCTGGCAGGAGCTGCTGTAGCAGGTCCTGGACGACTGCGATGGCCCGCCGTGTGACGTCCTGCCCCTGTGCGGTGAGGGCGAGTTGGACGGCGCGGGGGTCGCGTGGGTCGCGGGCGCGATCGACATGGCTACTATTTCCGCGAGGGTGGGCGCCTCGGCCCGGCCGGGCGGGCGGTGGGAAGCTGTGAGCCATGATCGACATCCCGCGCTTCGGTATCAGTCCGGTGGTGGCCCCGGTGGCGGACTCCTGGCATACGATCGACGCCTGGCTGGGCCGGCACGCACCAGCCGGCGCCGCCCGGCTGCGCCCGCCCGCGACACCGGAGGTGATCGGGCGGGCCGAGGAACGCCTGGGCTTCGCCCTCCCCGCCGATCTGCGGGAGTCGCTGCTCTGCCACGACGGGGAGGAGGGCCGCCACTTCGGTTCGCTCCCGAGCGGTCCGCTCTACTCGACCGAGCGGATCGTCGAGACCCGCGGGACGAGGATGCGCCACTGGGACGCCGACGACCCCGACGAGGCGCAGACGCCGTGGTGGGGCACCCTGTGGGTCCCGTTCGCGGGCCGGGACGGCGACGACCACTTCATCGACGCCGGCCCCGGCCTCTGGCGCGACCACCTCGGCTACGCCGCCCACGACGACTGCGCCCACTTCCTCGGGTGGCCGACCCTCGGGGCGTGGCTCCAGGCGGTGGCGGAGGCGATGCTGCACCACGACGATCCCGACCACGCCACCCAGCTGCACCGGCCGGTGCTCCGCCGGGACGGGACGGTCGAATGGTGACCCCGGCTCGGCGGGAGCTGGTTCAGCCGGAGCGGAGGATCCGGAAGCGTCCGAGGTCCGCCGGGTCGCGGTCGACGACCTGGACCGGTGGCCAGGCCCACTGGTGGACGCTCACGCCCGATGCGCGCGAGAAGCGGATCCGGCCGCGGGTGCCCTCGACGTCGGTGCTCGTCCAGGCATCGGCGATGTGCTTCCGGTCCGTGCCGTGAGACCGGAGGACGTCGGCGAGCACGGTGATCGTGTCGTGGCCCTCGAACGCGACGAACGAGGGCTCCTGGCCGAGTTGCTCCCGCAGCGCCGTCTCGACCCGTGCGCCGAGCGGGCCGAGGCGCTCGGGCAGGTAGCGGAGGAACGGTACCGCCGCGCCTTCGTCGCCCAGCAGCTCCGTCCACTCCGCGAACTCCGGTTGCCCCGCCGGAGCGCCGATCAGCACCTCGGTGAGGCGCTCGTCGCCGCGCACGGCCTTGACCACCGACACGGCCGGCTCCGGGGCGCCGGTCAGCAGGAGGAGCACCGTCGCGCCGTCGTGGGCGAGGTGGTCGCACACGGCGTCGGGGGACAGCTCGCCGACGTCGAGTTCGACGACCGTCCCGCCGCGCGGAGCGAGGTGCTCCCGAAGGATGCGGGTCCCGGAGGCCCAGTAGACGCTCGGCTGGATGGCGACGGCGATCCGGCGGTGGCCCGCGCCCAGGAGGAAGTCCGCGTAGACCCGCCAACTGTGCGACTGCGCCGGGCAGATCCGCGCGACCCTCTCCGTCGGCCGCTCCGTGAGCGCGTCGAGGACGGCCGACGAGCAGAGGTACGGCAGCCCGCGGGCGTCGGCCCTGGCGGCAGCGGCGCGGGCGACGACGCTGTGGTACTCCCCGGCCAGCGCCACCGCACCCAGGTCCGCCAACTCGTCCACCGCCGCCTCGGCCCGCTGCGGATCGGCGGCGGTGTCCCGGGCCAGCAGTTCGAGCGGCCTGCCGTCGATCCCGCCGGCGCCGTTGACCTCACGGACGGCCAGCTCCAACCCGGCGAGCAGGTGCCGGCCCGCCTCGACCCAGCCCGGTCGCGTCAGCGGGGCGAGGGCGCCGATGAGGATGGACGAGCCGTCAGCGTGCGGAGGAGGTAGGGGTGACGGCGCGGGCGTAGTCATGCGTGGGAGTCTTCCCGTGGGGCCGGGGTCGCGCAAGCGATCTTTCCCTTACGCCGGGCGTCACGCTCGGCGCGCGTCACGACGACCTGTCGAGCGGATCCGCCCCTGGGGTCGGCGGATCCGCTTCGTGACCGCGACGAACACGCGCAGCTTCGGCGACGCCGTGGCCCGGCCGACGCTGAGGGCTCATTCCTGGAGTTCCGGCGGGGCGCCAGCCCGGCGTCCCGCAGGCCCGGCGGGCGGAGAACCTCGTCGGCGGTGCCTTCGAGCTCGTGAAGGACGAGGAGCCCAGGGCCGGCCTCGTGACGTTCCGCGCCGAGGGGTCCAACGGGGTGGGGCTGGGGCGCGGAGTCCGTGTCGTCGCCCGGTCGTCGTGGCCTCCGGTGATCACATGTCCGACCGGAAATCGCCGTTCTGAGCGGCCCGGACGCCCAGGCCTTCGGCGAAGGCGTGCGCGGCGGCGAGGTCGTCGGCGTTGGGGCGGGCCTTGCTGATGCCGCCGACGAGCTTGAACGGGAGCCAGGTGTCGAAGCCGCGGCACGAGAAGGTGTCGGACACCGCGAAGCCCTTCCGTTCGAGCCGTCGAACGAGGGGCCCGGTGAAGGGCCGGAACCCCGGCTCGGGAAGCCCGCTGGTGGTGAACACGAACGCCTTCCCCCGCCCGCCCTCGGGCAGCGCCGAGACGAACCGGCGCAGCCGCGGGTGGCACCGCCCCGAGAAGATCCCCGACCCGAAGCCCACGAGGTCGTAGGCGGAGAGGTCGGCGACGTCCACCTCCTCGGGCGCGACGACCGGGGCCGCCAGGGCCCGCCCCATGACGTCGGCGACCCGCTGGGTGTTCCCGTGGGACACGGACGTGCACACGATGATGGCCTTCATGGCTGATTCCCTTCCGCTGCCGGAGTTCCGTCCGGGTGCGGCCGCCGCCTCGCGCAACGGCCACACCCAACGGGTAGACCGGGCAGCGCCGACGGACGTGACATCGCCGGGGAGGAACTTCAACAGCCGGTCGCGGAGGCGGAAGGGTCCTGGACCGCGGTGACCTGTCCGGGATCTCCGTAGCCGGCTCGGCCTGCACGAGGTCCTCCAGGTCCCGGACCGCGCCCCGGAGGCCGGACCCGGCCGCGAAATTCGGCGGCCTGCACGCGTCCGGGCGGCTATCGTCCCCACCGATGAAAGCGCTGACCACGACGCACCCGCCGTAGGTACCTCCGGAAAGCCCGGAGGGCCTTACGGAGGCTCTCGATGTCCCGAACAGCCCGCACGACTCCCCGGCATCTCCGCGTCCGCGAGGGCATGGCGGAGTCCGTGTCCCTGCGCGACCTGCGCTACTCGACCGCCGAACTGTCCGACGCCGCACGCGAAGGCCGTCGGCCTGCCCCGACGGCGACGCGTCGCCGGATCATTACCTGGGAGTACCTCGCGCTCGACTACCGGACGGCCTCGTTCCCGACCTGGATCGCCGCGGCCGAGGCCGGCGCCCGCCTCCGGGGCCGGCTCGACGCGCAGCGGATCCGCGGTCTCCACCGTGCCGGTCACTCCGTCGACGGCGCGGACATCCCGCCGGTCCGCCACCGGCGCGGGCTGCGCTGGCTCCTCCTGTAGGCCCGGCGCCCCGCGAAATCGACTGGCGCGCCGCCTGCGACGGCGGGATGCTCCGGGGGAGTCCCGAGTCGTCCAGCCATGGAGTCGAGATGATCGCAGGTGTGCCCGTCGTCGATGCGCCGGCCGGGGTGGTGCGCGGTGGCTGGGAGGGCGGGGTGGCGGTCTTCCGGGGGATGCCCTTCGCGAAGGCGCCCGTCGGTGTCCGCCGCTTCGGTGCGCCCGAGCCCGTCGGGCGGTGGGGCGGAGTGCGGGACGCGACGGCGTTCGGGCCTCCTCCGCCGCAGGGCGGCGCGCTGGGCATGGGGGCGCTGTCGCGCGACCAGCCCGGCGACGACTGGCTGACGGTGAACGTCTGGACGCCCGAGCCCGGTCCGGGCGCCGCGCTGCCGGTGATGGTGTGGATCCACGGCGGCGGCTACACCGTCGGTACGGGCGCCCTCCCCGAGTACGACGGCGGACGCCTCGCGCGCGAGGGCGGGGTCGTCCTGGTGACGCTCAACTACCGGGTGGGGCTGGAGGGGTTCGGGCACGTCGAAGGGGCACCCGACAACCGGGGGTTGCTCGACCAGGTCGCCGCACTGACATGGGTGCGGGACAACATCCGCGCCTTCGGCGGTGATCCGGACCGCGTGACCGTCTTCGGCCAGTCCGCCGGGGGCGGTTCGGTGGCGGCACTGCTCGCGATGCCGCGCGCGGCCGGGCTCTTCCGGCGGGCCGTCGCCCAGAGCGCGCAGGGCACGTTCTTCACGCGCGGGCTCGCCGCCGACATCGCGACCGTCTGCGCGGCCGAGCTGGGCCTGCGGCCCACGGCGGCCGACCTCGCCGGGGTGCCGCCCGCCGAACTGGCCGCCGCCGGGGACGCGGTCGCCGCGACGATGGCCCGGTGGGCGGAGCGCTGGGGCCCGATCGCGCACCGGTCGGTGCCGTACTCGCCGGTCGTCGATGGTGACTCCCTGCCCGTAACCCCCTGGCAGGCCCTGGCCGCCGGCGCCTGCGCGGACGTCGACCTCCTCGTCGGCCACACGCGCGACGAGCAGCGGCTGCTCACCGCGCTCGAGGGCCTCCTCGGCCAGGTGACGCCCGAACAGGCCGCGGCCGCCCTGGCGGCCTTCGGCCCGGATGCGGGCGCCGCCCGGCGCTACCGGGACGGCTACCCGGCGGCAGGCCCGGACGAGCTGCACGAACTGGTGCTGTCCGACTGGCTGTTCCGCATGCCGAGCCTCCGCCTCGCCGAAGCCCGGACCGCTGCCGGCAGCACGGCCCACGTCTACGAGCTGACCTGGCCCGCCCCCGGCATGGGCGGCGTCCTCGGGGCGTGCCACGGCCTCGACGTGCCCCTGGTCTTCGGCAACCTCGACCGCGGCCAGCCCGCCCTCCTGCTCGGCGAGAGCCCGCCCCCGGAGGCGGAGGCCGTGTCGGCCCAACTGCGCGCCGCGTGGACGTCCTTCGCCACGAGCGGAGACCCGGGCTGGCCGCCGTACGACGCCGGGCAGCGTCGCACCCGGCGGTTCGACACGGTTCCGGCCGTCGTCCCGTACCCCGAGGAGACGTCCCGCCGGATCTGGCAGGACCACGACTTCCGCGCCCTGCCGTTGCTCGGCGGTTAGCGTCCTGGCCCGGGGCCTCCGAGCCGCCGCCCTTGACGACGTACTGGGCGAGCACGCTCGCACCAGCCAGTCGGAGGCCACGCGCAGGCTCGGCCACGCACAGTCGAGTGACGTTGACATGCGGCAGACACGAACGTTCACCTATTCGGGTGTAGAAGATCGTCCGAAGCGCTGCTGAACCCGCCCGTCCGCCTACGGTTGGGGGCGAGCGAGAGGGTCGGCTCCGGATAAATCCGTTCGGAGTGGTCTGTTCCCTTTCTCACTGGGCGAGATGACGCCCCGTCACGTCCTTCGCAACCCCCTACTCAGTGGGAGGCCCCTCCATGCCCATGGGCACCACACCGGAGTCACCGTCGGCGCAGCGGCCTCGGACCCGCGCCACCCTCGCGGCGGTGCGACCATGAGCGCCGCGGCCACGACCGAATCCGCCATCGGCCGGATCCTGCGCGGCCCGACGGGCCTCGGGACGGCGAGCCTCTACCCGACCCCGCCGGCCGTCGAGGCCCCGATCGCCGAGACCGCGATCGCCGAGGTCCCGGCCGTCGAGGCCCCGGCTGCCGAACTCCCCGTCGCCCCGGCCCCGTCCGCCTCGATCCCCGGGGTGCCGGTCCTGGACGTCCCGCTGCTCGACCCCACGAGCAGCCCGTCGCCGAGCACGCTCGCCCGGGCCGCCGAGGCCCCGGCCGGGGGCGGCAAGCCGAAGGTGGGCGACCCGGTTCCGGGTCTGTACCACCACCCGATCGTCGAGCCCGATCCCGTGCGGGTCGAGGAGCTGAGCCTCAGGATCAAGGCCTGGGCGATCGACGAGGTGCAGCTCTACCCGCCGGAGTGGGAGGACCAGTTCGACGGCTTCTCCACCGGGCGCTACATGGTGGCCTGCCACCCCGACGCGCCGAGTGTCGACCACCTGATGCTGGCTGCACGGCTGATGGTCGCCGAGAACGTGGTGGACGACTGCTACTGCGAGGACCACGGCGGGTCGCCGATCGGCCTCGGCGGGCGCCTGCTGATGGCGCACACCGCGCTCGACCGGTTGCACACCACTGCGGAGTACCACGGGCCGTGGGAGGAATCGCTGTCCGCGGACGCCCCCCGGCGGGCGTACCGGTCGGCGATGGACTACTTCACCCGGGCCGCCACGCCCTCGCAGTCGGACCGCTTCCGGCACGACATGGCGCGGCTGCACCTCGGGTACCTCGCCGAGGCGTCGTGGGCCGAGACGGACCACGTCCCGCAGGTGTGGGAGTACCTGACGATGCGTCAGTTCAACAACTTCCGCCCCTGCCCGACGATCACCGACACCGTCGGCGCCTACGAGCTGCCGTCCGAGCTGCACGCCCTGCCCGCGATGCAGCGCGTGATCGCCCTCGCGGGCAACGCCACCACGATCGTCAACGACCTGTACTCCTACACCAAGGAGCTCGCCAGCCCCGGCCGGCACCTGAACCTGCCGGTGGTGCTCGCCGAGCGGGAGAACCTCTCGGACCGCGACGGCTACCTCAAGGCGGTCGAGGTCCACAACGAGCTCATGCACGCCTTCGAGGCGGAGTCGGCCGCGCTCGCCGCGAGCTGCCCCGTTCCGACCCTGCTGCGCTTCCTCCAGGGCGTGGCGGCGTGGCTCGACGGCAACCACTACTGGCACCAGACGAACACGTTCCGGTACACGTTGCCCGACTTCTGGTGACGTCCGGGGTCCCGGCCCGGAACCGGGTGCCGTCCCGGGCCCAGCGCCAGTCCCCGTCCCGGGCCCTGTCCCCGCCCCGGTGACCACCCACGACCACGTTCCGACACAACTGATCACCTTTTTCCCCTGTCCTGCAAGGAGTTCGACGCATGTCCCTCACCGACGACCTCGCCACTCAGTCCGGCGCCTCGATCCCCGGCCCGGCGACTCCCTACCAGGGCGACATCGCGCGCTACTGGGACCATGAGGCCCGGCCCGTGAACCTTCGCCTGGGTGACGTCGACGGCCTCTACCACCACCACTACGGCATCGGCGCGATCGACGAGGCCGCCATCGGCGACCCCGAGGACAGCGAGCGCGAGAAGAAGGTCATCGCCGAGCTCCACCGCCTGGAGTCCGCCCAGGCGGACGTGCTGCTCGACAACCTCGGCGCGATCTCCCCGGACCACACGCTCGTCGACGCCGGCTGCGGGCGCGGCGGCTCCATGGTGATGGCCCACCAGCGCTTCGGCTGCAAGGTCCAGGGCCTGACGCTCTCCACCCAGCAGGCCGAGTTCGGCAACAACCGCGCCCGCGAGCTGGGCATCGGCGACTTCGTCCGCTCGCACGTCCACAACATGCTGGACATGCCGTTCGAGACCGGCTCGATCGCCGGCTCGTGGAACAACGAGTCCAGCATGTACGTCGACCTGCACGACCTGTTCGCCGAGCACTCGCGCGTGCTGTCGGTCGGCGGCCGGTACGTCACCATCACCGGCTGCTGGAACCCGCGCTACGGCCAGCCGTCCAAGTACGTCTCGCAGATCAACGCGCACTTCGAGTGCAACATCCACTCGCGCCGCGAGTACCTGCGCGCCATGGCGGACAACCGCCTCGTGCCCCAGGCCGTCATCGACCTGACGCCGGACACCCTGCCGTACTGGGAGCTGCGCGCCACCACCTCGCTCGTCACGGGCATCGAGGAGGCGTTCATCAACTCCTACAAGGACGGCTCGTTCCAGTACGTCCTGATCGCCGCCGACCGGGTCTGACCGGCCGCCACCGACGCCGCCGACGGCCGTCCCGCACCCGCGGGGCGGCCGTCGCCGTTCGCGCGGCCGGGGGGGCTTGAAGGCGTGCCCCGCCGTGGTCCAAACCTGTTGGGGGAAAAGTGGGTTGGGTGCGCCCGGTCCGCCGAATCCGGAACAGTATTCCGAGGCTCATTCAGTGAATGGCTACACGCGTAAACTTCGGGTCAGGTCGGCTCGAATCAGCCGCGGATCCGCCCTGGCATGCCACTTCACCTGCACGAACACCGCTCTTAATCGTTCCTTACCCTTTCCCGTTGACCCGCGTTCATCAGCTCTGCTTTCCTTCATGCCCAGCAGACGGCGGAACCGACGCGCAGTCAATTCCCAAGGGCGTAGCGAACCCGCTGAATTGGCATGGGCGAATTCACCGTCGGTCCCTTCCCCACAAGGGATCGCCCGCGGCCCCCCAGCCGTGCCGGGCGATCGGAACGAGAGAGGCACCCTCACCCCATGGGTCACTCCCGCACTATTCGTCGCGTCAAGTACGCGGCACTCACCGGCGTGGCGTCACTGGCGCTCGCCGCCGCCGGTCTGGCCGGCGCGGCCGGCACCGCCACCGCGCAGGACATCTCCGGGGCGAAGGCCGACACCGGCAACGAGTTCAACCCCTGGAGCCCGCAGAACGGCCACGAGTACCGCCACGGCGCGGTGCCGGGCATGAAGCAGCACGAGAACTACAAGAAGTTCGTCGCGGCCCAGCAGCAGGCGGCGGCCACCGGCCAGCAGACCCTGTCCTACGGCGGCGGCGTGGACGGCATCGGCGTCCAGAGCGGCCACTCCAAGGTCTACCTGGTCTTCTACGGGAACCAGTGGGGCACCCAGAGCACCGACTCCAACGGCAACGCCGCCTTCTCGAACGACTCGGCGGGCGCCGCGGGCGCGACCCAGCAGATGTTCAAGGGTATCGGCACCAACGGCGAGACCTGGTCGGCCGACCTGACCCAGTGGTGCGACGGCCCCAACGTCGCTACCGGCGCCACCAGTTGCCCGTCGAACGCCAACTTCGTGCCGTACCAGAGCGGCGGCGTGCTGTCCGGCGTCTGGTACGACAACGCGGGCGCCTCGCCGCAGCAGTCGACCGGCAACCAGCTGGCCCAGGAGGCCGTCAAGGCCGCCGGACACTTCGGCAACACGACGGCCGCGGCCAACCGCGACGCGTACTACGTCATCCTGTCGCCGCACGGCACCAACCCGGACGACTACCAGAACCCGACCACCGGGTACTGCGCCTGGCACGACTGGAACGGCGACACGACGCTGAACGGCGGCGCGGCCTCCTCGCCCTACGGCGACATCGCGTTCTCCAACCAGCCGTACAACATCGACGCGGGTGCCAACTGCGGCGTCGGCTTCGTCAACTCGCCCGGCACGCTGGACGGCTGGACGATGACCCTCGGCCACGAGTGGCACGAGATGATGTCCGACCAGAACCCGGCGGGCGGCTGGACCAACCACGTCAGCGGCAGCAGCTACAACGGCCAGGAGAACTCCGACGAGTGCGCCTGGCTCAAGCCCGGCACCACCGGCGGCGCCGCGAACGTCTCGTTCGGCTCCTTCGGCACCTTCGCCGAGCAGGCCAGCTGGTCCAACGACACCAACTCCTGCGCGATCTCGCACGCCATCCTGACCCACGGCAACACGGTGACCGTCACCAACCCGGGCGGCCAGAGCGGCACCGTCGGCACGGCGGCGAGCCTGCAGATCCACGCCACCGACTCGGCCTCCGGCCAGACCCTGACCTACGCGGCCACCGGCCTGCCGGCCGGCCTGTCGATCAACTCCTCGACCGGCCTGATCTCCGGCACCCCGACCGCCGCCGGCACCTCCAGCGTGACGGTCACCGCGACCGACACCACCGGCGCCGCGGGCAGCACCTCCTTCAGCTGGACCGAGAACGGCACCGGTGGCGGCAGCGCCATCACCAACGGTGGCTTCGAGGCCGGCAACACCTCCGGCTGGACCGCCGCGGGCTCCACCTCCGCCCCGGCCGCCGCCGCCCACTCGGGCAGCTACGGCGCGATGGTCGGCTCGACCAACCCGACCGGTGACTCCAGCCTCGCCCAGACGTTCACCGCCCCGGCCGGCTCCAGCAAGGTCTCCTTCTGGTACAGCAACACCTGCCCGGACACCGTGACCTACGACTGGGCCACCGCCACCCTGAAGGACAACACCACCGGCACCACCACCACGGTCCTCGCCAAGACCTGCGCCGCCTCCGCGGCCTGGACCAACAAGACGGCGACCGTGACCCCGGGCCACAGCTACACCCTCACCCTGTCGAACCACGACGACAACTACGCAGGTGACCCGACCTTCACCTACTACGACGACGTGACCGTCTCCTGACGCCCGTCTGACAGCCGGTACCACCGACCGCACCGGGGCGGGCCACAGGGCCCGCCCCGGTGCGGCGCCTTTCCCCCGGCTTTACCGCTTCTTTCCTGGTCAGGAGGGATCCGACCGGGCCCCGGCCGCGTCCAACCGGCACCACAGCAGCTCCCCACCAGCACGAGGGAACCCCACCGTGAACCTGAGACGACCCGCCGCCCTGGCCCTGGCCTCCGCCCTCCTCGCCCTGACCGGCTGCGCCTCCACCGGCGCCTCCACCGCCTCCTCCACCGGGGCGGGCGCATCGGCGACTCCCACCCCGAGCCCCGCGGCGGTCACGGTGGACGAACACGCCGACCGCACCACGGTGAAGATCCCGGTCGGCTCGACCGTCACCGTCCAGCTCCACAGCACTTACTGGTCCGCCCCGGCCAGCTCGGCCGCCGACATCGCCGCCCCGAGCGGCACCCCGACGACCGCGCCGTCCCCGTCCTGCCGCCCCGGCGGCGGCTGCGGTACCGTGACGACCGCGTTCACCGCCCACGCGGCCGGCACCGTCCACCTCACCGCGACCCGCACCGTCTGCGGTGAGGCCCTCGCGTGCGGGCCGGACCAGCGCACGTACGACGTCACGGTGGAGGTCACCGGCTGAGCGCCGGCGTCCGACCTCCGGACCCGTGGGCAGCGGCCCGGGCCCAGGCCCGGGCCGGCACCGTGCGGGCGGGCCTCCTGGAACAACCGGCCCAGCCGCCCTGCTTCGTCGCCGGCGCCCATCCCGACCACCCGGATCCGCCCGCGTGCCCCCCCTCCGACGACGGCCACGCGCTGGAGTACCTCGCGCCACCGATCGGCTGATCAGCCGCGCAGGTGGGCCAGGAGGTCGTCGCCCGCCGGATACGGGGGCTCCTCGGGGAGCAGCGCGCGGGCGGCCGTCAGGTCGCGGGCCCGGACGAGCTCATGGACCTCGTGGGCGAGGGCCGTCACGTCGGTGATGCCGACGATCCACTCGTCCGCGTACCGGTGGGCGGCCTCGCCGGAGAGCCCGAGCTGCAACGCCCGGTGGGGGAGCGCCTGGAGGTGGAGGTCGCGCTCCGGATCCCACTGGACGCGGGCGGGAGCGGTCTTCAACGCGCGCTGCCAGGTGGCCCGGTCGGGGTGGAGGCCCCGCGCGTAGTGCGAGAGGCACGCGTTGCGCAGCGCCCACTCGAAGCCCTCGCGCGTGATCTCGACGGCGAGGACGGTCTCCTGGCCGGCCTTGGCACCCCATCCGCAGCGGTACATCATCCACAGGAACGACGGCTTGATCCACGTCATGCGGTCCCGCTTCCACGCGGGCGGGAAGCGGCCGTCACGGGCGGCGGGCAGGCCGATCGCCGGGGAGTACGCCTGGTAGACGGTGAGCGTCTCCGGCGTTCGGCGGGCGCGGATCTGGTGCAGCGGTACGTCCATCACGGGCCCGAGCATGCCGCCCTTCGGCCCGTTCCACCAGGGATTTTACGGGCTCACCCGGCGGCGGGCACGGAGAAGTCGAAGACGGCGCGGGTCTGCGCCTTCATCACGCAGTCGTTGGCGAAGGTCTTGCCGTACTCGACGTGCCGTCCGTTCCACGTGCCGTACGCCTTCGCGGTGACGGCGCTGTAGATCATCGGGCACATGCCGTCCCGGTGGGCGATCCGGGCCACGTCGCCGTCGGCCGCCGCGAGGTCCCGGCAGGCCTGGGCGGCGTGGGGGTGACCGGTCGCCAGGCCGTCGTCGGGGCAGTGCAGGGTGGCGCTGTCACGGCCGATCAGCTCCCGGTCGCCGGAGCCGGTGAAGACCGCGACGTTCAGCCAGTTCGCGGACGTCGTCCGGGCGTGCGCCGCCGTGGCCGCCGTGGCCGGCGCGGCGAGGGCGAGCAATGCGAGGACCCCGGCGGCGGTGGTGCGGGGCTTGGACATGGGGGTGCTCCCTCGGGGACGGCGACCGGCCGGACGGACAACGAGTCACCCGTGCCACGAGACACGCATCCTTACCCGGAAAGAGGCAACCGGACACCTGTTCTCGCCGTCAAGAAGGGTGTGAAACTGACAGGCACGCCCTTCTTCGTCCTCTCGCTCGTCCTCGTCCCGCTGTCCATAGGCCTCCTGATGTACTTCTGGAACCGGGTGCGCGGGCCGCAGCCGCTCCTCTTCGGGACGCGGTTCGCGATGGTGCTGTTCGCTCAGGCCACCGCCGTGACGCTGGTGTTCGTGATGGTGAACAACGACAACCACCTCTACGGCGGCTGGGACGACCTGCTCGGCACCGGCAACCACGTCCGGGCCGTGCCGGTGCCGCCCGCGGGCGACGCGACGGCGGCGGCGAATCCGCCCGGACAGGCCCGGGTGATCCAGCAGTTCGGGCCCGTGGACGACAAGGCCGTGCCGAAGGACGTCAAGACGACCGACCTGAAGGGCCGCGTCTCCGGGGTGGACGGCGAGGTCCTGGTCTGGACGCCGCCGCAGTACGACGACCCGGCGTACAAGGACAAGAAGTTCCCCGTCGTCGAACTGCTCGCCGGCTTCCCGGGCTCGTCGAGCGCGTGGTTCGGCAGCATGAACGCCTCCAAGCAGCTGGCACCGCTGATGAAGTCCGGTCAGGTCGCGCCGTTCATCCTGGTCTCGCCGCGCGTCGTGCTGCTGCCCGGGCACATCGACACCGGCTGCGCGGACGTGCCCGGCAAGGTCAACGCCGAGACCTGGCTGGCGCGGGACGTGCCGCAGATGGTCCTCGACAACTTCCGCGCCGAGCCCGGCCCCGAGAACTGGGCCGTGGCCGGCTACTCGGCGGGCGCGCACTGCGCGGCTCGGCTCGGCATCGCGCACTCGAACCGCTTCCACGCGGCCGTGAGCATGTCCGGCTACAACGACCCGATGGGCGAGAACGACTCGCTGACCGCCAAGGACTCGCACCTGCGGGAGATCTCCAACCCGCTCTACATGCTGCAGCACGCGCAGACCCCGCCGAACGTCGCGCTGTACGTGACGGGCAAGAAGGGCGACGGCTACGAGGACGCCGTCGCGCTGCAGAAGGCCGCGAAGGCGCCGACCGCCGTCACCCCGGTCGAGGTGAACGGGCCGCACCTGACGTCCACGTGGGAGCCGATGGTGCCGTCGGTGTTCGCGTGGCTGACCCAGGCGGTCGGGAAGACGGGCTGATCACCGGAGCAGGTCCACGGATCGACGGCGACGGCCGCGTAGGCGAAGACCTGCGCGGCCGTCCTCGCGACGCATCGACATGGCGGCATCCCTTTCCGGAGCGGACACGAGAAAAGCCTGGGCGGCACCGCGAAGCGCGGCACCGCCCAGGCGGTGGGGTGTCAGCCCCTCAACCTCTCAATCCCTCAATCCCTCAATCCCTCAACCCGTCAGCCGGTCAGCCGGTCAGCCGGTCAGCCCGTCGGGGCGTCCGACGGGCAGCGCGTCCCGGCGGCCGGGACGGTGCCGTCCACGAGGAAGGCGTCGACGGCGGTCCGGATGCAACTGCTCTTGCCGTAGCCGGTGTGCCCCTCGCCCTCACGGGTCAGCAGGACGGCGTTGCCCAGCTCGGCGGTGAGCTTCTCCGCCCACGCGTACGGCGTGGCCGGGTCGCCGGTGGAGCCGACGACGACGATCGGGTTGGCGGCGGCCGACTTGATCGCGTGCGGCTTTTCGGCGGAGGGCGCCGGCCAGGTGCGGCAGTCCGGGTCGAACAGGGCCGCCGTCGGGTTGTGCTTGCTGACCAGCGGGGCCTTCGCGGCGAGGTCGGCGAGTGCGGCCTGGAGCTGGTCGGCCGGCGGGGTGTTGGTCGCGCCGTCGGCGCAGTGGATCGCGGTGTACGCGTCCGCCGAGGCCTTGTAGTGCCCGTCCTTGTCGCGGCCGGAGGCGCCGTCGGCGAGCTGGTAGAGGTAGTCGCCCTTGCCGCGCATGGCGGCCTTGATGATCTCGCGCAGCGGCTTCCAGTCGCTCTCGCCACCGTAGAGGTTGTCGAGCACGCCGTTCCAGGCGGCCGTGGCGGTGAGGGTGCGGCCGTCGGAGGTGGTGAGCGGCTTGTCCTTGAGGCCGTCGAGGAAGTCGGCGAGCTTCTGCGGGGCCTGGTCCGGGTCCTGGCCGAGCGGGCAGCCGTCCTTGCCGGCGCAGTCGGCGGCGAAGGCCCTGAGGGCGCGCTCGAAGCCGGCCTGCTGCTCGACGTTGTGCTGCACGAGCGAGGTCGAGGGCGAGGTGGCGCCGTCGAGCACCAGGTGGCCGACGCGGTCCGGGAACTCCTCGGCGTAGAGGGAACCGAGGTAGGTGCCGTAGGACATGCCCAGGTAGTTGAGCTTCTGGTCGCCGAGGACCGCGCGCAGGACGTCCATGTCGCGGGCGGTGTTGCGGGTGCCGACGTACGGCAGGAGGCTCGCGTACGTGGCCTTGCAGGCGTCGGCGAGCACCTTGCCGTGGTCCTCGCCGGACTGGTCGGTGGTGAGCCAGCCGTCGCGGGTGTGGTCGTCCAGGCAGTTGAGCGGGCTGGTGGCGCCGGCGCCGCGCGGGTCGAAGCCGACCATGTCGAAGCGGTCGTGCAGCGTGGTGCCCTTGGCCTGCTTGGCGCCGGCCTTGACCATGGTCACTCCGGAGCCGCCGGGGCCACCGGGGTTGAGGAGCAGCGAGCCGACGCGCTGGTCGGGCTTGGCGGCGGGGTCGCGGACGACGGCGACGTCGAGCGTGCCGGTGGCCGGGTTCGCGTAGTCGAGCGGCACCTTGAGGGTGGCGCACTGCAGGGCGGAGCCGTCCGTCGTGCCGGTCTTCGGGTCGGGCGGGCAGGCCGCCCAGGCGAGCTGCTGGCCGTAGAACGCCTTGAGCGCCGGGTCGGCCGCGCCGGTGGGCCTGGGCGTCGGGGTCGGCGTGGCGGTCGGCGTCGCCGCGGTGGTGGCCGCGGTGGCGGGCGAGGGCGTGCCCGAGGCGGCGGTCGTGCCGCCGCCCGAGCTCGTGCAGCCGGCGAGGAGTGCCGCGCTCAGGGCGGCGGTGACGGCCACGGGCAGGGCGGCGCGTCGCGAGGGACGGAGGATCTTCACACGGCCACACATATCATCCGACTGCGACATCGATCGTACGGGGAGGGCCCTTCCGGTGCCGGGGCTCGCGGTGAAAGAGGGACAAAGGGCGACGAAGCGCGCGCCGGCTCGGTTCGCAGGCGGTCGGGCGGCGTCGCGGCGGTTGCCGCGAAGTGCATTCCCAGCCTTGTCGATCAGTGGGACTCTGTGGCCATGACAGATCAGACCGCAGCCCTGCCGCTGCGCGACCCCGCACCGGCCGCGGGCGGACGGCGGCGCGAACTGGCCGCCGCCACCGTCGGATCGGTGGTCGAGTCCTTCGACTGGAACGTGTACGCCGTCCTCGCGCCCTCCTTCGCCGCGGACCTCTTCGGCCACGGCAAGGGCGGTGTGAGCGGGCTGCTCGCGGCGTACGTCGGCTTCGCGGTCGGCTTCGTGGCGCGGCCCGTCGGCTCGTTCCTCATCGGGCGGCTGAGCGACGGCCGCGGGCGCCGCTTCGGGCTCACGCTCAGCATGTCGGTGATCGCCGCCGCCAGCCTCGGGATCGCGCTGCTGCCCGGACAGCAGACGATCGGCGCGTGGGCCGCCGTCCTTGCGGTCGCCGCGCGCGTCGTGCAGGGGCTCGCCTTCGGCGGCGAGACGCCCACCGTCGCCGCGTACGTGACGGAGACCGCGCCGCCGCGCCACCGGTTCGCGTTCAGCTCGGTGTCGTACGGCGGCATCATCATCGGCTCGCTGATCTCGTACGGCGTCCTCGCGGTGCTCCTCCACACCCTCGGCAAGGAGGGGCTGAAGCACGGCGGCTGGCGCTGGGGCTTCGTCGTCGCGGCCGGGCTCGGCCTCGCCGCGGTGTGGGTGCGGCGGGTCGCGCCCGAGAGCGCGGAGTTCCACCGCGACCGCGCCGGGGGTGAGGGCGAACGCCCGGGGTTCCTGGACACGTTGGGCCGCCACCGCTGGGCGGTGCTCACCGTCTTCCTGCACACCCTCGGCGGCACGATCGGCTACTACTTCGCGCTGGTCTACCTGCCGCAGTACGCCGCCGCGTACGGCGTCATCGGCAAGGAGGAGGCGGCCTCGTTCATGACGGTCGTCCTCGCCGTCGTGCTCGCCACCATGCTGCTCGGCGGCGTGCTCGCCGACCGGGTGGGCCTGTTGCCCGTCATGCGGACCGCCTTCGCCCTCACCGTCGTGCTCGTGCTGCCGCTGCTCGCCGGGATGCGGCACGGCTGGCTGTCCTTCCAGCTCGTCGCCGTCGTCCTGGGGATGCTCGTCGCCACCCAGCTCGGCACGCTCAACGTCTTCACCGGCATGCTGTTCCCGACCGCCGTGCGCGCCGTCGGCGTCGGCGTCGTCAACGCCGCCACCATCGCGGCGTTCGGCGGCACTTTCCCGCTGCTCGCCGAGTGGCTCAACGGCGGCCACCACCTCGGCGTGATCCCGTACTACGTCACGCTCTGCTCGCTCGGACCGCTGCTCGCCACCTTCACCGTGCTGCGCGTCCCCGCGTTCACCGCCGCGATCCGGAACTCCGGCCCCCGCACCGCGGGTGGTCGTGTACAGTCCGAAGCCGGCTGACGTTCGGTCATCTTCCGCAACCGAAACGGCCGAAGAGGTCATCCCGGGAGGAACCATGGCACAGCGCGACGCATCCGGCGACTGGCTCGGCCTGCGGGCGTCGGAGCAGCCGGCGGAGCCGCTGCCCTCCCTGGACCTGCGCACCGACCGCGCCCACCCCGCCCGGGTCTACGACTACCTGCTCGGCGGCAAGACCAACTTCCCGGTGGACCGCGAGGTGGGCGACCGCATCCTCACCGAATGGCCCGGGTCGCGCACCGCCACCCGCGCGGCCCGGGCCGTCATGCACCGGATGACCCGCCACCTCGCCCGCGCCCACGGGGTCCGCCAGTTCCTCGACATCGGCACCGGCATCCCCACCGGGCCCAACCTGCACGAGGTCGCCCAGTCCGTCGACCCGACCAGCCGCATCGTCTACGTCGACAACGACCCGATCGTGCTCGCGCACTCCCGCGCCCTGCTCACCAGTGCCCCCGAGGGCCGCACCGCCTACGTCGAGGGCGACTTCCGCGACCCGGAGCACTTCCTGGCCGACCCGGCGGTCGCCGGCACGCTCGACTTCGACCGGCCGATCGCCCTGATGCTCGTCAACCTCGTGCACTTCCTCTCCGACGAGGCCGCGCACCCGCCCGTCCGCAAGCTCCTCGACGCCCTCCCGTCCGGCAGTTTCCTCGCCCTCAGCGCCGGCACCGCCGACACCGTCCCCGAGCTGGTGTCGATCGGCTCCAAGCGCTACTCCGAGGCGGGGATAGAGAACCACCTGCGCACGCGCGCGGGCGTGGAGCGCTTCTTCGACGGGCTGGAGCTCGACGACCCCGGCGTGGTGCTGATCAACCGCTGGCGGCCCGAGCTCGACGACGAACCCGCGCTCGCGGACCACGAGGTGTCGGCGTACGCGGGCGTGGCCCGCAAGCCGTGACGCCGGCCGGGCGGCCCGTCGCCCGCACCCGTCGGGGCCAGGCCCGCGGCTAGCGGCGCGGCGTCGTCGTCCGCTTCCCGGGCATCCCGTACGCCGAGCCGTTGGTCAGGGCAGGGCGGCGGTTCGCGGCGTCCGTCCCGGCTCGGCCGCAGGTGGAAGGCGACCCGTTCCGCGATCTCCGGGACGTCTGGAACGCCTGGTGGCGGGGGACCATGGGGAGCACCCGGTGTGCGTCTCCTGTCACTTCTACCGCACCCCGGGGCACGGCCACCGGCGCCCCGACGGTCCCCCGACTGGGCGCGGCCCTGACGGAGGCCGCCGGCCGGCGGTAAGGGCGATCGGCGGGCGCGGATTGGGCTTCTCACCCCGGCCGGCGTGAACCGGGCGGGCTCAAACCATCGCCATGACATGAACATGCGAGTAAAGTTCTGCGACACCACAGGTCCGGGTGACGCAGGGGGAGTCCGTGAGCATCGCGCGCAGACAGTTACTCAAGGGATCGTCGGCGGCCGGGGCCGCCCTCGTCGCGGGGGTGGCGGGGCCCGGGTCCGCCGCGGCGGCGCCCGCGCCGCTGCTTCAGTCCACGCCGCACCGGCTCGGGGCGCCGAGCGTGAGCGGGATCCACCTCCAGTTCGGCAACGACCCCTCCGGCGAGATGACCGTCTCCTGGATCACCCCGCAGTCCGTCCGGCGGCCGCACGTGCGGGTCGGGTCGCTGGACGGCGGGCTCGGCAAGGTCGTCGAGGCCGAGACCCGCACCTACCGGGACGCGCTCTCCAAGGACGAGGTCTACGTCCACCACGCCCGCCTCACCGGGCTGCGGGCCGCCACCACGTACCTGTACGCCGCCGGGCACGACGGCGCCAACCCCGAGACGGGGTCCTTCACCACCGCGCCGCGCGGCCGGGCCGCCTTCACCTTCACCAGCTTCGGCGACCAGGCCGCGCCCAACCTGCGCCGCAAGGTCGACTTCCCCGACGGTGTGCCCTCCCCGCTCGGCAAGTACCCCGTGTTCACCAGCAGTCAGGTCGGCACCGCGGCCTCCGCCGACATCGTCGCCGCCGTCGAGCGCGTCGGCCCGCTGTTCAACCTCGTCAACGGCGACCTCTGCTACGCCTCCTACAGCGGACGCCACGGCCAGAGCCGCACCGCGACGTGGGCGGACTGGTTCATCAGCAACAGCCGCTCCACCCGGCTGCGTCCGTGGATGCCGTGCGCCGGCAACCACGAGACCGAGGGCGGCAACGGCCCGATCGGCGCCCTCGGCTACCAGACCTACTTCGACCTGCCCGACTCCACCACCTCCTCCGACGAGGAGACGGCCGGCATGTGGTACGCGTTCACGGTCGGCGCGGTGCGCTTCATCAGCCTCGCCAACGAGGACGTGGCCATCCAGAACAGCAGCGAGATCTACGTGCGCGGCTACTCGGGAGGCGCCCAACTGCGCTGGCTGGAGCGCGAGTTGCGGGCGGCCCGGAGCAGCCGGGCGATCGACTGGATCGTCGTCTGCATGCACCACCCGATGATCTCGACGTCCAAGCACGGCAGCGGCAGCGACCTCGGCATCCGCGAGGCCTGGGGCCCGCTGTTCGACGAGTACGGCGTGGACCTCGTCGTGAGCGGCCACGAGCACTACTACGAGCGCTCCCACCCCGTCCGCGGGACGCTCCCCAACGACGTCCGCACACCGGTCCCGTCCGGCACGGACCCCGACTTCGCCGACACCGACCACGGCACCGTCCACATGGTCATCGGCGCCGGCGGCAACGCCGCGACCACCCAGGACGACCTGTTCGAGACGCCGCACGGCCGCGTCGTCGTCGCGCTGGAGGACAAGCCGCGCCCGGGAGCGCCGTACCGGGAGTCGATCTGGGTGACGGAGGACGCCCCGTGGGCCGCCGTCCAGGACCGCGAACACCCCCACGGCTTCGCGGCCTTCGACGTCGACCCGGGCGACCGCCGCAGCGGCCGCACCCGGATGAGGGTCACCTACTATACCTTCGACGGCCCGCACGGCGACCTCACCCCGGTCGACACCTTCACGCTGGAGCGCTCGCGGGCGGACGCCTGGGACGACTAGTGCCACGGCACTGCGCTCGGGCCGTAGCGCTCCGCCCGGAGGTCTACTGCCGGCTCTGCCCCGGCGCCCCAGGGCGCCTCCGGCACGCGGCCGTCCACGTGGCGGGCGGTCAGCTCGTCGGTGACCGGGCGGTCCGTGCCGGGGCGCGGAGTTCGAGGCGGCCGAGGTTGCCGTCGGCGTCGCCCCAGGGGTGAGGTGCGAGTCCCCGGCGGGACCCGTGCGCGGCACCGGGCCGGAGAGGACGTCGTAGGGGTGGCCGTCCAACTCCTCGTCGCGGAGCCAGCGAGCGCCGGACACGCGGTGCCGGCGCGGGTGGACGCGGTGCCGCCGACACCCTGAGCGGGTTGGCACCGAAGACGCGGCAAAACACGACAGGACGTGTCGGGTTTTGCCGGGACGATGAAGGAAGCCGCTCGGCGCCGCGGTGGTGCGGGCCGGGACGACACACGGACAAGGCACGGACAACGCACGGACAAGGACGCCCCATGCACGAAACGCCCGACGAGCTCCGCCGGCTCCAGGCCCTGCTCGACGCCTCGCTCACCCGCTCCACGGCACACCTGCGCTCGATCATCAGCAGCGAGCGCACGCTCACCGCCGAGCAGCTCACGGGCGTGCTCACCGGCATGTGCACGCTCGCGCTCTCCACCGTGACGGCGAAGGGTGAGCCGCGGATCAGCGGTGTGGACGGCCACTTCCTGCACGGGAAGTGGTACTTCGGCACCGCCCGCGGCGCCGCCAAGGCCCGGCACCTCGCCGCCCGGCCCGCCGTCAGCGCCGCGCACATGCGCGGGGAGGAACTGGGCGTGTTCACCCACGGCACGGCGGAGGTCCTCAACCCCCTCGACGGCGAACCGGCCGCCGACTGGCCGGAGCTCCTCGCGTACTTCCGGGCCTTCTACGGCGCCGACGCCTTCGACTGGGACAACGACGTGGTCTACTACCGCCTCCACCCGCAGTGGATGGCGGTGTTCGCCTCCGACCCCGCCGAACTCGGCGCGAAACCGGAGCGGGCGTGACGCCGTCGGCCTGAGAGTGGTGCCGGGCGACGACTGAATGAACGGGGGCAGCGACGTGCGGGCGAGCCGGGCCATCACGCTCATGCTGCTCCTCCAGTCCCGGCGCGCGATGACCGCCGCCGAGCTCGCGGCCGAGCTGGAGGTCTCCGAGCGCACCGTGCAGCGGGACGTCGCCGCCCTGGCCGAGGCCGGAGTGCCGGTGTACGCCGAACGCGGCCGCGTCGGGGGCTACCGGCTCGTCGACGGCTACCGCACCCGCCTCACCGGCCTCGAGCGCGCCGAGGCCGAGGTCCGGGAGCGGGCGCGGGTGCGCCTGAGCCCGCTCGCCGTCGAGCACCTCTCCGCGCTGCTGGAGCCGGTCGCCGCCGCCGACGCCCTCGCCACCGCGGGCCCGCCGGACGCCGACGGCTGGGTGACCGTGACCCTGCCGGTCGAGGACTGGGAGATCGGCTACTCCGAGCTCCTGCGCCTCGGCCCGGAGGCCGAAGTCCTCGACCCGCCGGAACTCCGGGCCCGCCTGGCCGAGGCGACCCGCCGCGCCGCGGCGCTCTACGCCCGGCCGTGAGCCGGCGCTTGACGAGAGTGCCCCCGGTGGCGGGCCGGGGGCACGGGACGGCATCGGGCAGTACGTCAGCGGCGGATGAGCGCCGTCAGCCTGCTCCACCAACCGCCGCGCTGCTGCGGGATGGTGACCGTCACCGGCTCCGCCGCGACCTCGGCTTCCGGGGCGAGGGCCTCGACCTCGGGCTCCGAGGCGGTGGCGGGTGTTTCCTCCGGCTCCGGCGCCTCCAGCGTCACCGGCGTGAACTCGACCGGGAGTTCGACGAGGTGGCGGGCCAGCCACGCCGACGTGTAGTCCAGGTCCTGTTCCTCCCCGGCGAGCCGCAGGTCCGGCAGCCGGGTGAGGAGGTGGTCGATGCTGGTCTCGGCGATGGCGCGGCCGATGTCCTGGCCGGGGCACTCGTGCGGGCCGCTGCCGAAGGACAGGTGGGAGCGGTTGCCGTGCAGCGGCGCGTTCCGGTCGGGCCGGACCATCGGGTCGAAGTTGCCGGCCGCGAGGCCGAGGAGGAGCAGGTCGCCCGCCTCGATCTGCTGCCCGCCGAGCTCGGTGTCCCCGGTGGCCCAGCGGCCGGCCACCAGGATCATCGGCGGGGAGTCCCACAGCACCTGGTCGAGCGCCTCGGCGAGGGTCATGTGCCCGCCGGAGAGGCTGGCACGGAAGCGCGGGTCGGTGAGGACCATCTTCAGCGTGTCGGCGATCAGGTTGACGGTGGTCTCGTTGGCCGCCAGCAGCACCACCCGCAGGTGCTCCAGGACCTCGTCGTCGGTGAGCCCGGCCGGGTGCCGCATGAGCGAGGTGACCAGGTCGTCGCCCGGCTCGACGCGCTTGCGCTCGATGGCCCGGCGCAGGCTCGCCACGACGTACTCGTTGCTCTCGATCGCGGTCTCGGTGCCCCGCATGAGGTCGCGCGCCGCGTCGACCAGGCGCGGACCGTACTCGCGCGGCATGCCGAGCAGCTGCGTCAGGACCAGCATCGGCAGGTGCTCGGCGAACTGGCTGACCAACTCGGCGTGCCCGGTGGGCCCGAAGTCCCGCACCATCGCGTCGACGAAGCCGATCACGTGCCGGCGGATGCCCCGGTGGTCGAAGCCGCCGAGCCCGTCGTTGAGGGCACCGCGCAGCCGCCGGTGCTCCTCGCCGTCCGCGAACACGCACAGCGGCTGCCACGCGACGACCGGCATGAGCGGCGAGTCCGCGCCGACGGTCCCGTCCTTGAACTTCGTCCACAGTCGGGAGTCGCGCGAGAAGAGCGACGGCGTGCGCATCGCCGTGAGGTTCGCCGCGTGGCCGAGGACCAGCCAGGCGGGCACGTCGCCGTACAGGAGCACCGGCGCCACGTCGCCGTGCTCGGCGCGGAGCTTCTCGTACACCGCCCACGGGTCGGCCTCGGCCTCGGG
Organism: Streptomyces sp. SP17BM10; assembly: GCF_036322405.1. Classification (NCBI taxonomy): domain Bacteria; kingdom Bacillati; phylum Actinomycetota; class Actinomycetes; order Kitasatosporales; family Streptomycetaceae; genus Streptomyces; species Streptomyces sp. SP17BM10. Next base: position 109,251 of record NZ_JAQYXB010000480.1, on the reverse strand, counting down.
CCCGTACAGGCGCCGCACGCCGTTCGGGCCGATCGGACCGATCTCGGGGCGGACGTGCGCGGGGCAGCCGGGGGGTGGGGACAGTGCGAGATCGTCGGGAAGTGCACTGTCGGAGTGCGGAGTGGTCACAGGGTCTCCGGGATCGGACGGGATCGGAACGGGCGGGGGGAACGGGTGGAACAGCGGGATCGGACCGGCGGGGCGCCGGCTCACGCCCGCTTCGCGGCGCAGTCGTACAGGTAGCGCATCAGGGCCATGAGGACGTCCCGGCAGGAGTCGCGCCGCCGGGCGTCGCAGGTGACGATCGGCACGTCCCGCGGCAGGTCGAGCGCGGCCCGCAGCTCCTCGACCGGGTGCGCGGGCGACTCCGGGAAGCCGTTGATCGCGACGACGAACGGCACGCCCCGGTCCTCCAGACGCCCGATCACCTCGAAGCTGACCTCCAGCCGGCGGGTGTCGACCAGCACCACCGCGCCGAGCGCGCCCTCGAACAGGCCGTTCCACAGGAACCAGAACCGCTCCTGCCCGGGGGTGCCGAACACGTACAGCACCAGTTCGTCACTGATGCTGATCCGGCCGAAGTCCATCGCGACGGTCGTCTCGGTCTTGCGCTCGACCCCGGCGACGTCGTCGACGCCCTCGCCCTCCTGGGTCATCGTCTCCTCGGTGGTGAGCGGACGGATCTCGCTCACCGAACCGACCAGGGTCGTCTTGCCGACCCCGAAACCTCCGACGATCACGACCTTGACCGCCGCGGTCGCGGTGGCCGGCAGCAGGTCCGAGGCCGCCGGCCCGACCAGCGTGTCAGAGTCGCTGTAGTCCATGGATCACCGCCTCCAGAAGGGCACGGTCGGGGAAGTCCGCCGGGGGTACGGCGGCGCGGGCCTCGATCAGCTCGTCGTCGAGCAGGTCCGCCAGCAGCACGGTCACCACGCTCGTCGGCAGCCGCAGGTAGGCGGAGATCTCGGCGACGGACAGGGGTGCGGTGCACAGCCGCAGGATCGCCGCGTGCTCGGGCTGCATGCCGGGCCGCGGGTCCCTGCGCGTGACGATCAGCGTGACCAGGTCGAACGGGGTCGGTCCGGCCGGCCCGCTGCGCCCGCCGGTGATGACGTACAGGCGCTCGGGATCGTCGTCGTCCCGGCGCCCGCCGGGGCCGGGGTCAGTCATGAATCCACCTTTCGCTCGCTCATGCGACCTGCTCGCCCTTGCGCGGCGGCGTGGTCAGGTGCTCGCCGATCCGGGCGACGAGGTCGCGCATCTGCGAGCTCACCAGCCCGGCGTCGACGCCCTCGTCGGCGAGCACGGCGAGGTACGCGCGGGAGCCGGCCGCCATCATGTAGAAGAAGCCGCCGCTCACCTCGATCACGACCATGCGCATCCCGCCGTCCCCGTGCGGGAACTCGTGCGCCACGGCCGTCGCCAGGCTCTGCAGGCCGGCGCAGGCCGCCGCGAGGCGGTCGGCGGCGTCGGGGTCGGTGCCGTACTGGGCCATCCGCAGGCCGTCCGAGGACAGGACGATCACGTGGCGGGCGTACGGGACGCTCAGCGCCAGGTCCTTGAGCATCCAGTCCATGTTGGTGCGCTGCTGAATCACTGCTCGCCTTTCCCTGCCGTGTTGTCTCTGGTCTGGTCGGCTCCGCCGGGGCTCTCGCCCGAACCGGTGGGCGACGCCTCGCCGTTGATGCCCTCCAGGAAGGCGGTGAGCCAGATGCCGGGCTGCACCGGCTCCTTGGCCGTCTCCTTGGGCGCGGGCTGGGCCGGTCCCGCCGTGTCCCGGGCGGGCGCGGGGTAGCCGGTGCGGCCGAGCGTCTGGCGGTGGCGCCGACGCTGGGGCAGCCCGTTGGGGCCGCGTTCGGTCACGACCGGGAGGTCGTCCATCGGTCCGGGCCCGTGCCCGTTCGCCCGTATCGGTCCGGGCACCTGGCCCGGCGTCAGCGCGGCGGAGGACACCTGACCGGACGGGACCGGGCCGTTGGGCATCGGACCGGTGCCGGCCCACGGGGAGTTGGCGAAGGCCGGGCTGTTGACCGACAGCGGCGGCGGACCCCACGGCCGCGACGAGGACTTGGACCGCGGCTGGTTGGCCGGCAGCGGGCGGGGGCCGGAGATGGAGCCGATGCCGTGCGCGCGTCCGGTGGCCGGCGCGGTGGTGATCAGCTCGCGCGGCACGACCAGCACCGCACGGATGCCGCCGTACGCGGACGGGCGCAGCGTGACCTGGAAGCCGTACGCGCGGCACAGCCGCCCGACGACGGCCAGGCCGAGGCGCGGGGTCTCGCCGAGGTCGTTGAGGTCGAACTCGCCCTGCGCGTGCCGCAGGACCTCTTCGGCGCGGGCGTAGCCGTCCTCGCTGAGGCCGAGGCCGCCGTCCTCGATCTCGACCGCTATGCCGGTCTGCACCTCGGAGGCGGTGAGGTGCACGTGGGTGTGCGGCGGGGAGTAGCGGGTCGCGTTGTCCAGGAGCTCGGCGACCGCGTGGATGAGCGGCTCGACGCCGGGGCCGATCACGGCGACCTCGGGCGTGGGGTGCAGCGAGACGCGCTGGTACTCCAGGATGCGCGACATGCCGCCGCGCAGCACGCTGTAGAGCGCGACCGGGCGGCTCCACTGGCGTCCGGGGCGGGCGCCGGCGAGGACGGCGATGGAGTCGGCGAGGCGGCCGGTCAGGGCGTTGCCGTGGTCCAGGCGCAGCAGGTCGTCGAAGACGGCCGGGTCGTTGCCGTGCCGGTCCTCCATCTCGCGCAGGTCGCGGGCCTGGCGGTGGATGATCGCCTGGACGCGCCGGGCGATGTTCACGAAGGCGCGCTGGGAGGCCTCGCGCTGGGCGGTCTCCTCGTCGACGGCCCGCAGGACGCGGTGCAGCAGCTCGTCCCGGGCGGCCCGGTACTCGGGGCTGAGCATCGGGTCCCTGGACTCGTAGGCGTGCATCGCCGTGTCGACCGAGTTGGTGGCCCGCAGGCGGGCCAGCGCGGCCGGCAGCTCCTGGCGGGAGAGGGCGACCATGGTGGCGTCCTGCCGGAGCATCTTCTGGCGCAACTCGTCCGTCTGTCGGGCGTGTTCGCGGCGCAGGAGGGACAGCGCCCGGCCTCGGCGGCCCGCCTCGGCGGCCACCAGGGCCACCGCGGCCGTGGCGGCGATGCCGCTCCAGATCACCTCGGGGCGGGCGCCGGAGACCGCGATCGCCACGGCGGCGACCGCGGCGGCGGCGAGCACGGCCGTGGGCAGCAGCCACCCGGGACGAGGCGCGGTGGGCCGTCTGCCGGGGGACGATCCGGGTTGAAGCATCAGCATCCTCAAACGGTCGGAAGGGGACATCGGAAGGGGTCGGGGGGCGGTGGTCCGAGGCAGCATAGCCGGGCCGCGACATTTCTGAACGAAACTCAAAATTACTGTGGCAGTGCTGACTTGTGCGATCTTGGCGGACATGTCAGACATGTCGCACGTGCGCTCGACCGCTCGCGCCGGTCGCGCCCCCGTGCCACCGGGTCCGGCGCCCGCACCAGGTTTCTCGCCCCGGGGCGCTCGCACCGGCAACCTGCCGGGGATTCGCTCATGCGGAGGGTTTCTGCGCGAAGTGACTTTCGGGGAGCCGGAGTTCGTGCTATCGACGGTCAAAGGCGTCGGACTGTTCCCACTCGAAAGAGTGAGGTGTCGCGCGCGTACGCGAGGACGCCGCCCCGGGGAGGTTCCTCGGGGCGACGTCTGGTGGGGCGTCGTCGTGCGGGTGCGGGTACTCAGCTGCTCGGCGGGCGGGGCAACATCTGTTGCATGCCGAGCAATGGATGTTGACGCCCGGCGCGGGGCGGCCCTACAGTGCGGGGCCGTGACTATCGATGATCTTGCCGGCCGCATCGCCGCCGACGTCGCGGGCGAAGGCGGCCTCGCCGGTCTGCACCGGCTGTCCGAAGTGATCACCGCCCTGGAGGACCGCCGCACGGCGGTCATCGAGGAGCTGCGCCGCGGCCGCCACGCGACCTGGGAGGAGATCGGCCGCGCCTGCGGGATGACCCGTCAGGGCGCCACCCGGCGCTGGTCCGGCAAGCTGCGGGCCCGCTCGTTCGGCGCCGCGGCCGACGCGTACCAGCAGGGGCGGCCCGGCTACCCGCTGGCGCTGATCGGCTCGGCGGTGCCGCGCGAGGCCCGCCGGGTGCTCGACCTCGGTGCGGGCACCGGCAAGCTGACCCGCCTGCTGGTCGACGCGGGCCTGGACGTCGTCGCCGTCGAGCCGGACGGGGCGATGCGCGACCGACTGGCGGCGGCCGTCCCGAAGGCGGCCGTGCGGGGCGGCTCGGCGGAGCGGATCCCCCTGCCGGACGGCAGCGTGGACGCGGTGGTCGTCGCGCAGGCCTGGCACTGGTTCGACCAGAGCGCCGCCGTCCCGGAGATCGCCCGCGTGCTCGCCCCCGGTGGCACGCTCTCCCTGATCTGGAACGTCCGCGACGAGTCCGAGCGGTGGGCCGCCGAACTCGGCGCCCTCATGCACCGCTCGGCGAAGCGGACGATCGACACCGAGCCCGTCGTCCCCGCCCCCTTCGGCGCCCCCGAGCGGCTGGAGATCCGCTGGGAGCACCTGACGACGAGGGCCGGGATCCTCGACATGGTGGCTTCCCGCAGCTACGTCATCACCCTCCCCGAGGACGAGCGCACCCGCCTGCTCGCGGACGTCGAACACCTCCTCGACACCCACCCCGACCTCGCGGACCGCGACGAGATCGCGATGCCGTACCTGACGAGGTGCACGCGTGTCCGCCGTTGACGCCGGCGGCGTGACGATCCGGCGGCTGGGTGCGGGCGACGCGGAGGTGTACCGGACCTTCCGCCTGGAGGCCCTCCGGGAGACGCCCGAGGCCTTCACGTCGAGCTACGAGGAGGAGCGCGCGAAGCCCGTTGCGGCGTCCGTCCGCCGGCTGGCGGAGGGCGTGCTGCTCGGCGCGTTCGCGGCGGGCGGCGGGCTGATCGGCACGGCGGGCCTCAGGCTGCGCGCCCGGAGCCAGGAGCGGCACAAGGCGACGCTGTTCGGCATGGCCGTCGCCCGTGCGGCCGGCGGCCGGGGCGTGGGCCGCGCGCTGGTCGAGCAGGCGCTCGAACTGGCGGCCGCCGAGGCGGAGTTGCGGCAAGTGCTGCTGACGGTCTCGGAAGGCAACGAGGCGGCGGTCCGGCTCTACACCTCGTGTGGCTTCGAGGTGTGGGGCCGGGAGCCGAGGGCGGTCCTGGTCGGCGGCCGGGCCGTGACGAAGCTGCACATGGTGCGTTTCCTCGGCTCCTGCCAGTCCCGCTCGGCGATCAGCTCCTCCACGTCGGCGTCCGCGAGCCCGTAGGCGTCGGCGACGAACCTGACAGCGCGGAGACGGCGCGGAGCGGGCGCGGCTACGGCAGCCCGGCGAGGTCGAGGAGGCCGTGCAGCCGCTTCGCGGTGAGCGCGGGGTTGGCCGCCGCGGCCTCGGCGAGTGCGGGGTCGGTGAGGAGGGCGTCCAGGACGTCGGGCGGGAGCAGCGGGTTGGTGGCGGCGGCCCGGCGGACGCGCTCGTCGGGGTCGGTGAGGAGGCCGACGGGTGCGTGGTCGAGGGACGGGTCCGCGGCGGCCAGGGCGCGGACCTCGGGGTCCTCGTGGCCGAGGAGGTGCTGAAGGCCCGTGCGGGGCAGGGTCGGTAGCGTCCGCAGGTACGCGCGCTGGGCGGGGCTCGCGAGGAACGCCGCCAGGACGGTCCGAGGCGGGGCGAGGGGGTGGTGGTAGGCCAGCAGGTGCCGCACCCCGGCGTCCGGGTCGTTCGCGAGCCGCTCGACGAGGTGCGCGGGCAGGCCGGGCCAGGTGGCCGCGGCCCGGCGCAGCGACGGGAGTTCGGAGACGGCGCCGGCGAGGTACCAGTCCGGCTCGGCCACGGCCCCCGCGCCGATCGGGCCGAGCTCCGCAGGGTCGTCGGCGAGGACGCTGCGGATGACGGCGGCCTGAGCCCGAGTGCGGGGGAACGGGTGCGCGAGTGCCCGGGTGCGGACGGAGGGGTCCGGGTCCGCCGCGAGTTCCGCGAGCAACTCGGCCGGGACGTCGATCCGTTCGGCGACGTGTCGGCGCAGCGCCGGGTCGGGGTGGCGGGCGAGCCGGCCGACGACGTGTGCGGGGGTGTACGGGCTGGCCGCGAGTGCGGGCAGGCAGCCGGGATCCTCGGTGAAGCAGTACTCGGCCACGGTGTCCGAGGCCGCGTACATCCAGAGCAGGGTGCGCCGGTCGCGCTCGCTCAGGTCCGGGCGGTGGAAGCGCGCGTCGAGGGTGGCCGGGTCGAGGCGGCTGGCTTCGCGACGGGCCCGCTCGCGGACGGTTTCGTCCGGATCCGCGAGCAGGGCTTCGCGCTGGGCGGGGGTGAGGAACTGCCAGCTGCCGGCGGCGTGGGCCCTGATCCGGGGGTGAGGGTGGTCGACCGTGCGGAGGGAGAAGGCCTGCGGTATCTGGCACGAGAAGCCCAGCTCCTGCCGGATCTCGTCCGCGGTGAGGATTCCGCCCCGGTCGGGATCGTCCTGCGCGCAGAGCAGGGCGACCAGCGCCTCGTCGGGCAGCGGCACGGTGCGGGAGTGGCGTGGACGCGGCCCGGCGGCCAGCGCGACGCGCACGAAGTCGAGCGGGTCGTGGACCAGCCGGCTGCGGATCTCCACCGGGACGTACCTGTTCCGGGCGATCGCCCGCCGGACCCCGGGTTCCGGGTGCGTGATCGCGGCCTCGACGACGTCGTCCGGCAGCGGACGCCGCTCGCACAGGTCGACGCGCGCGGGCTTCGCCTCCGGCGCCAGCAGCCGCAGCAGGACGTCCGAAGGTGCGGCGCGGTTGGCGGCGACGCCGCGCAGCAGCGCGTCGGCGGTGACGGGCGAGCCGGGGGAGTCGAGCGAGTCGGGGGAGGGCATCGCGCCATCGTCCCAGCGGGCTCGGTCCGCCGTCCAGGTGCGGGCGCCCGGCCGTCAGTCGGTCGCGTCGGCCAGGCCCAGGCGCAGGTGCTCGATGTGGTAGACGGCCTGGTCGAGCAGTTCGGCCACATGGTCGTCGTACAGCGCGTAGACCACCGAGCGGCCCCGGCGGGTGCCGGTGACGAGGCCGAGGTTGCGCAGCAGGCGGAGCTGGTGGGAGCAGGCGGACTGCTCCATGCCCACCTCGGCGGCGAGTTCGGTGGCGGCGCAGGGGCCCTCGCGCAGGCGGGAGAGGATCAGCAGGCGCGAGGGGGTGGCGAGGGCCTGGAGGGTGGTGGCCACGCGGGCGGCGTCGTCGGCGTCCAGGCGGGTGCGCGGGACGGCCTCGGCGGCGGTCCCGGCGGATCGGGTGGTGGCGGCTCCGTGGCCCATGGGAGCCATCGTACAGCCCATGAATGAAGGAGCGTTCATATGTTCATGTATCGTGGAGACGGCCAGGGCCCAGCCCTGCCCTCGTCCTGTCGTGTCCGAAGGGTCCCCGCCTGCCATGCCCGCCACCCTGATCGAGCGCCCGGCGCCCACCGCGCCGCCGCGTCCGGACGCCGCTCCCCGCCGCCGCACCCGGGTGTTCGCCCTGCCCGAGGCCCGGTGGGCCGCCGCGGCGACGGTGCTCTTCCTGCTCGCGCTGCCGCTCCAGCTGACCGGCGCCCCCGCCTGGGCCTGGGGCCCGCTGTACGCCCTCGCGTACGTGACCGGGGGCTGGGAGCCCGCCTGGGCCGGCCTTCGGGCGCTGCGGGAGAGGACCCTCGACGTCGACCTGCTGATGATCGTCGCGGCCCTCGGCGCCGCGGCCGTCGGGCAGGTCATGGACGGCGCGCTGCTGATCGTCATCTTCGCCACCTCCGGCGCCCTGGAGGCGCTCGCCACCGCCCGCACCGCCGACTCCGTGCGCGGGCTGCTCGACCTCGCCCCGGCCACCGCCACCCGTCTGCTCCCGGGCGGAGCCGAGGAGAGCGTCCCCACCGACGCCCTCGCCGTCGGCGACACCGTCCTCGTGCGGCCCGGCGAGCGGATCGGCGCCGACGGGCGGGTCCTGGACGGCGCGAGCGAGGTCGACCAGGCCACCATCACCGGCGAGCCGCTGCCCGTCGCCAAGGCCACGGGCGACGAGGTCTTCGCCGGCACCCTCAACGGCACCGGCGCCCTGCGGATCCGCGTCGACCGGGACGCCCGCGACTCGGTGATCGCGCGGATCGTGACGATGGTCGAGGAGGCGTCCGAGACCAAGGCACCCACCCAGCTCTTCATCGAGAAGGTCGAGCAGCGCTACTCGATCGGCATGGTCCTCACGACCCTGGCGGTCTTCGCCGTCCCGCTCGCCCTCGGCGCGGCCCTGACCGACTCGCTGCTGCGCGCGATGACGTTCATGATCGTCGCCTCGCCGTGCGCCGTCGTGCTGGCCACCATGCCGCCGCTGCTCTCCGCGATCGCCAACGCCGGACGCCACGGCGTGCTCGTCAAGTCCGCCGTCGTCATGGAGCGCCTCGGCCACAGTGACGCCGTCGCGCTGGACAAGACCGGCACCCTGACCGAGGGCACCCCGCGCGTCACCGACCTCCGCCCGCTCACCGGCTCCGGCCTCACCCCGGACGGGCTGCTCGCCCTCGCCGCCGCGGCCGAGCACCCCAGCGAGCACCCGCTCGCCCGCGCCGTCGTCGACGCCGCCCGCACCCGGGGCCTCGCCCTCCCCGCCGCCGAGGACTTCACCTCGACCCCCGGCATCGGCGTCAGCGCCACCGTCGACGGCCGCATCATCGCCGTCGCCGCGCCCGCCCGCCTGCTCGACGGGCGCAGTAGCGCAGAGGTCGACCAAGCCGCCGCGCACGTCGGTGCGTTGGAGGAGGCCGGCCGCACCGCCGTCCTCGTCGAGGCCGACGGCGTCCCGCTCGGCGTGCTCGGCATCGCCGACCGGCTGCGCCCCGACGCCGCCGCCACCGTCGCCGCGCTCGCCTCGCTCACCGGCGGGGCGCCGATGCTGCTGACCGGCGACAACCCGCGCGCCGCAGCGCACTTGGCGGCCGAGGTCGGCATCACCGACGTGCGCGCCGCGCTGCTGCCGCAGGACAAAGTGGCCGCCGTGCGCGAGCGCGAGGCGGCGGGCCGCAAGGTGCTGGTGATCGGCGACGGGGTCAACGACGCGCCCGCGCTGGCCGCCGCCCACACCGGCGTCGCGATGGGCCGGGCCGGCTCGGACCTCGCCCTGGAGACCGCGGACGCGGTGGTCGTGCGCGACGAACTCGCCACCGTCCCGACCGTGGTGGCGCTCTCCCGGCGAGCGCGCGGTCTCGTCGTGCAGAACCTCGTGATCGCGTCGGTGTTCATCTCCGTCCTGGTGGTGTGGGACCTCGTCGCCACCCTCCCGCTGCCGCTCGGCGTCCTCGGCCACGAGGGCTCGACCGTCATCGTCGGCCTCAACGGCCTGCGGCTGCTGCGCGAGGCCGCCTGGACCCGCGCCAGGGCCGGCCGGTGAGCCGCTGCGAGGAGAGGAGGAGGAGGAGCCCGCGGCCCGCACCACGGTGACGGTGTGCCGGAGCTGCTGCGGCACCCCGAAGGTGCCCGGCGTGGACCACGCCACCCAACCCGCCCGACTGCGCGGCGCGTTGGACGGGGTGGCGACCGTCCGCCCGAGCACCTGCCTGGACGCGTGCGAGCAGGCCTACGTGTGGTCGTCCACCCGTCCGCCGAGGGCCGCCGCGCCGGCGGCCGCCCGGTGTGGCTCGCCGGCGTCGACGAGGCGGACGCCGTCGCCGACATCGTCACGTGAGTCGCCGACGGCGGCCCGGGACCGGCGGACCCGCCGGGCGTCCTCGACCTCTACGAGTTCCAGCCTTCCCGGCGGATCCGGGAGGCGCTCGACCAAGGCGGATCCCGCGCGGAATTGCCGGCGCCCGCACGGCTGGAACCCGGTAGCATCGGCTGGCCTGATGTCGGGTCAGATGGGGCGGGGGACGGGGACCGATGGCCGGAACGATCACTCTGTGGGTCTTCGGACTGCTCTGCTTCGTGGTGGCCTTCGCGAGGGAGGCCGCGAGCGGCGCCGGGATCAGCCTGCCCGGGCCCAAGACCCCCGGGGCGCGGTTCGGCGTCGTCGCGGTCGGGGTCCTGGCGCTGATCCTCGGGACGGCGGTGCGGCCCACGAGCGACGATCCGAAGCGGCTGCCGCTGCCGATCTCGGCTGCGACGCCATCGGTCTCCGCACCCTCCGTGCCCTCCGCGGCACCGGCGCCCGCCACCTCCGTCGCCGCGCCGCCGTCCCCGTCGGCCACCGGGCCCGCTCAGCTCTGGAGCGTCCCGGTCGCCATCACGATGGACCGCGGCATCGACTTCGACCTCGACCCCCCGACCAGCGCCTCCGGCTTCCCGCACGGGATCTACGCCACCGGCTTCACCCCCACGACCGCGGTGCTGCGCGAGGAGATCCAGCCGGACCACGACCAGTTCGGCCTCTGGGACGGCCAGTCGGCCCCGACCGGCGCCCAGTGCCGCGAGTGGGCGATGACCCACCCCGGCCAGAGCGCCCACGTCAGCGTCGGCTCGCTCGTCTGCCTCCGGACCCCCGGCGGCCGCACGGCCCTGATCAAGATCGACTCGATCGCCCCGGCGGACTACGCGCTGAACGCCACCGCCACCGTCTGGAAGGACTGACCGGGGAACCACCGGCCGTCGTCCGGGCGTCGGTTCATTCCGTGATCGGACGCAAGAGCCACGGACGGCACGCCTCCCCGGGACGGACGAGCGGATCACCGCGCTCGTCGGCGCTGATGGCCGCCGGGACGGTGGTCTCGCGCGCCACCGGCCTGATCCGCCAGGTGCTCCAGGCCGACGCCCTGGGCGTCGGCCTGCTGGCCACCACCTACAACCTGGCCAACACCGTCCCCACCAGCCTGTACTTCCTGCTGATCGGCGGCGCGCTCAACTCCGTGCTCGTCCCGCAGCTCGTCCGCGCCCACGCCGAACACCCCGACGGGGGCACCGCTTTCGAGCAGCGCCTCGTCACGCTCGTGCTGTGCGTCCTCGCCGCCGGGACGGCCCTCGCGGTGTGGGCCGCGCCGACGGTCATCGCCCTCTATCAGAGCGACACCCCGGACACGCACGCCGCGTTCGAGCTCACCGTCGTGCTCGCGCGCTACCTGCTGCCGCAGATCTTCTTCTACGGCGTCTTCAGCATCTTCGGCCAGGTCCTCAACGCCCGGGACCGCTTCGGTGCGATGATGTGGACGCCGGTCCTCAACAACGTCGTCCTGATCGCCGTGTTCGGCCTCTACGTCGGCTTGCTGAACGCCCCCGACCAGGTCTCCGGCATCACCCCCGAACAGGTCGCCCTGCTCGGTACCGGCACCACCGTCGCACTCGCCGTCCAGGCGCTCTCCCTCGTCCCGTACGCCCTCGCCGCCGGCTTCCGTCCGCGCCCGCGCTTCGACTGGCGCGGCACCGGCCTGCGCAAGAGCGTGAGCGCCGCCCGCTGGACCCTCCTGTTCGTCCTCACCAACCTCGTCGCGAGCACGCTCGTCACCCGCTTCGCCTCCGCCGCCGACACCGCGCTCCCGAAGGACGGCGTCGGGTACACCGCCTACACCTACGCGCAGCAGATCTGGACGATGCCGCAGTCGATCGTCACCGTCACCCTCGTCACCGCCCTGCTGCCGCGCATGAGCCGCGCGGTCGTGGAGCACCGCATCGGTGCCCTCCGTGCCGATCTCTCCCGCTCGCTGCGGATCAGCGGCGTCGTCATCGTGCCGGCCGCGTTCGCCTTCCTCGCGTTCGGCCCGCAGATCGCGCAACTCCTCTTCGCGCACGGCGCCACCGACCCCGCCACGACCCTCCCGCTCGGCCACATGCTCCAGGCCTTCGGACTCGGCCTCGTCCCGTTCTCCGCCCAGTACCTCCTCCTGCGCGGCTTCTACGCGTTCGACGACACCCGCACCCCGTTCCGCCTCGCCCTGTGGATCGGAGCCACCGACGTCGCCCTCGCCGCCGCCTGCCACCTGCTGCTCCCGGCCCGTTGGGCCGTCACCGGCATGGCGGGCGCGTACGCGCTCTCGTACGGCGTCGGCCTGCTCCTGACAGCGGTCCGGCTGCGCCGCCGCACGGAGGGCCTGCTGGACGGCCGCCGGATCTGCCGCACCTACGGCAAGCTCACCGCGGCGGCGGCCCTCGCGGGCGCGGCCGGCTGGCTCGTCGGCCTGGGCTGCACGGACGGCGCCGTGGCCGCGCTCCGCACCCCGGTCCTGTCCCTGGCGGCGGGTGGCCTCACGATGGCGCTCCTCTTCCTCCTCCTCGCCCGCCTGCTCCGCATCACCGAACTGCGCGCCCTCCCCGGCCTGCGCTGATCGTCTCCCGGAGGCCGTCGTCGGTGCCCCTGTTTATGGTGAGCCGGACCGTGTACGAATCAGGGAGCGTGAAGAGTGATCGTCGAGAGGATGCGCGTCCACCGGGAGATGCTCGCCGAGCGGCAGCTGTCGCAGTGGCCGTGGACGGTCCCGTGCGTGCGGGGCCTGCTCGGCGGCGGCATCTCCTTCCCCGCGCCGGTGACCTTCCTGGTCGGCGAGAACGGCTCCGGCAAGTCCACGCTCGTCGAGGCCCTCGCCGAGGCGTACGGCGTGGACAACTACGGCGGCCGGGCCGGCGCCCGCTACGCCGGCCCCCGGGAGCGCGGGGTGCTCGGCGAGCACCTGCGCCTCGACTACGCCGAGCGCGGGCGGGCGATGGCCTCGGGCCCGCGCTCGCGGCGCAACGGCTTCTTCCTGCGGGCCGAGACGGCGCTGCAGATGATGGAGGAGAAGCAGGGCCGGGGCCGGTACTGGAGCGAGCGCACCGACCTGATGAGCCACGGCGAGGGCTTCCTCACCGTCTTCGAGTCGATGTTCCGCGAGCCGGGCCTCTACATCCTGGACGAGCCCGAGGCGGCGCTCTCCTTCACCTCCAGCCTGCGACTCGTCGGCCTGCTGCACGAACTCGGCCGCACCGGTGCCCAGGTCGTCTGCGCCACCCACTCGCCGATCCTCGCCGCCACCCCCGGCTCGGCCGTCCTGGAGGTCGGCGACCACGGCATCCGGCCCACCCACTGGCGCGACCTCGCCCTCGTCGACCACTGGCGGCGCTACCTGGAACGCCCGGAGGCGTACCTGCGCCACATCACCGGCCCAGGGGAGCCGCCGTCCTGACCGGCCGCCGAGGAAACCGGGGCCCTTCGTTTCCCGACCATGAAGATCAACTCGGCGCTCGCCGACCTCCTTGCATCGTCTCGTCCGCCTCGCTCCCGGCGACGTCGTCAACGGCCTCGGCGACTTCGGCGCGGGCCCCGTCGAGCGCCAACTCGCCTACCACCCGCCGTACACGTGAAGGCCGAGCGCCCGGGGGCATTCGGCCCCCGGGCGGCCCGGCCGGTCAGCCGACCGGGTGCGCGGCGAGGTCGACCAGGTCGAAGCCGTGGCGGCCGGCGTCGCAGCACATCATCGGCTCCAGGTGCTGAATCCAGCCGCTTGGGGCGCCAGAGGCTCTGCCGGGCGCTCGTGATCCGCGACACATCGTGCAACATGAACGGTAGGTCAGCGCCTCTGGGAATTCAGAGGAGTCGTCGGTCGAGGATGGGGGCAGCAGCGTGGGTCACAGGCGGAGCGGTGGACGGGTCACGGGCAGTGCGGCCGGACGGCGGTCGCCGGCGCTGATCGTGGGCCGGACGGTGGCGTGCTCGGTCGGGCTGTCGGTGTTCGTCGCCAGCGGTGTGGTCTGGTACGAGTACACGTCCCTGACCGACGGGATGACCACGTCGAACGCCATCGCCGAGACGAAGAAGGACGCGCCCAAGCACCTCGACAACTCGGTGAACCTGTTGCTGATCGGCCTCGACAGCCGCAAGAACATGGACGGTTCGGACGTCGACCCGGCCATCGTCCAGAACGAGCTGCACGCCGGCGCCGACTCCAGCATCGGCGGTTACAACACCAACTCGCTGATCCTGCTGCACATACCGGCGGGCGGCGGCAAGGTGCAGGCGGTCTCCATCCCGCGCGACGACTGGGTGATGACCTACGGCGGCGACGGCTCCGAGATGGGCATGGCCAAGATCAAGGAGGCCTACGGCAACGCCAAGGACCGGTTCGACAAGAGCGCCAAGGCCAAGGGGCTCAAGGGCGCGGACCTGGAGAAGGCCGGCCGCGACGCCGGGCGCGCGGCCACCATCCGGACCGTCCAGAAGTTCGTCGACCAGCCGGTGGACCACATCGCCGAGGTCAACCTGATGGGCTTCTACGACATCGCCAAGGCGCTCGAGCCGATCGACGTCTGCCTGACCCACCCGGTGAACGACCCGATCATCGCCCGGACGCCGGGCCACGAGGGCGGCGGCACCGGCCTCAAGCTCCCGGCCGGGGTCAGCCACCTCAACGCCGCCGACGCCCTCTCCTTCGTCCGCCAGCGCCACAATCTCAACGACGGGCACGGCAATTCGGACGACTTCGCCCGCACGCACCGTCAGCAGGCTTTCATCTCCTCGGTGATGCACAAGCTCAAGCAGCAGGGCGTCATCGGCGACCTCGGCGCGATGCAGAAGCTGTTCGGCGTGGTGCAGAAGGACCTCGTCATCGACAACGAGTGGAACATCCTCGACTTCGCCCAGCAGGCCCCGGCCCTGACCGGCGGCAACGTCGAGTTCAACACCCTGACCTACGACACCGGCGGCAAGAAGGGCGACCCGCCGCAGGACGTCAACCTCGTGACCCCGGCGAAGATCCAGAAGGTGGTCAAGCAGGTCTTCACCGGAGCCGACGCCGCCGCCGCCGTCCCCGCCCCGGGTGACACCCCGACCGCCGACGCGACCGCGGCCCCGACCTCGCCGCCGACCCCCACGCAGGCTGCGGCCCCGGCCACGGTGGACGTGTTCAACGCCTCCTCCGCCGCCGGGGTGTCCTCGTCCAACGAGGTCAAGGTCCTGGTCGGCATGGGCTTCAAGGAGGGCCGGACCGGTCCGGCGGCCACCAAGCCGAAGACCACCACCGTCACGTACGGCAAGGGGGCCAAGGAGGCGGCCGACCAGATCGCCGCCCGCTACGGCGTCACCGCTGCCGAGTCCTCCTCGGCCGGCGCCGGCCACGTGGTGGTCACCCTCGGCACGACCTTCGACGGCGTGGCCTCCGACCGCCCCGCCACCCCCACCGCCGGCCCCACCGACCCGACCGCCAACCTCCCGATGCAGGGCCCGAAGGTCGACGCCCAGTCCGACGGAGGGATTCCCTGCGTCTTCTGACGCCCCGGTCCCCCTGTTGACGGGCTCCGGTGGCGCCTCACCCTCCCTCGAGGTCTGGCGGAATGTGAATTCCGCAATGCGGATCTCCTCCGGCGCGGCCGGGCCCTGCCCGGCAAGCAGGCCGCCGGCCCTCTCGACGGCCGGCGGCCCACTGCCGCCGCTCCGCCCCGTGTCCGGATCCTGCATACTCCCGTCATTGCCGCCACCACGGTTCCCGGGCGAGGCTTGGGGACATGAGCAAGCCCGCACCCCTCCCGCACCTCGTCGTGATCCCGGTCTTCGCCGGGATCAACGCGCTGGACGTGACCGGACCCGCCGAGGTCCTCGCGCTCGCCACGCGGTTGCTGCCGCCGGGAGCGGCCGGGTACGACATCCGGTTCCGTGCCGAGCGGGCCGGGCTGGTGGACACGTTCTCCGGCATCCCGCTGCACGTCGGCGAGACGCTGCGCGAGCCGCCGGTGCGCCCGGACACCGTCCTGGTGCCCGGACGGGTGGACGTCGGGGCGGACGGGCCCGTGCCGCGCGTCGACGACGCCGTCGTGGCGTGGTTGCGCGAGGTGGGGCCGGAGGCGGGGCGGGTCGCCTCCGTGTGTGCCGGCGCGCACGTGCTGGCCGCGGCCGGGCTGCTCGACGGGCACCGGGCGACGACCCACTGGGCCACCGCCGCCCGCCTCGCGGCCGACCACCCCGCCGTCGAGGTCGACGCCGACCCGGTGTTCATCCGCTCCGGGCGGATCTGGACGAGCGCGGGCCTCACGGCCTCCATGGACCTGACCCTCGCCCTCGTCGCCGAGGACCACGGCGACGACCTCGCGCTCGACATCGCCCGCGTCATGGTGATGTACCTCCAGCGATCCGGCGGCCAGAGCCAGTTCAGTGTCCCGCTGACCCACTGCACCGGCGGCCGCGCCGACCTGCGCACCCTGCGCCGCTGGATCGCCGACCACCTCGAGGCCGACCTCTCGGTGTCCGTGCTCGCCGCCCGCGTCACGATGAGCGAACGGAACTTCGCCCGGGTCTTCCGCGCCGAGACCGGCACCACACCCGGCGCCTACGTGGAGCAGCTGCGCCTGGAGGCCGCGCGCCGCCTCCTCGAACGGACCGACCAGCCCCTGCCCGCCGTCGCGCGCGCCTGCGGCTTCGGCTCCGTCGAGACCGTCCACCGCGTCTTCCGCGACCACCTCGGCGCCACCCCGACCGAATACCGACGCCGCTTCCGCGTCGCCACCACCTGAGCCACACCTGACCACACTGACCACACCTGACCCACGGAGACCACGTGACCATCACCGTCACCCACATCGGCACCGCCACCGCCCTGCTGGAGATCGGCGGCCTGCGCCTGCTCACCGACCCGGCCTTCGACCCCGCACCCGCCGAGTACCGGCGCGGCCCCGTCACCCTGCAGAGCACGGCCGGCCCGGCGATCGACGCCGACCGGCTGCCCGAGGCGGACGCGGTCCTGCTCAGCCACGACGAGCACCCCGACAACCTCGACGCCACCGGCCGCGAGCTGCTGGACGGCCGCCCGGTGCTCACCACGGTCAGCGGCGTCGGCCGCCTCGGCGGGGGAGCCGTCGGCCTGGCGCCGTGGGCCACGCACGAGTTGACCGTCGACGGCCGCACGCTGCGCGTCACGGGCACGCCCTGCCTCCACGGCCCGGTCGGCGACGTCACGGGCTTCGTGATCGAGGTGCCCGGCGAGGAGGAGGCCGTCTACATCTCGGGCGACACCGTCCACATCCCCGAACTCGACGAGATCGGACGGCGCTTCCGCATCGGCACCGCGTTCCTGCACCTCGGCGCCGCCCGCATCGAGGCGTTCGGAGGCGGCGAGCTCATCACCATGGACGCGGCCCAGGCCGCCGCCCTCACCCGCTCCCTCGGCGCCCGCCGGGTGGTCCCGCTGCACTACACGTCGTGGGAGCACTTCACCGAGGGCCGGGAGGAGACGACCGCCCACTTCACCGCCGCCGGCCTCGCCGACCGCCTCCACTGGCTCACCCCGGGAGTCCCCGAGACCCTCGGATAGGGGGCCGACACTACTCCCGAGGCAGCGAGGCGAGCCAGCGCCCGTCCTCGAACTCCTCCGGCACGTCGTCCTCCCACGGATCGATACCGCGGCGCTCCAGTTCGTCGAACCACCGGTCCCGCTGCGACTCCGGGAGACGCCGACCGCACCACGGGCAGAAGCCGATCTCGATGACCGCCGCACCGCCGTCGTGGACGATCAGCCCGTACTCCTGGAACGTGGCGCTGAAGTGGACCAGGGCGTCCGGGCATTCGAAGGGGTCGTCGTGCTGGTCGCAGCGCCAGTCGACCCGGGTCGTCATCAATTCGCAGCAGTGCTCGGTCATGGGAGGAAGACTACGGGCTGAAATGATCACCCTCCGCCCAGGCAGTTCCGCCGCAGCATCTCCTCCACGGCCTCCGCGATGACCTCCTCCCGCCGCGCCGCCGGGGCCTGCCGGATCCGTGCGCTCATCCGCTGTGCCTCCGCCGTCGTCGGCAGGTGGCCCGCGAGGAGGAGGGGGAGGGTCAGGCGCCGGGCGAGGAGTTCGTCGGGGGAGGTCACGTGGGGGCGGCGGACGACGGAGACGTTGACGCGGACGCCGTGTTCGTTGCCCCACGGCACGCCCGGCCGGTCGGTCTCGATCGCGGCGTACCGGAAGCCGTGGGCGAGGTCGCAGGGGGCGCAGCCGAGTGGGCCGCGGGCGAGCCGGTCGCCGCAGTCGGGGCAGATGAGGCGGTCGAGGGCGGCGTCGACCACGCGCCAGTCGTGCTGGTCCGGCTCGGCCGCGACGAGCTCGGCGAGGGCCGTCGCGTCGGGTTCGCCGGCCGCTTCCATGCGGGCCAGGAAGGCCGCCCACTCGTCCTCGACGATGCCGTCGACGAGTGCGCGGCAGGCCGAACAGGTGGGCGCGCCGCCGTACTCGTAGCCGCCGCACTCGATGCAGCGGTGCGGCGTCGCTCCGACCGCGGGTCGTGCCATGGTTCCCCCTCCTCACCGTCCGGTCGAGTCTCTCCCGGGCGGGCGGTCGGCGGTACCGGTTTGTCGGGCCTGCGCCGGGGGCGTGCCGCAAGCGCGGAGCTCGCTGAACGGTTGGTTGCGTTCAGATGGCGTCCAGTTCCGTTCGTGATGCGACAAATGGGGTCAAGTGTCCTGGAAAGCAGCCCTGTTGCGGTGGTATTGCTCTCGAAACTCGTACAGTACGACGCATCTGGGGTCGACATGGGCAAGGCGCACGGATCAGCGAAGGCCCAGGGGGAGAGCGAGGGCGGCTCACCGGCCGCCGAGGAGCGGTTCCGGGGACTGCTCGAAGCGGCGCCGGACGCGATGGTGATCGTGGACGACACCGGGACGATCACGCTGGTGAACGCCCAGACCGAGGCGCTGTTCGGCTACGGCCGCGAGGAACTCCTGGGGCGGAAGGTCGAGTTGCTGATCCCCGGCCGGTTCCGCGCCCACCACGCCCGGCACCGCAACGGCTACGCGGCCAACCGGCAGGTGCGGCCCATGGGCGCGGGCCTGGACCTGCGGGGGCTGCGCAAGGACGGCACCGAGTTCCCCGTGGAGATCAGCCTCAGCCCGCTGGAGACCAGCGACGGCCTGCTGTTCTCCGCCGCCGTCCGCGACGTCAGCGACCGCAAGGCCGCGGAGGCCGAACTGACCGTGCTCTACGAGCAGCAGCGGCACATCGCGCTCACCCTCCAGCGCAGCCTGATGGGCACCCCGCCCGCCATCCCCGGCCTCACCGCCGCCCACCGCTACCGGCCGGCGACGCAGGGGGCGGGCGTCGGCGGGGACTGGTTCGACCTCATCCCGCTGGGCGCCGGCCGGGTCGGGATCCTCATCGGGGACGTCATGGGCCGCGGCCTGGAGGCCGCCGCCGTCATGGGTCAACTCCGCTCGGCCGCGCACGCGTTGGCCATCACCGGGATGGGACCGAGGGAGCTGATGCAGTCGCTGGAGACGGTCGTCGGCGACCTCGCCGTCCCCGACCAGCTCGTCACCTGCTGCTACCTGGTCATCGCCCCCGACACCCGGGAGGTGTCCGTCTGCTCGGCCGGCCACCTCCCGATCCTGGCCGCGACCCCCGGCGAGGGCGCCCGGATCCTGCCCGCGCCGGTGAGCGCGCCGCTGGGCGTGGGCGGCGTCCCCCATCAGCAGACCTCCGCCGTCCTGCCGCCGCACACCCTGCTCGCGCTGTTCACCGACGGCCTGATCGAGGCCCCCGGGTGCGACATCGAGGACCGCCTCGACACCCTCATGGCCGCCATCGACACGGCCCCCGACCCCGGCAACCTGGAAGCCGCGGCCGACCACATCCTCGCGACGCTGCTCCCGCCCGTGCCCGGCTACGACGACGACGTCACGCTCCTGCTGGCCCAGGTGCCCGCCGCGCCGGACGCCACGGCCACGATCGAGCTGCCCGCCGTCCCGACGTCCTCCGCCGAGGCGCGGGTGTTCGTCGAGAAGGTCCTCGGCTCCTGGAACCACGGCCACCTGACCGATGACGTCAAACTGCTGACGTCGGAGGTGCTCACCAACGCGATCCAGCACGGCAAGGGCCCCGTGCGGCTGCACCTGCGCTGCCACCCGGCCGAACTGGTCGTCGAAGTCACCGACCACAGCCCGCACCTGCCGCACCCCAGGCTCGCCGAGACGGACGAGGAGTCGGGCCGCGGCCTGACCCTCGTCGAGGCCATCGCCCACCGCTGGGGCACCCGCCCCGCCGAGCTGGGAAAGACCACCTGGTTCACGGTGCCACTGGGCGAAGCCCCCTGACCGTCCCCGCGGCGACGGGGAAGCGCCCGGCGGTACTTGCGGCGGACAAGTACCACCGGGCGCTCCCGGCATGGGTGTTGGCTAATCCTTGCGGCGCCCGGCCATCCAGACGAACACGAGGACGCCCGCGAACAGGAACAGCACGCCCTGGTAGACGGCCGCGTACCCGGCGCCCGCCACCAGCCACAGCGAGAAGCCGAACGCGCCCAGGCCCAGCACCGCGTCGCGGACGAGGCGGCCGCCGGCCACCTCGCGGCCGTCGCGCACCAGCCAGTAGAGCTGGGCGGCGGCGGAGAGCAGGTAGGGGACGGTCGCGGTGAAGGTGGTGATCAGCACGAGGGCGTCGAACGCGCCCTTCGCACCGGACGCGAAGTTGAGCACCGTCAGCACCGAGGCCAGCGCGACGCTGACGACGACGCCGAGCACCGGCACCCCGCGCTTCTCCTTGGCGAACGCGGCCGGGAACAGCCCGTCCTTGGCGGCCGCGTACGGCGCCTGCGCGGCGAGCAGCGTCCAGCCGTTGAGGGCGCCCGTCATCGATATCAGTGCCGCGACGGCGATGACCGTCCCGCCCCACGAACCGCCGAACATCGCGTTGACGGCGTCCGAGAACGGCGCGGAGGAGTGGACGAGCTTGTCGTGCGCCACGGTGCCGAACACCGCCAGCGTGCCCAGCAGGTAGACCAGGGCCGCGCCCGCCGTGCCGAGCACACTCGCCCGGCCGACGTTGCGCTCGGGGTCGCGGACCTTGCCGGCGCTCATCGCCGCCGACTCGACGCCGAGGTAGCTGAAGAGCAGGATCGCCGCGGCGGCTGTCATGCCGCCGACCACGCCCTGGCCGGAGGCGTCGAACGGGCCGAGGTTCTTCGGGTCGAAGAAGCCGAGCCCGCCCACCGCGACCAGCGCCAGCGGGATGAACTTCAGGACGGTGGAGACGAGTTGGACGGCCCCGACGTACCGGGTGCCGGCCAGGTTCGCCAGCGCGGGCAGCCACTGCACGGTCAGCGCGGCGGCGATGGTGACGGCGGTGGAGTGCTGCACCGGCACCAGTACGTCGAGGTAGCCGACGGCCGCCACGGCGAGCGCCGCGTTGCTGACCCACGTGGTGATCCAGTACGACCAGGCCGAGATGAACCCGGCGAAGTCACCGAACGCCTCACGGGCGTAGACGTAAGGCCCGCCGGTGCGCGGGTTGCGGCGGGCCAGCTGTCCGAAGACGAGTGCGAGTGCGATCGCGCCGACGGTCAGCACCGCGAACGAGACCAGGCTGACCGTCCCGAACGGCGCCACGGCCGCCGGGATCATGAAGATGCCGCCGCCGATGATGTTCCCCATCACGAGCGCGGTCGCGGTCGGCAGGCCGAATCGCCGGCCGGAGGGGGCGGGGACGGGGGTGGCGGGCTCCGCGCCGGTGGGCGGGGTCGGCCGGGGAGCCTGCCGGGTCACGGCCGGGCTGGTCTGCATGGGGGTGGTGCGCCTTTCCTGGTCCTGCTGCGCTCGGTGGAGCGACCGCCCATGCTCACAGAGAGATACCGCTCTGTACCAAATCGGTGGTTTTCGTCCTGCCTACCCTGGCCCGCCACCGCAAGATTTCCTGTTCGGCGCCCCTCGCACCGGCACTCGTCCGGCGGGGCGCCGAACCCGGTGATCACGGCAGTTGCAGCACCAGCTTCCCGGTGTTCTCGCCGCTGAACAGCATCCGGAACGTCTGCGGGAAGTCGTCGACGGTGCCCTCGACCACGTGCTCCTTGACCTTGATCCGGCCCTCGCCGATCCAGCCGGCGATCTCGGCCGCGGCCTCGGTGTAGCGGCTCGCGTAGTCGAAGACGACGAAGCCCTCCATGCGGGCCCGGCGCACCAGCAGGGACAGGTAGTTGGAGGGGCCCTGGACGGCGGTCTCGTTGTTGTACTGGCTGATCGCCCCGCAGATCACGACGCGGGCGTGCATCGCGAGCCGGGTGAGGGCGGCGTCGAGGATGTCGCCGCCGACGTTGTCGAAGTAGACGTCGATGCCGTCCGGGGCGTGCGTGCGCAGGGCCTTGCGGACGTCCTCCGAGCGGTAGTCGATCGCGGCGTCGAAGCCGAGCTCCTCGGTGAGCAGGGCGCACTTCTCCGGCCCGCCCGCGATGCCGATCACCCGGCAGCCCTTGACCTTGGCGATCTGGCCGGCCATCGTCCCGACGGCTCCGGCCGCCCCGGACACCACGACCGTCTCGCCCTCCTTGAGCGCGCCGACGTCCAGCAGGCCGAAGTACGCCGTCATGCCGGGCATCCCGAGGGCGCCCAGGTACGTCGAGAGCGGCGCGAGCGACGGGTCGACGCGCAGCGCGCCCTTGCCGTCCGACACGGCGAACTCCTGCACGCCGAACGCGCCCACGACGTGGTCGCCGACCTTGAACTTCGGGTGCCGCGACTCGACGACCTCGACCACCGACCCGGCCCGCATGACCTCGCCGATCCCCACCGGCGGCAGGTACGACGGCCGGTCGTCCAGCCACCCGCGCATCGCGGGGTCCAGCGACACGAACCGCGTTCGCCCGACGAACTGCCCGTCGCCGGCCTCGCCGACCGCGCCGTCGACCAGCTCCCAGTCCCCGTCGCGCACCTCCCCGACGGGTCGGCGGGCAAGACGGACCTGGCGATTGACAGCGGACATGGGGGCGCCTCCAGTCGACACGGCGATGACACGTGAGCGTGAGTCTAAGCAAGCGCTTAGTCATCTGGCCAGAGGGGTGTGCCAGACGCCCCTCGGCAGCGGCTCCGTCCTCGCATCCGCGAGCTCGGCCGGCTCGCGGGCTCCGGCGCCCTCGACTGCCCGGGCGCGGCGAAGCGCTATGTGCCGCACCTGGCCGTCGTACCAGCCGATTTCGTCAAGTCATCGGGGGGCGCTGATCCCCGATCGGACGTCGAGGTCCTCTCGCCGTCGACCACCGACCCGGGGCACACCGTGAAGCGCCGCCGCTACGCGCAATTCGGCTCTCCGGTCTACCTGCTGGTCGACCGGAGGGAACGCGGGTGGACGCTGTTCTCCCGGCTCGGCGAGCCCGACTGCGCCCTCATCGAGGGCTCCCGCCCCTTCGGCGTCCGGCTGCGGCTGCTGGAGCCGTTCGCCGTGGAAGTTGGACCCCGGCGAGTTCTGAGAGGGTCTTCGAAAGGGGATTCCTCCCAACTGGCCGGTTCTGACCGATGTGGCACGGACCCGGTTCCGAGGCTCTCGTGGCGGCCGCTCCGCGTCCGCCACGTTGATGGCACGACACCGGGAGCGATCGACCCGGGAAAGCCGCGGAGGGGCGCCGCCGTGTGGGGTGGCGCCCCTCCGGGCGTCAATGGATCAGGGTGTCAGGTTCCCCCGATTCAATGCTGCTTCGCTCGCTTGGACCAGGCTCCCGGCTCGTCGCGAAGGTACCTGGGCACGCACCATTTCGGGCGGTTGAACGCCGCCACCGAAATGGCCATCAGGAAGCCGGCCACGAGAACCGCGAGCGGTATCGCGGCAATCAGCAGGGAGTCGGCAGACACTGCCGTCCGACCTCCCATGACAACCGCCGTGCACATGAACGCCGCGAGCGCCCAGCTGGCGACGGCCATGGGGGCGGATCCACGCACCATTCCCCGCCTGAACCTCGGGCTGAAGATGCTGAGCGGCTCCTGCTGGGCGTACGGCTCGAACAGGTCCGGCCGCCTGGCCACCATGACGGCACGCCACGTGTTGAACACCGCCCCACCCGAAATCAGGAGCAGGACGAAGATTCCCTGACTCAAACCAGCCTCCTAAAACCACTTGCTAGGCGGAATCATTCCATACGCATTCGATATGAGGTCATTCGTGTAGTTCGTGACGTAGGTCGTCACGTACGCGGCGGCCACCGCTCCGGCCACCCCACCGACCACGGCACCAGGGACGCCTCCTCCCACGAGACCGCCGCCTGCGATTCCGGCTCGGACCAGGGTTGTCCCCACCACGTCAGCGATGACGAAATCGACACCGGCCTCGGTGATTCCGATCGCCGCCGACCTGGCAACCGTAGCTCCGTTGTCCCTGGCGCCGTCATAGCCGGACATCGCAGCCTGAGCGGCGCCCACTCCACTGAGCGTTCTGCCGAAGAGCGTCCAGCCATCGGACCGGCCCAGGCTCCCGAACTTCTGGACGTCCGAATTGCGGCGGAGGTAGTTCATTCCCTGCGCGCCTCGCGAACGGATCTGGGAGGTCTTCCCCGCTCGCATCTGCTGGCTGAACGTCGTGCTCGCGCTTCCGACCGCCTGGACCGTTCCCTGCGCCAGACCCAGGGGAATGGCTGCCATGGCTATGGCAGTGCACGCCATCTCGGAATAGGTCCTCTCACTGCCGCATTCCAGGGAATCGTGGAGTGGCTGCGAAGGGGCGGGGAACAGGGTCTTCTTCGGGAGGACGGGCCCGTAGCACCCTGACGTGCCGGGCCTGCAGACCGGCGTGGGCGTGGACGTGGACGTGGACGTCGGGACGACGGGCCCGAAGCACCCCGGTGTGCCTGGCGTGCAGATCGGATCGGGCGCCGGATGGTCGTTGTGGTAATCGTCCATCTGACTGACCGTGCCGAAGCCGAGCCCGGTGGTGGGGTCGGCGACCATCAGGCCGCTCGGGTCACTGCGGTTGACCGGGTCGTTGTTGCCGTAGCCGTACCCGTTCCACTGCTGAGGGTCGTCGGTGTTCAGCAGGAGGTCCGGGTTGATGAACCGCCCGGTGGACGGCTGGTACTCGCGGGCGCCGAGGTTGGTCAGGCCCGTCGTGTCGTCCTTGGTGCCGCCGACGAAGCCGTGGTCGCCGGCCCAGGTGGCGGGCTGGGGGCCGCGGGGGTTGCCGAACGGGTCGGTCGGGCGGCGGCTCTCGGTGAGCGTGGTGCCGTCCAGGGCCAGGGTGCCCGTGCCGTGCGGGTCGTTGATCTGGAAGGTGGACGTGCCGCCCTGGCGGACCAGGGTGATGCCACCGGGGATCTGGTAGTAGCGGACGCCGGTCGGGGTGCCGCCGCTGTAGACCAGCTCGTCACCGCCGAGGGTGATGGTGACCTTGCCGGGGTCGCGGCGGATCAGCTGGTTGCCGGAGGCGTCGTAGACGTAGCCGGTGTGCTGGTCGGGGACGCTCCAGCCCTGGCCGGCCGGGACGGGCGTGCCGCAGTCCGCGATGACCACGGCGGTGCCGTCGGCGGTGACACCACCGGGGACCGCGAGGCATTCGTTGGCGGCGCCGTTGAGCATGGTGCCGTCCGAACGGCTCGTCCAGGTCTGCGTCGAGCTCCCGCTGCAGGGCTGCAGCTGAACCGCGGAACCGGCTGTGGTGCCCATCGCGGTCAGGCACTGGCCGTAGACCTTGAGGACGTTGCCGGTGGTGTTGAACTTCTCGGCGGGGGTGCTGGTGCAGCCGGCGATCGCCGCCGGGGTCCCGGAGGCGCTGCTGCTGTTCTGGAGGTAGAGGCACTTGCCGCCGACGCCGGTGATCTGGACGGTCGGGTTGACGGTGTCGAGCTTGCCTTCGGCCGTCCAGCCGAGGGTGGTCGTGCCGTTGGCGTAGGTGTAGAGGCTGGCGGTGTTGCCCGCGGCGTCGTAGGCGTCGTGGGCGTAGCCGGTGGAGTTGCCGTTGACCGCGGTGGTGCTGGTGGTCAGGGAGTGCGGTCCGCCGCTGCCGCTGTTGACGGTTCCCGCGGCCGGGAAGGTCTGGGTGCTGGTCGCGTCCTTGGTGGTGTCGCCGGACGGGTCGTGCTGGACGAGCTGGGTCCGGTTGCCGGTCAGGTCGTAGCCGTAGGTCTGCCAGTAGGCGGCCGGGCCGCCGACCGTCGTCCTCGACGGGGCCTGAGCACCGCCGGTGGGCGTGGAGTTGGTGCAGGAGCCGACGCCTCCCACCGTCGGCTGCGCGGCCTGGGTGAGCGTGCCGGTGTCGGACCAGGCGGCGTTCAGTCGCCCGAGGTAGTCGTAGCCGAAGCACTGCAGGTCGGTGGACGACGGGGTGTTGTCCGGGATGTTGCGGGCCGCGGTGACCTGACCTGCCGCGTTGTAGGCGTAGGTGGTCTGCTGGACTGCGCCGGTGCCGGCGGTCTGCTTGTCGACGAACTGCTGGAGCGGGCGACCGGTGGACTCGTCGTAGGTGTTGGTGACGACGATCTGGGTGCCCCACGGGTTCACCGTGGAGCGGATGTTGCGCCCGTAGGCGTCCCAGGCCGAGCCGACGTCGTAGGTCACGCCGCCGAAGGCGCCGAAGCTGCTCAGCGGACCGTTGGTGTCGTAGGAGTAGAGGTCCGTCTCGGCGGCGATGTCGCCGACTGCCGGGCGGCTGTCGGCGGTGAGTGCGCCGGTGATGGGGTCGTAGGACGCCTGGTAGACGTACTTGAACGGCTGCGCGGAGCTGATCTCGGATCCGGGGATCGTGGTGGTCGTCTGGGTGGGGTGGTAGTCGGTGTCGTAGGAGTCGATGGAGGTGGTGTAGGCGGTGCCGGTGCCTCCGCCCACGTATCGGGTGGAGGTGGCCGGCTGTCCGGGCAGGACGGTGTCGTAGGTGAAGCCGGTCAGCTGGTTGGCCGTGGTGGCGGCGCCGGCGAAGGAGCCGGTCTTCCGGCCGAGCAGGTCGTAGGCGTAGGTGACGGTCTGGTTGCGGGCGTCGGTGGTGGAGGCCAGGCGGCCCGCCGGGTCGAAGGCCTTGGTGGTGGTGCCGGTGTCCGGGTCGGTCGTGGAGATCTCACGGCCGCGCAGGTCGTAGGCATGGGTCCAGGTGTTGCCCGCGGCGTCCTTCTGCGTGGCGAGGTGACCGTCGGTCGTGTACGTGTACGAGGTCACGTCCGCGTCGGTCTGGTTGCCGGTGGCGGTGGCCGTCCGGTATTGCCACAGCTGCACCTTCTGCCCGCGGGCGTCGGTGAGCAGGGAGGTCGGCGTGGCCCCGGCGGGCGGGGTCACGTCGGTGCGGTCCACGCCGGGGTAGGCGTTGGTGGTGGTGCTCTGGACCGCGCCGAAGGCCAGGGACTGGATGGTCACCGGGCGGCCGAGCCCGTCGTAGACGGTGTAGGTCTGGGCCGGGGCCCGCTGGATGGTGGTCTGGTACAGCGTCGTGCTGGGTGCGGTGTCGTTGTTGTACCAGGCGGCGTTCGCACGGGCTATCCGGCCCTGCGAGTCGTAGACCGCATCGGTGATCATCCGCCCGCTGTAGGCGGAGCTCGCCGGCGAGGACTGGGTCTGGACCGTGCGGCCCAGGCCGTCCGTGATCTGGATGCCGACGCTGTGCGATCCGTCCGATCGCAGGATGGAGGTGGTGATCGTTGGTGGCACCGCGCTGTTGTTGGCGATGCCCGGGAGGGAGTAGGAGAAGGTCTTGTTCGCGCTGGACGTGGTGGGCCGGCCCGGTAGCCAGACACTGGTGAGGCGCCCGAGCTGGTCGTAGGCCTCGTTCACGGTCCGGCCGTTGGGGTCGGTGGCCGCAGTCGGGAGCGCGCGGGCGCTGTCCAGTGTGGTGGTCGTCGTCCGGCCCGTGCTCACGTCACTCGCGCCGGCGGGGGCCGGGATGGTGACGGTCATGCCGGTCGGCAGCTCACCGGTCTGTGCGGCGGAGTACCTGGTGGTGGTGATCGCGCCGCTGGTGTGGGCGCTGTCGGTGGAGAACGGGTCGGTGACGCTGCTGACGCGGCCGTAGGCGTCGTACGTCTTGGTCTGGACGGTCGGGTAGACCGGGTTGCCGTTGGCGTCCCAGCTGTCGAGGACCTGGGTTCCCGTGGGATCGCCGACCGCCCCGGCCTGCCCGAAGGGGAGGCCGTCGTAGAGCGTGCGGGTGGCGGAGACCGTGTTGGGCTGGAGGGCCTGGGCGGTACAGGGGTTGGTGCCGGTCTCCACGATCGTGCGGGACAGCAGGTCAGTCTGCTGGGGGTTGGCACCGGTCGCGTAGGTGTACTTGTTGCAGATGTCCGGCAGTCCGTCGGCGCTGTGAAGGTCGGTGGACAAGCGGTTGTTGTGCGCGGAATCGCTCGTGGTCGTCCTGGTCGACGTGCGCCAAGTGTTGTCGGCCTTGAGGTCCTTCGACGTACCGACCGAACCCGTCGCCGCGTAGCGGGCGACGAGGGAGGGCAGGCTGCCCTGACCGTGCGTGGCGGTGGTGACCGGACCGCTGAACGTGTTCACCGTGTAGGAGGCGATGCCGCCGCCGGCCTGGGTGTAGGTGTCGGACTCCAGGGTCTGGCCCGACAGCCAGTCGGAGTCGGTGACCGGGTTGCTTCCCGTGACCTGGCCGCTCATCGGGCCCGCGAGGTTGGTGATGCTGCGAGCGGAGCCGTTGGCGAGCCGGTCGCCGTCCATGCCCTGGTAGTAGGTCGTGGACTTCTGCGCCTGGGGGCCGTCGGTGCCGCTGCCGGTGACGGCGGTGACGCTCGCGTAGCCGCGGAACTGGTCCCAGGTGCGGTCGACGTCCCGGGTGAGCGGGGAGTCGTTGCGGTGCCAGGCCGCCTTGCCGTAGCTGTAGCCGGTGACCTGGGGGGTCGCG
The DNA here is from genome assembly GCF_036322405.1 of Streptomyces sp. SP17BM10. Classification (NCBI taxonomy): domain Bacteria; kingdom Bacillati; phylum Actinomycetota; class Actinomycetes; order Kitasatosporales; family Streptomycetaceae; genus Streptomyces; species Streptomyces sp. SP17BM10. The sequence continues at coordinate 80,775 of NZ_JAQYXB010000480.1, read as the reverse complement.
CCCGGGGTGTTCGGGTTCACCGTGACGCTGGTGACGGGGTACCTGAGGAACCAGTCGTCGACCGGTGCGTCGCCGGGCTTGGAGTTCGGCGGGTACCACTTGACGTTGTAGCAGGACCGCGTGTCACTGTCCGCGGTGGCCGGCATCACGTTGTTGTTGCGCGAGCAGCTGGTCGAATTGGCGACGAGGACGTCGCTGTCGTAGTTGACGCCGATGGTCGAGCCGGTTTCGCTGGTGATCATCTGGATGCGCGGCCGGTTGTACGCGGGCCGGGCGGGCACCAGGTTCGTGCCGTCGACGCGGTTGGGCAGCAGCTGGGAGGTGAAGGACACCGGCGGCAGCGGCGGGACCGCACCACCGGTGGCCTGGGCGTCCTGGCCGGTGCGCTGGACCGAGGCGAGCCAGGCGACCTGGGTGTTCTCGGTGGCGTTCTGGACGTTGGCGAACGTGTGGTTCAGGGCGTACGAGTCGACCGTCTGATAGGCGCCGTTGGCCCTGACATACGTGGTGACGTTGTTGAGCCACTTGGTGGTCCAGTACGTCGGCCCGTAGACGGTGCAGGTGCTCGTCCCGTCACACTGCTGGTCGAGCGGGACGTCGGGCCAGTTGGTGGCGTTCGCGAGCGTCCGCTGTGCGGGGTCGCAAGCCGTGCCGATGCAGCGCTCGCCCGACGTGAAGACGATCTTCGCCGCCGGGTTGTAGGAACCGTTGTTGCCCAGCTGGTCCGACAGGCGCTGGCCGTAGCCGATCGTGGAGGGCACGCCGCTTCGGGTGTAGGAGGTGCTGGCGCCGGTCCCGTTGTTCTGACCGCCGCCGAGGGCGTAGTAGTTCGTCTCGGGCGTGTAGGTGTAGGTGGTCAGGTTGCCGTGCGTGTCGACGACGAAGTCGAGGTTCCAGCGCCACGCCGTCCGGCACCAGGACGCCTGGCCCTTGGTGGAGTCGTAGCACGGGTCGCCGGAGTTCGGGGAGAACACCGGCACCGTCCACGCCGAACCGCTGTCCGCACCCAGCGTGCTCGGGTTGCCGTTCGCGTCGGGAAGGTGGCTCAGGCCGAAGTAGTAGGCCGTGCCGTGCGTGTCGGTCAGCTTGATGTAGGAGCCGTTCCACGTGCCGTTGGTGGCACCGGTGAGGAACTGGATCTTCGTGCCGTCGTCGCCCTTCAGCCGCCAGGTGCAGGCCGACTGTTCCATCGAGGCCGGCGCGCTCGCGGTGCAGGACGCGTCGTCCGGGACGAGCTGGCCGGAGTGGCCGGCCATCGACAGCGTCAGGTTCGCGCCGCCCCAGCACTCGTCGCCGGAGCCTGTGATCCCGTCCTGAGAGCACGGCTTGTAGGAGCGCTCGACGAAGCCGGGCTGGTAGTCCCAGCCGTCACCGATCCAGGACGCCTGGGAGTTGGTCGACGAGGTCTTGCCGTCGACCGAGGACGAGTCGTAGCCGAGCGCCACCGATGGCGCCGAGCCGCCCAGGGCCGGTGGTGACTGGACCGGGTACGAGTAGGTGAACGCCCCCGAGGAGCCGCCGGCCGTCCATGCCTGCGACGGGTTCAGCGAAGTGGCGGAGTACGTGCCGGCGCCGCTCGATGAGCCCGACACCGCGACGACGGTGGTCGACGTCGTGGTGCTGTCGGCGTACACCGCCCGGGCCGCGCCGTCGGCCGTGGTGGTCGAGGCCTTCACCGTGGCGGACTTGGCGGTCCCGGTGCCGGTGAGCGGGACGTCGGCGACGAGCTTCTTCGTCGACGGGTCGTAGTGCGAGTCGAGCGGAGTCTGCTTCAGACAGCCGGGCACCTGAGGCGTCGTCGTCGCGCACTCCGGCATCACCACCAGGTGTGCGCGGGCCGCCCAGTTCGCGCCGAAGGCGGCGTCGAGGCTTGACGCGTCGATGTCGAGGCGCACGGGTGCGTCGTCGCCCGCGCCCGGGCGGGTGATGGTCACCGCGACGCCGGGAAGGCCCGCGGCCGCAGTGGCCTTGGCGTCCGCGACGTCGACCTGGACGGTCTGGCCCGCCATCGACGAGCCCGCGAGCGGCGCGACGGTGACCGGCAGGCCGGACGCCTTGGACTCGTCACCGGCCTCGGGTCGTTCACCCGTCGTGAGGGCCTTCGGCCCGGGCGCGGATCCCAGCCGGACCGAGGCGTGGCCGGCCGGGACCAGTTGCGGGCTCTTCGGCGGCGTCCAGACAGGCGGAACCGGGTGTTCCGGCTTGGCCACCGGCACCGGCGCGACGTTCGCGCCCTTGACCGACGGTGTCTTCGGCAGGGCCGTGTTCGGCGGCGACCAGATCTTCGAGTAGTCCGGACCCGCCGCGGTGGCGACCGACACCGGCGCGAGCATCGAGCCCAGGACCGCCGCGACGGTGACCGCCACCGCCTTCCCTCTCAGATGGCGGGCGGTTCGTGTGCGCGGAGTTTCGGATGGCGTCAATGCCATCACATCCCCCCATTTCCGACCCGGCATCAGCCGCCGGATCCCCGATATATTCTAATGGTGGGATGGGAGAGTAAGCATTAGAATGACAATGCGTCAATTCGCACCACTGTGATCAATTTCATGCACCGGTCATAGCGGCAGCCTCTGGTCAAAACGGACAGTCAGACCACTGTGGCACTTGCCGAAACGAACGTTCGGACGACACCGTTCTCATCGGCCGCACGGACCATATCCGCAGGTCATAGCGCTTCTCAAGGGGAATCTCACCGTGAACAGACAGCGAGCGCGCCACGCCGCGCTCCTTCGACCACTGACCGTCGCAGCGGCTCTCGTGGCCGCCTCGGCCGTCGCCCTGCCGCCCGCCGTCGCCGACCAGCCGTCGGCCACGCCGTCCACCGCCGCAACGGCGGCGAACGACGCGCGGCACCTGAAGGACGTCCCCCAGGGCGACGTGGTCGGACAGGCGATAGCGAAGGCGAAGTCGACCCACCAGCAGGTGCCGGTCGACTCGCTGACCACCGCGTCCAGCGAGACCGTGGCCACGCCCGACGGCCACCTGAAGCTGACCTCGCACGCCGAGCAGCAGCGCACCAAGCGCAACGGCAGCTGGCTCCCGCTGGACGCCACCCTCGCCGCGAACCCGGACGGCACGTTCTCGCCCAAGGTCTCGGCAGCGCCGCTGGTCCTCTCCAAGGGCGGTGACGGCCCGCTGGCCACCCTGACCGACGCGGACGGCAAGAACCTGGCCCTCACCGCGCCGTTCAAGCTCCCGGCTCCCACGGTCAGTGGCGACACCCTGGTCTACCCGACCGTCGCGCCGGACACCGACCTCAAGGTCACCGCCACCAAGGCCGGCGGCCTGAGCACCGTACTGGTCGTCAAGACGCAGGCGGCCGCGGCCAACCCGCAGCTCGCGAACCTGCATTTCGACGTCGCTGGTGACGGCATCTCGGTCAGCGGGGACAAGGCGGGCAACCTGGTCGCCAAGTCGGCCGACGGCAAGCCGCGTTGGGCGTCGGCCGCGCCCCTGATGTGGGACAGCTCCACCTCGCCCGCAGGCGTGCGCCCGCAGGCCGCGGCCGCCAACGCCCCCGCCCCGTCGGCGGCGTCCGGGAACGCGCACGAGCAGAGCGACCCCACCGCCCCCGGACGCGCCGCCCGGACCGCGCAGGTGCCGGTGACCGCGAACGCCGGGGGCGTCGACCTGGCGCCGAGCCAGGACCTGCTGGCCCACGGCACCGCGCCCTACTACATCGACCCCGACTTCGTCCCGGTCAGCGAGGACGGCTACGCCTGGACCTGGGTCCAGTCCGCCTACCAGACCACGCAGAACTGGATGCAGAGCGGGTCCAGCGACGCCTCGCACCCCGGCGTCGGCGTGTGCGGCTACTACGCTGCAGGTGGCAGCTGCCCCAACGACATCGAGCGCACCTTCTACCAGTTCAACGTCAGCGGCATCGAGGGCGATGTCATCGGCAACGCCACGGTGACCCTCCAGGAGTACGTCTCCGCAAGCTGGAGCTGCACCACCACCTACCCGCTCGACCTCTACTGGACCACGTCCATCAGCAACAGCACGAGCTGGAACAACCAGCCCGCCAAGCAGAGCGGTTCGCTCGGCACCGACCAGGTCGGCGGCTCCGGCCAGACCGGCTGCCACGACAACGTGCCGTTCAGCTACACGGTCACCAGCGCGGTCCAGCAGAACGCCAACGCCAACAACGGCACGATCACCTTCGGCGTCTACGGCGACGAGTCCAACGCGAACGCGTTCAAGCGGCTCACCTACCAGCCGTCGATCTCCGTCACCTACGACCGCACCCCCAACACCCCGAGCGGCAACAAGACCACCCCCGAGCCCAAGCTCGTCAGCCCGTCGCAGACCTACGAGGCGTGCGAGAACAGCCCGATGAGCTCCTGGGGCTGGCTCGGCGCCGGCAGTGACCAGGCCAACGCCGTCAGCCTCAGCGCCACCGTCTCCAGCCCCGTCCAGTCCCAGCTCTACGGCCAGGCCAGCGTCTGGGACGACAGTGCCAACGGCAACGGGGTCTTCTGGGGCTCCACGGCCCTGACCGCGAGCGGCGGCACGGCCTCCGTCTCGCTGCCGGCCGGCACGCTCAAGGACGGGCACGACTACGGCTGGTACATGTACGCATACGACGGCGTGCCGAACGTGCCGTGGTCCAGCCCGAGCACGGTCTGCCACTTCCGGGTCGACCTGACCCAGCCGACCCTCTCCCTCGGGTCGACCACCGGCACCTACACGTCCTCGCAGTTCCCGCCGTCCGGCAGCGGTGTCGTTTCGACGGTCTACGTCGGCCAGCAGGGCAACATCCCGTTCACCGCCAACGACCCGACCCCGGTCGGGGGCGGCGACGTCTCCGGCGTGGCCTGCGTGATCTACGGCTTCGACCCGCTGCTCGCCGACGGCACACCGGTGTGCGGCAGCTCCCTGTCCGGCAACCAGATCCCGGTGACCGCGAGCCACTGGGGCACCAACATCGTCTACGCCCGGGCCGAGGACAACGCCGGCAACCTCTCCCCGATCACGTCGTACTCGTTCTACGTGCCGTGGAACCCCTCGGGGCCGAAGCCGGTGTTCGGCGACGTCACCGGTGACGGCGTGCCGAAGATCGTCGCGCCGGACAGCGCGGGCAACCTGCGCGCGTTCAGCGTTCCGGGCAACCCGCTCGCGCCCAAGGGCGTGGACTTCGTGTCGGCCAAGCCGACCAACACGCCGCCGGTCGACAACGGCAGCGGCTCCGCGGGCGACTCATGGGCCAACTACCAGACCACCCACCGCGGCAGCCTCAGCGGCGGCGTGAACGTCGACGACCTGTTCGTCCACAAGCCCGGCAGCCTGAACCTGTACTGGTACAAGAACGTCGGCAACACCAGCGGCATCCCCGGCAAGTTCGACAGCAATATTTCGGTCACCAAGCCGGACTGCGACGCCGGTCAGACCGACTGCACCGGCTACGTGAAGAACTGGTCCACGACTCTGGAGATCGCCGCCAGCGGCGACCCCACCACCAGCCAGCTCAACGCGGGGACCTTCAAGGACCTCACCGGCCTGTTCACCATCGAGACGAACTCCGCGGGCGACGCCTCCCTCTGGTACTACCCCGGCGTCGGCAACGGTGCCCTCGGCACGCCCAAGCGAGTCGTCGGCACCGGAATGAAGGGCTGGAACCTCATCTCCCCGGGTGACTGGGCCCAGCAGCCCAACCAGTCGCAGCCGGGACTGTGGGTGCGCAACCCGGGCAGCGGTGACCTCCGCGGCTACGTCCTCACGGCCGGGACCGTCAACGTCCCCAACCCCATCGGCAGCGGCACCACCGCCTTCCCCACCTTCACCGGCATCGCCAGCAACACCCTGATCGGCTGCGGCGTCACCTCCGCCGCCTACCCGCGGGTCGGCTCCGACGGCGACCTCACCGGCAACGGTCACTCCACCCTCTGGGGAATCACGTCGTCCGGTGACGTTCGGATCTGGACCGGCTTCCCCGACTTCCCGACCACCACCGGTTCCAGTTGCAGCCCCGGCTACACCTGGACGGCCAGCAGCGTCGTCCTGAACACCGCCTTCGGCGCCGACCGCTGGCAGCTCACCGGCGCCACCAGCAACAACGGCGTCGCCACCGACACCAGCACCCTGGCCCCCGCCACCATCAACGGCAACGTCCTTTGGACCACGGGCCCCAACAACACCGCACAGGGCGCCGCCAACTTCAGCAACGGCGGCTACCTGCGGACCGCGGCGCCCGTCGTCGACACGTCGCAGAGCTACACCCTCTCCGCGTGGGCCTACCTCGGATCCGCCCCCACCGCGAACCAGACGGTCCTCGCCGAGGGCGGTACCAACCACCAGGCGTTCTACCTCTGGTACGGCACGGACGGCGGCTCGAACACCTGGGCGTTCACCACCACCGGCAGTGACAACCCCAGCACCACCTGGAACGGCGTCCAGTCCACGATCAAGCCGAACATCGGCAACTGGGACCACCTCGTCGCCACGTACAGCGTCGACACCCACGTCATGACGCTCTACGTCAACGGCAAGTACGCCGGCTCCGCCACCAACACCAGCCCCTGGAAGGCCCCCAACGGCCTCTCCATCGGAGCCTCCGCCGCCGCCGGCGGCAGCTCCTACAGCAACCTCACCAACGGCGCCGTCACCGACGTCCGGACCTTCCCGTACGCGCTGACCGCCGACCAGGTGGCCGCGCTCTGACCGACCGGCCACGGCCACGAGGGCCTGCGGAGAACCTCTCCGCAGGCCCTCTCTCAGTTCGCGGCCGTGTCCCGGTCCGCCGGCTTCCAGCCGAGGGCGGGGGCGAGGCGGGTGGCGAGGTCGGTGAGGATCTGGACGTAGTCCTCCGGGGCGAAGGTGAAGGGCAGGGCGAACGCGACCTCGTCGATCTCCCGGAACGAGGCGTGGGCGTGGAGCTGCTCGACGAGTTCGTCCGTCGTGCCGACGAAGTCGCGCTCGAACAGCAGTCGGGCCGGGCCCTGCGGCATGCCTGTCCGGTGGGCCCTGGAGGCGGCGTAGGCCTCGTACGTGGCGCGCTGGGCGGGTGTGGCGCTGTCGGTGGGGATCACGACGAGCCCCTGGGAGATGCGGGCGCGCTCGCCGTCCGGGTGGGCGGCGCGGAAGGCGCGGACGTGGGAGAGCTGGATCGCCGCGAAGTCGTACGCCTCGGCCTCCTCCTCCGGCTTCACCACGCTGCTGATCAGCAGGTTCAGCCCGTTCTCGCCCGCCCACCGCACCGAGCGCAGGCTCCCGGCGCCGTACCAGATCCTGGAGCCGAGCCCGGGGGAGTGGGGCTGGACGCGCCGTGAGTACACCTCGATGCCCTCGGTCCCGGCGAAGTCGGAGGCGGGTTCGCCCCGGACGAGGTCGAGCAGGCGCCGGGCGCGGGCCGGGCCGAACTCCTGGTGGTCGCCGGTGTCGGGGTAGAGGGCGTCGCGCACCCGGTCGTAGTGGGCGGGCGGGCCGGAGCTGATGCCGGCGTTGAGCCGCCCGCCCGAGAGCACGTCGACGGTGGCCAGGTCCTCGGCGAGGCGCAGCGGGTTCTCCCAGCCGAGGGGCGTGACGGCGGTGCCGAGCTCGATGTGGCGGGTGCGCTGGCTGGCGGCGGCGAGGACGGCGACGGGGGAGGAGATGCCGTACTGGAGGTGGCGGTGACGCAGCCAGGCGCTGTCGAAGCCGAGGCGTTCGCCGAGTTCGATCAGTTCGAGGGTGGTCTCGTGGCCTCGGCGCGGGTCGGCCTCGTCGAAGAGGCCGATGGTGAGGAAGCCGAGCTTGCGCAGCGGTCGTGGGGTGGTCGACGACGGCATGGCGGGCCTCCGCGGGGACGGGACGATCGAGGGGTACGGACCGAACCTACGCATGCCGCCGGCCGCCCCACAAGATCGCCGACGGACCGTAAACGTGGCCGCAACCCGCCCGCCACACGGTGCAACACGACGGGGCCCCCGCTCACGGAGCGGAGGCCCGTCGTCACGCGGCGGTCAGCAACTGCGCAGCTCCGGGCTCTGGTTGCGGATCTGGTTGTGCAGCGACGTGAACTCCCGGTACGCCTCGCTGGTCTCCGCACCGGGCCGGAACGCGCCGACGCGGTGGCAGTTGACGAACGCCAGCGTCACGTCGAAGTGCCGCTCCAGGCTGCCGCGGATGGCGTTGCTGGCGAGGGCGCGCAGCAGCTGGGCGCGCTCCTCGTCGCTGGGTGTGGTGTTGTCGTTGACGAACTCCTCGTCGGTGGCGGCGAGTTCGGTGCTGAGGCCGGCGACCACCTGGTAGGCGTAGGGGAGCGACGTGCGGACGGTTTCGACGAAGTCGGCCTCGTCGACCTCGCCGTGCGCGGCCTGGGCGAGGAGGGCGGGGGAGACGTCGAGCGACATGGGGGTGTCCTTTCGCAGGGGAGGGCGGGGCTGGTGGTGCCGAAGGTGTCAACGGTTAACGAAGATGAAAACCATTGCTATATGGACTGTCCTGGACGCCCTGATGTCCTGTCAAGTGCGGCGCGGTGTGACCGACTCCGGCGCGCGCCCCCTCCGTCTCGCTCCCCGGGAGGTCCGCCACGAGGTCGCCCGGGGCCGCCGGGTGACCCTCACCCGGCGGGTTCGGACGCCTTGTCCGCGACCGGGGCCGGAACCTTCGGCAGCTTGATGACGAACACCGCCATCACCACCGCCAGCACCGCGAACACCAGCCCCATCTCGAACGCCCGGGAGATGCCGTGCACCAGCACCTCCGACGAGTACGGCTCCGGGAGCTTCCCGGTCACCCTGAACTGGAGCGCCTGCTGGGGCGTCGCCTCGTGCAGGAACTTCGCGACCTGGTGCTGCGCCTCGTTGCGGCTGGCCGTGCCGAAGACCGTCACCAGGATGGACAGGCCCAGCGAACCGCCCACCTGCTGCATGGCGTTGAGCGTGCCGGTGACCGCGCCCGTCTCGTGCGGGGCCACGTGCGAGACGACCGTCAGCATCACCGGGACGAAGATGGACCCCATGCCGAGGCCGAACAGCAGCGTCGGCCCGAGGATGCCGGAGGCGTAGGTGGTGTCCAGGGAGATCCGGCTCGCCCAGAACACCCCGCCGAGGACCAGGAGCGAGCCGACCACGAAGAACGGCTTGGCGCCGAACCGGACCTGGCTGCGGGCGGCGAACTGGGCCGCCGCGACGATGGCGACGCTGATCGGCAGGAACGCGAAGCCCGCCCGCAGCGGACTGAACCCGAGGATCTCCTGCACGAACAGGGTGATGAAGAAGAAGATGCTGAACATCGCCGCGGCCAGGCACAGCATCAACCCGAAAGCGCCCGCGCGGTTGCGGTCGCGCAGCAGGTGGAGCGGCGTGATCGGCTGTGGCACCCGCCGCTCGTTCAGCAGGAACGCGGTGAGCAGGACGACGGCGAGGCTGAACGCGAGGAGCGTCACCGGGTCCGTCCAGCCGTGGTCGGAGGCGCGGATGAAGCCGTACACCAGGGACACCATGCCCGTGGTGGCCGTGAACGCGCCCAGGAGGTCGAAGCGGCCGGGGTGCCGTTCGGACTCGTTGATGTAGAGCGGGGCCAGCAGGGCGATGGCGATGCCGATCGGCACGTTGACGAACAGCACCCATCGCCAGGACAGCCAGGAGGTCAGCATGCCGCCGAGCAGCAGCCCGATCGCGCCGCCCGCACCGGCCACGGCCGAGTAGACGCCGAACGCGCGGTTGCGTTCCGGGCCCTCCTTGAAATTGGTCGCGATCAGCGCGAGCGCCGTCGGTGAGGCGATCGCGGCGCCCACGCCCTGGAGCGACCGGGCCGCGAGCAGCCACGGCGCGTTCTGCGCGATGCCGCCGAGCAGCGAGGCGGACGAGAAGACCAGCACGCCGACGATGAACACCCGCCGGCGCCCGAGGATGTCGCCGGCGCGGCCGCCGAGCAGCAGGAGCCCGCCGAAGGTCAGGGTGTAGGCGTTGATCACCCACGACAGGTTGGTGGTGGAGAAGGCCAGTGCCTGCTGGATGTGCGGCAGCGCGATGTTCACGATCGTGATGTCGAGGACGACCATGAGTTGCGTGGCGGCGATGACGGTGAGCGCTATCCCCGGGTGCTGGCCGCGGCGGGCGGACGCCGGCGGAGCCGAGGCCAGGGCGCGGGAGGTGGCCATGGCAGATCCCCCAATGGCTTTGGGAGCGAACGACGGAAGGGAACGGTTTCGTTCACTAACACCGACACTAATCCCGGGCGCAAGGGGAGCACAACGGGTACTAACCGTTTCCGCTGAGGTTCAGGTGGGGGAACAGGTCGACGAAGGGCTCGGTGGTGACGCGGACGCTCCCGCCGAACGGATCGTCGAAGTCCCAGATCATGAACAGCAGGAAGGCGATCAGCGCGCTGAAGCACCCGGCCAGGACCAGTTCCCGCGGCGTGTGGCGGATCTGGAGGGCGAAGAGCATGCCGATGGTGATGGCGGCGCCCGCGATCAGCCCGGCCCAGACCAGGGCGGGCATGGTGGCGCCGGCGTACTGGCCGCGGGCGCTGCGGGCGTCGTCCGCGGCGGTGACCCGGTCCAGGATCGGCAGGTAGGACTGCGCCTCCAGCTCGGTGGTCGGTGGTCTGGTGGCGATGTCCGCACGCACCTGTTCGAGCAGCTGGGTGCCCTTCTCGGAGATCGTGCCGTGGTCGCGCATGTACCTCCACTCGACCTGGTCGACGTACGTCACGTAGGCGTCCACGTCCGCCCTGATCTTGTCGCGCACCTCGACCGGGTAGACCGCCGCCCGGTCGCTGACCTCGTGGAGCGCCTGGGCCTCGCGGAGCACGTCGTCCTCGGCGGACACCCGCGCCTGCCAGACGCCCGCGATCGCGAGCCCGAGGACGATCGCGTAGACGACGCCGATCATCATCGTGATGTACTCGATGACGTCCGGCGTCTCGTCGTGCCTCGGCTCGGTGCTCTGGTGGCGCCGTAGGAGCACCACCGCCCCGGCGACGAGGCACGCTGCGGCCGCGGCGACGGCCAGCGCCACCCAAGGACCCATCGGAACTCCTTCTCACTGGCGGACGGACGTCATCGGCGTTCGTGCTTGGGGCCGCCGCCCCTGCCGGCCTTGCCGTGCCCCGGGCGCAGCGCCGCCGCGGCGAGGACCGCGGGCACGAGGATCAGCAGCAGGGTGGCCGTCATCGGGATGCCCTGGTGGTACGAGCGCGCGGCGGTCGGGCGGGCCGGGGGCGCGCGGAACGTGGGCACCGGGGTGGGCGCCTGGGTCGGCCACACGGGGGTGGGGCGAGGGGTGGTCGGTGCGGCCGGGCTCGCTGCGGCCAGCTGGGCGGGCTGGGCGGGCTGGGCGGGCCGAGCGGTCGGGGGCGACGGCTGTCGTTCGGCGACGGGCTGCGCCGCCGGGCCCGCCGCGGCGGGGGCGGGCCCGGCGGCGGTAGCAGCAGCGTCCGGGGCCGGGATCTGCGGTGCCGGTGCCGGATCCGGCGCTGGTGCTGGCAGTGGGGATGCAGCCGGCACAGGTGTCGGACTCGGAGGCGTAGGGGTGGGAAGCGCCGCCGCAGGCGTCGGCGTGAGCGTCGGCGCGGGTGAGTTGGTGGGCACCGGTGAAGCAGTCGGCGCGGGGGACAGGCTGGGCACCGGCGTGGACGACGGGCTTGGTGTCGGCGTCGGCGTCGGCGTCGGACTCGGACTCGGGGAAGGCGTGGACGCCGAGGACGGCGTCGGTGTCGGCGTCGGGCTCGGACTCGGGCTCGGACTCGGACTCGGACAGTGAAGCAGATGGTGGTGATGATGGTGACCACCGTGATGGTGACCACCGTGGTGGTGCCCACCGTGGTGGTGACCGCCGCGCTCGTCCTCGCCGTCCCGGCGCCCCGGGGTGGAGCACGGCCGGTGGTGCCCGTGCTCCGGAGCGGTGGTCACCTCCACCTGAGCGGTCTCGCTCGCCTTGACGCACACGCAGAAGCCGGCGACCGGATCCGTCGGATGCCCGCCGCCGTGGTGCCCGCCGTGCGCCGCGGACGCCCCGCCCACCAGTACGCCCACGGCCACCACGCTCGCCACCGCCCCTGCCGTGCGCACCCACCGTCCGGGGCGGAGGCGTCCTGCGCCTCCTGGCTGCGGCCGCTCGACCTCTGGGCACTGGGGAATGGTGTCCACACCTCCGGGGCGACGGCACGGTGCGCGGCGGGCTTCCATCGGGCGCCGCAAGGATCTCCCCGGCGGTGCTTCGGCGACCAACAGGCGCGCCGTTCACCTGCCGCCGGTCGGCCCACGGGCGGACAGGTTCAGCCGCTCGGCCGCACGGCCCAACGCGGGACGGAGACGGTGGTGACCCGCCCCGGGCCGAGCGGGCCCGGTCCGCGGAGCCCCTGCCGGCGGCGGGCGCCTCGCGCAGGGCCGTGGCCCGGGACGGATGTCCGGTGGCTGGGCACGCACTCCCACCACGTGGGCACACTCAGTAGGATCTTCGTGTTCCCCGGTCACCCGAAGCGGTTCGCGGTGTGGCCGTTTCGTAGCAGGTCCATCTGGAGGAGAAACCCTCATGGCTCAGGTCACCCTCAAGGGCAACCCGGTTCAGGTCGCGGGCGAGCTGCCGCAGTCGGGCAGCCAGGCGCCCTCGTTCACCCTCGTCGGTGCCGGTCTCGTCGACGCGTCGCTGAAGGACTTCGCGGGCAAGCGCAAGGTCCTGAACATCTTCCCCAGCGTCGACACCCCGACCTGCGCGGCCTCCGTCCGCAAGTTCAACGCCGAGGCCAACGAGCTCGGCGACACCGTCGTGCTGTGCATCTCGGCCGACCTGCCGTTCGCGCAGGCCCGCTTCTGCGGCGCCGAGGGCCTGGAGAACGTCAAGACCCTCTCCACCTTCCGCAACCGCGACTTCCACGCCGCCTACGGCGTCGACATCGCCGCGGGCGCCATGGCCGGCCTGACCGCGCGCGCCGTCGTCGTGCTCGACGAGAACGACAACGTCCTGCACACCGAGCTCGTGGCGGAGATCGCCGACGAGCCGAACTACGACGCGGCCCTGTCGGCCCTGAAGTAAGGCGCCTCCCGGCCCCGACCGGTGGGCGCGGCCGGTTCTCCGGCCGCGCCCACCGCCGTCAGCCGCCCGCCGGGACGCGGAGGGTGCCGTAGCGCTGCATGCGCTGCCAGCGGAGGCGGGAGCCGGCCAGGGCGGTGAAGACGGACTGGATCACCACCAGGTACATCAGCTGGCGGTAGACGAACTGCTGTAGCGGCAGGCTCCACAGCGGTCCCAGGCGTTCCTTGTCGAGGCGGAACGCGTACGCGCCCATCAGCAGCTGGACCAGCAGGAAAGCCGCCCACGTGCCGATGATCCGCACCGGGTCGAGGAAGACCACGCCGTACAGCGCGAAGACGTCGACGACCGGGGCGAGCAGGGGCAGCAGCACCTGGAACATCAGCAGGTAGAGCAGGCCGCGGCGGCCGAGCTTGCCCGCCTGGCCGCGCTGGACGAGGGCGCCGCGGTGCTTCCACATCGCCTGGAGGGTGCCGTAGCACCAGCGGTAGCGCTGGCGCCACAGGGCGCCGAGGGAGGCGGGGGCCTCGGTCCAGGCCTTGGCGCGCTCCTCGTAGACGACCCGCCAGCCGGCGCGGCAGAAGGCCATGGTGAGGTCGGTGTCCTCGGCGAGGGTCTCCTCGCCCACACCGCCGACGGCCAGCAGGACGGAGCGGCGGAAGGCGCCGACGGCGCCCGGGACGGTGGGCATGCACTCGGCGAGGTCGAACAGGCGGCGGTCGAGGTTGAAGCCGACCACGTACTCGATGTGCTGCCAGCGGCCGAGCAGGCCGCCGCGGTTGATCACCTTGGCGTTGCCGGAGACCGCGCCGACCGAGGGGTCGGCGAAGGGCTGGACGAGGTGGCGGACGGCGTCCGGCTCGAAGACGGTGTCGCCGTCGACCATCACCAGGAGCTCGGCGCGGGCGGCCGCGATGCCGGTGTTGAGCGCGGCGGGTTTGCCCGCGTTCTCCTGCCGGATCACGCGCGTGTAGGGGAGGTCGAGGGACTCGACGAGGTCGGCGGTGCCGTCGGTCGAGCCGTCGTCGACGACGATCAACTCGACCGGGTGGTCGGAGGCGAGCAGCGAGCGCAGCGCGGCCTCGATCCCGGCGGATTCGTTGTAGGCGGGCACGATGACGCTGACCGGTTCGGTGACGGGCGGCCCCCAGGGCCGGCGGCGCAGCCGCTTGTGCCGGCGGGCTGCGACCAGGAGGGCGACGGCGCGCAGCACGCTGATCGCGCCCGCCGCCCACAGCAGCCAGCCCAGCACGGTGAGCACCCACCCTCCGCCCCGGAGGATCCAGATCAGCGCGAGCCCCTGGAGGTGGTCGGCGGTGCCGGCGGCGTGGACGGGGTCGGACAGGCCGACGGCCTGGCTCACGGTGGCGAAGTGCAGGCCGCGCGACTTGAGTTGGGGCAGCAGGGTCTTCAGGGCGGCCACGGTCTGCGAGCGGTCCCCGCCCGCGTCGTGCATCAGCATGATCTGGCCGGGGCCGCCCGGGCGGTCGTCGAGCGCCTTGAGGATCTGCGGGACCCCCGGCCGCCGCCAGTCCTCGCTGTCCTGGGTGGTGAGCACGGTGAGGTAGCCGGAGCGCCCGGCCTGCTGGACCGCGTCCCACTCGCGGTCGTCCAGGGCGTCCGCGCTGGAGGAGTACGGCGGCCGCAGGAGCGAGCTCGTCACCCCGGCGGATCCGGCGAGGGCGAGCTGGGTCTCGCGCAGTTCCAGCGAGCGGCGCCAGGCGGGAGCCGGGCCGAGGTCGGTGTGGGTGAAGGTGTGCACGCCGATCTGGTGGCCCTCCGCGACGATCCGCCGGACCAGGTCCGGGTTGGCGGCGGCCTGGGTGCCGACGACGAAGAACGTCGCGTGCACCCCCTCCTCGCGCAGGACGTCGAGGACCTGCGGCGTCCACGTCGGGTCCGGGCCGTCGTCGAAGGTGAGGGCGACTGTGCCGGGCTCGGGCGCGGCGCTGCGCGGCTGCGGGCCGGCGGTGTCGATCACCGGGCCGCCGTTGCGGACGGCCGCCGGCACGGCGTCCGCGGCCGTGGGCGTGGCGGCCTGATCGGGGCGGTCGTCGAAGCTGTGCTGGGTGTAGCCCTGGAGCGCCAGGGCGCCGGTGAGGGTGAGCAGCAGGGCGCCCAGCAGGAGCCAGTGGGTGCGCAGCGGGCGCTGGCGGACCACACCGCGTCGGCCTCGGCGGGCGCGGTCGGGGGTACGTCGTCGGCGGGCAGTGCTCATGGTGCGGCTTTCGGCGGTGCGGGCGGGGGCGTTGCGCGGGCGGCTGTCATGGCTTGAGGGGCTTGCCGGTCGGGTTTCCCGGCGGAGCGGTCGGACGGCCGTGCCCGGGCGTGGGCGTGGCGGCGGGGGTGGCGCCGGCGGACGCCGTCGGCGTCGTGGCCGGCACCGGGGCCCTGGTGGCCGCCGTGGGAGCGCCGGGCGCGGGGGTACCGGTCCCGGGCTCGGCCGCCATCGCCGCGCCGGCCGTCGGCGGGTGCTGGACGCTGGCCGGGGTGACGGTGTGCTGGTGGGTGGGCGCCGCGGTCGGAGCCGGGCCGGGCGCGGCCGCGGCCTCCGGCCCGGCGGCGGGCGCCCCGGACGGGGTGGCCGCCGGGTCCGGCGTGCTCGCGGCCGGGGGCTGGGGCAGGAACGGCGCGTTCACCGTCGGGCCGCCGAGCAGCGCGCTCGTCAGCAGGGCCAGGTACCCGCCCGCCGGTACGGCCAGCGCCACCCCGAGCCGGCGGATCCGGCGCTGCCGGCGCCCTGAGGAGTCCACGAACACGGGCGGCGGCGGGGCCGGGTCCTCGGCCTCGGAGGCGGAGACGGCGGGCAGTTCGACGGTGGCCTCGCCCGCCTCGTCCCCGGTGAACGGGACGTGCTCGGCGGTCGGCCACGGTTCGTACGGTGTGACGGGCACGGTGTCAGGTCCAGGTCTTCTCGGTGCACGGGCTGCCGGGCCGCACCTACGGGTCCCGGGTGGAACCGGCGGTGCAGTGGTCGTGATCTGTACAGCGCCGGGAGCCGGAGTTCTGTCACACCTTTCCGGCCGGTGGCGTTCAACTGCTTCCGCGCCGCTGTCGGCTGCCGGGGCTTCGCGAGGGGTGCCCGAGAACGTCGGGGCGGGCGTCGCCGACGTCCGTCAGAATCTGGGCATGCTGACTATCGGTTCCGTCGTGCTGGGTGCCTCCGACGTGCCTCGGGCGGCCGCCTTCTGGATGGAGGCGCTGCGATACGTCCCGCGCGAGGAGGCGGCCGGGACGACGGAGGACGACTGGGTGGTGCTGGTGCCTGCGGAGGGCCCCGGGGTACAGGTGGCGCTCGGTCTCAGCGAGACGCCCGTCCAGGAGCGTCCTCGGGTCCACCTGGATCTGTACGCCGCGGACGCGGCCGACCAGGCCGCCGAGGTCGAACGGCTGGTGTCCTTGGGCGCCGAACGCGTCGACTGGGACCTGTATCCGCAGGACGCCGATTTCGTCGTGCTCGCGGATCCCGAAGGCAACCGCTTCTGCGTCATCGACACCAGCCGGAGCTGACGGAGGGCGCCGGGCAGCGCGGGCGGCTCAGATCCAGCGCCGCTCACGGGCCGCCAGGGCCGCCTGGAAGCGGTTCGGCACGTCGAGGCGGCGCAGCAGCGAGGCGACGTGGCCGCGGTAGGTGCGCAGCGACATGCCCAGTTCCCGCGCGCCCGCCTCGTCCTTGTCGACCCGCGCCATGACCCGGAGGACCTGCCGTTCGGCCGTGGTGGGCAGTTCGTCCGGGACGGCGCACGACTCCGACCAGCGGCGTTCGAACAGGCCGAGGAGGTGGGCCAGCAGGCCGGGCTGGCGGACGACGAGGGCGCCGCGGGTGATGTCGTCGGGGTCGGTCGCCACCAGGGCGGTCCGCCGGTCGAAGATCACCATCCGCTCCAGCGGGCCGGTCGTGCCGCGCACGCGGGCGCCCTGGCCGATGAGCTCCGCGGTGTAGCGGTCGACCTGCGGGCAGTCGAGCGCGTCGGTGTGCACGATGGTCCGCATCCGCAGACCGCGCCGCAGGTACTTCAGGTCCGAGGCGCGGACGGCGTCGAGGGCCGCGGCGAGGATCGGGCCGGGGTGGGTGGTGAGGCGCTCGTCGCGGGCGAAGAAGGACAGCTCGTCGACGCACGCGATCACCTGCTCCAGGCCCTCGACGCGCTGGAGCTCGCTGACCGTCGCGCGCCGCCCCGCCCGTTGGTCCTCCGCCAGGCGGTCGACCAGGTGGCGCGACGAGGCGACCTGCCGGATCTCGCTCTGCAGTCCGTGGATGCGCAGCCGCGCGAGCCGTTCGACGGCGGTGGGCGGGTCGACGCTGCTGAACGTGTCCGGGTCGTCCGCGGCCCGCACCACGCCCAGGTCCCGCAGCCGGGCGAGGGCGGCGGCGGCGTCGTCCTCGCCCGTCCCGCAGGCGTGGGCGATCACGGCGAGGCCGATTCCGGGCGAACGCAGGAGCAGCCGGTAGACGGCCTCCTCCTGCGGGCTCAGGCCGAGCACCGCGAGTGCGTTGCCTTCCATCGGACGGACTCCCGGGTGCGGCGCGGACGGGCTGCGGCGACCCGGGTCGGGCGCGCCACCGGAAGGAGATCGTGCCCCAGGGGGCCCGGCGGTCCCAGAGGCGTCCGCCCCGCATTGGTCAGGACCAATGTCACGGACGTTGCAGGAGGATGCAGGCCGGTTCTGCAGGAAGTTGCCCGGGATCACGGCGCCTTCGGCCGTATGTGTACGGATAGGTTTGACCGGTCTTCAGGAATGGAGGCGCAGGAACCCGTCAACTGCACGTCGTCAGAAGGTTGTTCTCGTGTATCACGCGATTCGTCGGACGATTCCCGCTCTCACCGCCCTCGGGATCGCCGCGGGAGCCCCGCTCCTCTCACCCGGCACCGCACACGCCGAGCCCGCGCCCGAATGCGGTGCGGCCGGATTCTCGTACTCCACCGACGGTGGCCGCACCTGGCAGGTCGAGCCCCGGTTGGACAAGCCCTACGGGGTGATCATGGTTGAGGGCGACTTCCAGGCGGAGTCCGAGGCCAACTGCTCCTACGAGGTCTCCCTGGCCGCGTACGGCACCGAGGGCCCGACGTGGCCGACCTCGGGGCAGCAGACCTTCCTCGGCCGGGCGACCGGTACGGTCACCCGGGCCGAGCCCAGGGCGACCCTCGACGTGTCGTCCCACCTGCCGGAGTGCTACGGCCAGATCGACCTGTACCTCGGGGGCGAGACGTACGACGGGGTCGAGCAGCCGCTCCCGCACTACCCGAACAGTGTCCTGGCGGATGAGGACCGACTCCTCGCCGCCTGGAACGGCGGGCACGCGTGCGAGCCGACGCCGACCGCCTCCCCGACGGCCACCCCCACGACCGATCCGACCACCGGGCCCACGGCCACCCCGACCGCGACGGCCACGGCGACCGCGACCGCCACCCCGACCGCGACGGCCGGTCCGACCGGGAGTCCGACCGCGACGAGCAGTCCGACCGCGACCCCGAGCAGGACGGCCGGTCCGACCGTGTCCCCGACGGGGACCCCGACCGCCACGGGCTCGCCCTCGGCGGCTCCGGGTCACGGGGAGTCCCCGTCGGCCCCGTCCCCGTCCGCCTCCGGCAGCCCCGCCGCCCCGGGCGGCAGCCTCGCCCACACCGGCGGCGACGGCGGCCGGACGCTCGCCTACGGCGCCGCCGGCGCGGCCCTGCTCGCCGCCGGCACGGGAGCCGTGGTCGTCGCCCGCCGCCGGACCGCCCGCCGCTGAGGCGCCCTGTGCACGCGGTAGCCGCCGTCGAGGATGGGGTCGCTCGTCACGGTCCCGCCGAGGTCTCGGCACCGTTCGGAAGGACACCCCTAACCCGGCGACCCGCCGGAGCGCTCGCCGCGGTGCCTGAGGTTGACGGCCGACGCCTTGGCGACCGCCACAGGGTTCAGGAAGCGCGGCGGGCCGATCAGGCGGGACCCGAACATGTGCATGTGCCGCGCCAGCGCGCCGTCGCGCGCCGCCGCGGAGAACATCAGCCGCTCCAGCGGGTTGAACGGGCGGGCCTTGGCGAAGTCGGCGGCCAGGTACTGGTGCCCGCGCATCCGCCGCCGGTGCGTGCGGGCGTACGCCGCGAGCGCCCGGTCGAGATCGCCGCGCCCGGCGGCGGCCGGGGCCACGGCCTGCGCCAGCCACTGCGCGGACTCCAGCGCCCACCCGCAGCCCACGCCCCACAGCGGGTCGCTGGTGAGGGCGGCGTCGCCGATGAACGCGAGGCCCGGCGCGGTCGGGGCGCGGTCGGCCAGTGGGTAGTCGAGTACGCCGATGACCTTCGAGACGCGCTCGGCGGAGTCGATGGGCGGCGCCTCGGGCAGGGCCCGGACGAAGGCGGTGAAGCTGCCCTCCAGGTCCTTGCGGAAGTCCGGCAGCCGCTTCTTGTCCGGGACCACCGCGACGACCGTGATCCCGCCGTCGTTGGGGAACGCGTACGCCATGTCCGGTTCGAGGAACCAGGTGTGGGCGATCCCGCCGGGCAGCGGAAGGCCGCGGAAGTGGGCGAAGTACGCGAAGCGCGTGTTCTCGTGCAGCCGCGCCGGCACCCCGGCGTGCTTCGCCACGGCCGAGTCCTTGCCGTCGGCGCCGACCACCAGGCGCGCCCGGAACTCGCGTTCGCCCTGCGGCGTCGACGCGCGCACCCCCACCGCCCGCCCGCCCTCCCGGATCAGCCCGGTCACCTGGTGGCCGAGGAGCAGGTCGACGCCGTCGGTCTGCGCCGCGCGGGCCCTGATCATCGGGTCGAGGGTGCTGCGCCGCACGTTGAACCCGTACGGCAGCGCGGGGCCGGGCGCGGCGCCGGGCTCTATCCAGCCCCAACGCGTGTACCAGCGGGCCTCGTTGCGGACGGCGCCCGCCTCCTCCAGGGCGGGGACGAGGCCGAGTTCGTCCAGCACCGGGCGGGCGTTGGCGGTGAGGGAGTGGGTGCAGAGGACCTTGTACGCCGAGGGGTCCGAGCGGCGTTCCAGCAGGGCGACGCGGACGCCGCGCCGTGCGAGCAGGATCGCCGCGGCGCTGCCGGCGAGGCTCGCTCCGCTGATGACGACGTCGTGGTCCTGTCCCGTGCTCTCGTCTCCGGTCATCTGCTGATGTCCCCCTTCGGAGTGGCGCTGTGTGTTCGTCGCGTTCGTGCAGAGCCACTGCTCCCAGGAACATGAGTTGTTGTCAAGTCCCTTTGCCGGGAAGGGATCGAGGATCCTCGCACCGTCGCATCCGGTGGGCCGCGATCAGGTCGGGCGTAGGTGCGGCCGCTGCTTTTCACGGTGCGCCGCCGGCTCACGAGGCGAGGAGCGCGGCGAGCTCGCCCGGCCGGGCCGCGAACGGGCTGTGGCTGCCGGGCAGGGTGTGCACGGTGAACGGGTTACCGGGGAAGGCCCGGTCGGCTTCCGCGATCATCAGGTCCTGCGCGGCCGGTGCCAGCGCCCGGTCCTCGGCGCAGCGCAGGAAGGTTCGTGGAATTCGTCCCCACCGTGCCGCGGTCAGGGCGACCGGAGCCGTTGGGATCGCCAGGGGCAGATCAGGGCTCAGCGCGGACCGCCACCGGTCGAAGCGGTCCAGCGGGGTGTCGTGGTAGTGGGTTTCCCGCAGTTCGGTGAGGTAGGCGGGAACCGGTGAGAGCGGATTGATCCGTACGGCGCCCAGGGCCTCGGGGTCGCCGAGGTTCAGGTTCCGGCCCAGCGCGGTGGCGTTCTCGGGTGAGCCCAGGTAGTCGAAGAACCGCGGCCGCCCGCCCGGGACGAACGCGGACAGGTAGACGATCCGGTCCACCAGCTCGGGCGCCCACTCCGCGGCCAGGGACGCGGGACCGCCGCCCGCGCTGTGCGCGACGAGCACGACGGTGCGATGGTGACGCACCTGGCGCAGGACGTTCAGCACTGCCTCGGCGCAGTCGTCCATCGTCAGGGGGGCGAGCCGTGACTTCTCGGTCAGCAGGCCCGGCTGGCCGGGCAGCAGGTATCCGGTGGGCAGGGGTGCGTCGAAGCCGTGCCCCGGCAGGTCGACGGCCACGCTCGCAGCGCCCAGTCCGGCCAGCGCGCGCTGCGTCGCTGCCCACTGTCCGGAGCTGTGCCAGGCGCCGTGCACGAGAACGAAGACGGTGCCGCTCAGAGATGCGTTCTTCATGGCTCCATTCCAGACAGGAACCACAGCGCCATCCATTCCTAGATCTGGTAAGTGGCATGGCAATATCTTTGAGGTCTTGTCGGCGGCCGAGGGGACCGATGGGAGGGAGGGCGAGCCATGGAAGCGCGACACCTGCGGTACGCGGTTGCTCTCGCCGAGCACGAACACTTCGGCCGGGCGGCCGGCGAGCTGGGCATCGCGCAGCCGCCGCTGTCCAAGCAGATCGCCGACCTGGAGCGCGAGGTCGGGGCCCGGCTGTTCGACCGCACACGTCAGGGGGTGTTCCCGACCGCCGCCGGTGAGGCGTTCCTCGCGCGGGCACGCCGGGCGCTCGACGAGATCGCGGCGGCCACGGTCGATGCGGGCCGGGCCGCGCGCGGCGAGACGGGACGGCTGCGCCTCGGCTTCGTCGCCTCGGCACTGCTCGGCCCGCTGCCGGGCGTCCTGAGCCGGTTCGGCCGTGAACGGCCCGACGTGAGACTGGAACTGCACGAGATGGCGACCAGCCGCAGCAGCTCGGCTCTCGTCGCCGGTGAGCTGGACGTGGCCCTCACCCTCGGCCCGCCACGGGGCGCCGGAGCAGAGCATCTCGTGTCCGTCCCGATCGGACGCGACCACGTGATCGCTGTGGTAAGTACGGTGCACCCGTACGCGGGTCAACAATCCGTAACGGCCGACCAGTTGCGGCGACAGCCTCTGATCGTGTCGGCCGGCGAGGACGAGCCCGCCGTAGTCGCCGGACTGCGCACCCTGCTGGGCACGGACTCCTCGGCTCTCGGCGGCGCGACCGTCGCGAGGGACGTGCACACGATCATCGGCCTCGCCGCCTCGGGCGTGGGCGTCGGCCTGGGCCCGTCCCGCATGAGGGCGGTCCCGCGTCCGGGAGTGCGGTTCTGCGAAGTGACCCCGCGCACGTCCCTGCCCGATCTCGTCCTGTCCTTCGCGGGCCGCGATCACTCCCCGCTGCTGCGCGCCTTCCTCGACACCATCCGGATGAACTGCCCCGACGTCGGTGCCGCACTCAACGACCGGCTCCGGCACCACACTTGATTCGGGCGGGCATCCTTCGCCTGCGCGTGCGGCCTTCCGGCACGGGTCGGCCTCGGCGTGAGGCGCACGGCCGGTTCGTCGGCAACGTCGGTTTCATGTGCCGAGCCGCAGCCCCAGCTTGATCACGATCTACGGCTGGAGTGCAAACCCTTGATCATCTCGTGGTGGTCACACGCATCAGGCGTCGTCGTACTCGCCGCCGTCACCCTGGACCTTCGCCTCCAGAACATCCGCCACTTCGCACACCGGCCGCACCGCGCCTGCGCGTCGGCGGCTCGATCACTTTCAGCTCCGGCGTCCTCGCGATCCGCCCCTGTCCGGAACCGCGCTCACGGCAGGTATCAAAACGGCTACGTCACCGGCACCACGCTCGCGATAGACGGCGGCGCGGCACTGGTGTGACACCGGCGCCACGGGAACCAGCCGTCGAACTGGCGCAGAAGCCACCAAGCTTCGGCACGTCGCAGCCATGACCGACAGCGGCTCTCCGCCCCCGAGGTGGTGCCTCGCCCGGGTGATGTCTCGTCGCGACCCCTGCTGCCGGCCGTCGGTCGTTCGCGGTGGACGGGCCCGGACCACCAGGGGGTGGCGGTCCGGGCCCGGCGGAGGTGGGGCGGTCAGGCGGTCGGCGGGGTGACGTAGCCCGCGATGTGCAGGTCCTGGGCGCCGCCGACGGCGGTCCTGGGGTTGAGGTGGGTACGGAGGGTGACCTTGTCGCCGTAGTTGCCCTCGACGGTGTCGAGGGTGCCGTCGCCGTGCACGGCGGCCACGACGCCGACGTGGCCGCCCGGGGTCTCCTTGGCCGGCTCGCCGTAGACCACCAGGTCACCGGGCTCGGGGCGGGCCGAGCCGATGGGGTGCCACAGGCCGTGCTGCTTGCCCCAGTGGCCGACGCCGCGGCCGGTCAGGTCGGTGGGGACCTCCTTGACGCCCGCCTCGCGCCAGGTCCATTCGACGAAGGCCGCGCACCACCCGGTCTTGCAGGTGTGGCTCTTGTTCGGGAAGTACTTGTTGCACTCGGCGCTTCCCTCGCGCACCCCGATCTCGCCCCGGGCAACCGAGACGATCCGGTCGCGGAGCGCGGCGGCGGTCCGCGTGCCCGAGGCTTCGGTCACGGTCCGCGCGACGTGCCGGCCGTCGGACGGCGGGGTGGCCGCGCCGGCCGCTTCGGTGCCGAGGGCGCCGCTGACGACGAGGGCGGCGGTGAGCGCGACGGCGGTGCGGGCCCAGCCGGTGCGGGCCCAGGAGGTGCGGGTGGTACGGGACTTGAGCGCGAGGGGCAGGTCGCCGCAGTGGTTCGGGCGCATGGGAGCTCACTCCTTCGGGTGATGCCCAGGTCCGGGCATGACGAGGAAAGCCCGGTTGGGGCTGGGGGTTTGGGAACGGCCGGCGAGTGCCGACGGCAATCACGATCTCATCGGTCCGGCTTCGTTGGTAGCCTCGGCCCGTCCCAGTTGTCCCATCGCCCGTCGGACTGTCCCATACGCCTGTGACCTGCGGAAATGCAGGTGGTTGGGACAGCGGGAGCCATCGAGGAGGAGGCAGATGACCGGCCCCAGGCCAGCGCGAGGGCGAGCCATCCCGGTGCCGCACCCGCCGGACGTCCAGGACTGGACGCAGCTGATCGCCGCTGTGACGACGGAACTCGACCTCCAGGGCCGGGCCTTGCAGAGCAGGTCCGCCAAGGCCGGCAGCCCGGTGGGGAAGAGCACTTGGCACCGCGTGCTGTCCGGTCACACCCTGCCCTCGGCGGCGGTCCTCGGGCTGATGGTCGGCAGCGGCAGGTTCACGGAGGAGCAGCGCCGCGCACTGGTAGCGGCCTGGGAGAAGGCCTCGGACTGCCTGGACCGGATCGACGCCGCCCGGCGTTCGGGCGCGGCAGCGCTCCGGGGGCCCGATCGGGGGAAAGTGGAGCTGCTGCCGGACGGGCCGCAGGGGGGCGAACCGCATCGAGTGCCCGAGGTGGCGTCGGAACCGGGCCCGAGGCGCACACGGAGGCCGGTCGGCCGGCTCGCGTGGGCGGCCTCGGCCGCTGTCGCCTGTGCCGCGCTGACGATCTACCTGGTGGGCCGGGGTGTCGACCCGATCACGCCAGAGGACTCCGCCGACACCGTCGCCAGTACGACGGCCACAGCCGGCGGACCGGCCTCCACGGCTACCCCGACACCGCCCGTGGCGAGCACAGCACCCGTGGCGAGCACAGCACCCGTAGCGGGCACGCCCGTCGCGGCGAGCCCACCGGCAGACCCGGCCTCGCAGCCGCCGCTGAGCCAGCCCGCACCGCTGACCGAGCGCCCCGGAGTCGAGAAGAACTCGCTGGGCGAGGACAGCCGTTGCAGTGGTCCGTACCCGGGGCCCGCCGTCGTCACGTGGCGGGTCTGCGTGCGGGTGGAGGCCGACCGGGTCTCCATCGCGCTCAAGGTGACGAACCGGGCGAGCGTGCCCACCAAGGCCAAGGTACGGCTGGAGTTCGCCCGGGCCGGGAAGGTCTACCCCTGTCCCGGGGCGCCCGGCGCCCACGTCATCGACCTCGACGCCGGAACGACCGTGATCACGCCGCCCGCCGACTGCGCCACCGTGCGCGAGCCCGTGTTCCTCGCCTACCAGGGCCTCGGCCGGGTGGTCGCCGCCGACGCGACCGACGCCGCCTACAACGTGTCACCGACCGCGTCCGTGGCCCCGGACCGGCCCACGATCTGGCGGCCCGACCTCATCGAGTAGCAACGCGGTCACCCACCATGTCCTGGCCCGCGTCACCTCGGGCGTGTGTCAGTTCTGGTCGGACGCGTCGCCGTAGACGTTGCCGGGGCTGATCACCTGGGTGATGGCCCGGCCGAGCAGGGTGCTGGGATTCTCGCCGTTCGAGGGGATGTCGGTGTTGAGCAGGATCACCATCGTCGCCTTCTGGGCGGGCAGGTAGACCGTCAGGCTCTGGTAGCCGGGCAGGGAGCCCGCGTGGCCGATCCACCCGTGGTTGATGTCGATGCCCAGCCCGTAGGCGTCACCCGGCGCGCCGGTGGGCTGCGCGTCGAGGCGCTCCGCCTGGGTCTGCGGGGTCAGCAGTCCGCCTGTCGCGACGTTCTCCGCCCAGGACCGCATGTCGTCGAGGTCCGAGATCATCGCGCCGGCTGCCCAGCCCCAGCTGGGGTTGAAGTCCGTGGCGTCCGCCACCGTGCCGTCCGGCGTCACGTCGGTGTAGCCGTGGGCGTGCGGCAGCGGAAACTCCGCCGCCTCCGGCAGGAAGGTGCGGTCCAGGCCGCTCGGCCGCGTGATCAGCTCCCGGATCACGTCCCTCAAGGGACGGTGGGTGATCTTTTCGACGACCAGGCCGAGCAGCACGGTGTTGGTGTTGGAGTAGTCGAACTGCGTGCCAGGGGGGAACTGGTTGGGGTGCTCGAAGGCGATGCCGAGCAGCTCGCTCGGCGACCACTGGCGATGCGGCTCGGTCGCCAGCAGGTGCTGGAAGCCCGCGTCCTTGCTGTAGGCGAACAGGCCGCTGCGCATATCGGCGAGCTGACGCAGCGTGATGTGCTCGCCGTCGGGCACCCCGTCGACGTACGCGGAGATCGGGTCGTCCAGGCCGACCTCTCCGCGGTCGACGAGCTGGAGCAGCGCGGTGACGGTGAAGGTCTTGGTCTCACTGCCGATGCGCATGTTCAGGTCGGTCCGCATCGGCTCGCAGTCGCTGTTGTCCGCGATACCGAAGGCCCGCACGTAGCGTGGCTGTCCAGGCTTCCAGATGCCCACGATCACCCCGGGGACCCCCGCGTCGGCGGCCGCCCGCTGGATCACCCGGTCGAGCTCCGCCGCGGTCGCATCCCACGCATGTGACGGGGCGGCCGACGCCCTGGGAACCGGTACGGCCGCTGCGGGAGCGACAATCGGGGGCAGGGAGGCCGCCACGCAGGCAGAGACGACCATCGCGATGCGAAGCAGGGCAGTTCGGCCCGTCCGGATGTCCATGCGTCCCAGGTAAGGCCCTCCAGGTCCTTGTCCGCAGCGCCACGCCGCCCCCCAGCGCGCATTCATCCGAACGCCTTCGGGCTCGCTCCGCGAGGAACTCTCACCGGCCCTGGCTGATGTTCGTCGGACGGCTCTGGAGAATTCCTGGAGATGATCTCGGGATGGAAGCCCCCCGGGCCTCGACGCAGGCCAACGCATAGCAGCGCTCTGAGCTGCACCTTTGGCACTGGACGCAGGTCGGCGATCTTCCAGGGCCTACTTCGGGACGAAGAGGCCGTGGGTGCAAATCCCGCTACCCCGACCCAGGGCAGAGAGGGTGCCGGTAGAAATGCGTGCCTCGATGAACAGGCTTGCGGCTCTGCGGCGGGTCGGCGACGACCGCCGCCACGCTGGTGACGAAGAGGAGGTCCATGCCGGGTGGCACTCTCTTCGGGGCGGGTGGCGGTCAGGCCATCCGGCCCGCGGCCGCGCCGGGCGTGCGCCACTCGGTCGGGGGCGCCCCGACGGCCTGCGGATACGTGCTGTCGCCACCGCTAACGCACCGATAAGATGACCGTAGGTGTGCCGGGAAGCCTGGTCGGCTCGGGGGACTACTGCGGCATTCGGGCGGCGGTGACCCCGTTCGTCGTGGTGGGGTTGTTCCGTCGATGCACGTAGTGGGGATCGTTCTCGTCCTGGTGGTTCTGGGCACGGCCGTGGCCACGTTCGCGGGGCGTTTGCGGGTGCCCGCACCCTCGTTGCTCGTCCTGGCCGGGGTCGGGGTGGCCCTGATACCCGGCGTTCCCGCGCTGCACGTTCCGCCGCAGGTCATCGGCATGGTGGTCCTGCCGCCGCTGCTGTACGCCTCCGCGGAGGAGCTGTCCCTGCGGGACCTGCGCACGGTGTGGCGCCCGGTGACGATCCTCTCCTTCGGCCTGGTCTTCGCCTCCGCCGCCGCGGTCGGCTTCGTGGCCGTCGCCGTCGCCGGTCTGCCGCCCGCGATGGCGTTCGTGCTCGGCGCCGTGCTGTCCAGCACCGACCCGGTGGCGGTCACCGCACTCGGGCGCCGCCTCGCCCTGCCCGGGCGGGTCCAGGTGCTGGTGCAGGCCGAGAGCCTGTTCAACGACGCCACCTCGCTGGTGCTGTTCAAGGTGGCCGTCGGCATCGCGGTGGCCGTCGGCGCGGCGGTGAGCGTGCCGGCGGCGGGAGGGGAGTTCCTGCTGCTCGGCGGGGGCGGGAGCCTGGTCGGCGCCGCCGTCGCTGGCCTGGTGTGGCTGGTGCGCCGCCGCACAGCCGATCCCGTCCTGGAGACCGTCATCGCGCTGGTCACCCCGTACGCCGCCTACGTCCTGGCCGAGTCCGTACACACCTCCGGCGTGACCTCGGTCGTCGTCGCCGGCGTGCTCCTCGGCCGCTCCGGCCACCGGCTCACCGACGCCCACATCCGCCTCCAGCTGAGCGCCGTCTACGCGGTGGTCGTGTTCCTGCTGGAGAGCGTCGTCTTCAGCATCGTCGGCCTCGAACTGCCCACCCTGGTACGGGACCTGCCCGCGGGCACCGGCTGGTGGCCGCTCCAGGCGCTCACCCTCGCCGCCGTCCTGATCGCGGTGCGCGTGCTCTCCACGCTCCCGCTGACCCGGGCGGTCAGGCCCAGTCAGGGTCGCGGCCGGCTGTCCTGGCGGGTGGCCGGGGTGGTCACCTGGGCCGGCACCCGCGGCGTCATGCCACTCGCGGCCGCCCTGTCGATCCCGCTCCTCACCGACGACGGCACGAAGCTCGCCGGACGCCCGCTGGTCCTCGTCCTCACCACCGCCGTCGTCGTGTTCACCCTCGTCGTGCAGGGCCTCACCCTGGCCGCCGTGGTCAACCGCTCCGGCCTCGCCCTCGAACCCGAGCACACCGCCCGCGAGGAGGACGACGCCCGCGACACCCTCAACCGCACCGCCCTCGACCACGTCGAACACCTCGCGGAACTGGAAGCGCTGCCCGACACCGCCGTCGACCGCGTCCGCCGCGCCCTGACCGCCCGCCTGGACCGCACCCCGGAAACCCCCGACGGCACCACCGCCGACGCCTCCTACCGCCAGCTGCGCCGCGAGGTCATCGCCGTCCAGAGCACCGAACTGCGCCGCCTCTACGACGAACACCGCATCAGCGACACCACCCGCCGCCGCCTCCAGCAGGACCTCGACCGCGAGGAGGCCGCTCTCGGCACCCCGTGATGTCCGGGACGGCGGTGAGCCGACCGGATGACGGCCCTGGCGGGCCCGGGCGCTCCGTGACAGGACGTCGGGCGAGCGTCGTCGTCCGCCGTCACGCCCCTGCGGGTCCGGAGCGAGGGAGCCGCCAGCCGTGAGGACCGGGAACCACCTGACGCGGATGGTGTGTTCGGCGCGCGAACGGTACACGGGCTCGTGGGCCGAGGCGCTGTGGAAGCGTCTGGAGGACCGATCGGCGTGGTCTTCTTCCTCATGTCCTGGCTGATCGCCCACGGCGTGGTGATCAGCTTGGGGGCGGTCACCGGGATCGTGTGGCGGGAACGGGGCCTCTCGCTCCGGGCGGCCCTGCGCCGGCGGCCCCGGCGGGGCTGAGGCAGGAGCTCAGGGGACCGGTGCGGGCTCGGGCACAGCCGGGGCGTCGGCGACGGTCCTGCGGGTGAGACGGCGGACCTGGGGTTCCAGGAGCACCGCGGCGCTCAGGACGGTGCAGATCACGGCGCACGCCCACAGCGCGCCCGAGATGCCGAGCGCGTCCGAGACCGGGCCGGCCAGGGCGATGCCGAGCGGGGCGAGGGAGAGCGAGCCGAGGTGGTCGTAGGCGCAGACGCGCGAGAACATCTCGGCAGGGATCTCCTGCTGGAGCGCGACCATCCAGTTGACGCCGAAGACGGTGACGCCGACGCCGGAAAGGAACATCGCCGCGATCAGCACCGGCAGCGGCGCCGCGAGGGCCAGGGCGAGCGCGGGCACTCCGAACAGGAACACGCCCCAGTTGCCCACCAGCAGGATCCGGCGCGGCTGCCAGCGCACCATCAGCAGGCCGGTGACGACGAGCCCGACGCCGTAGGCGGCCATCGCCAGCCCCCAGTCGGCTGCGCCGCCGAGCCGCTTCTCCGCGACGACCGGACCGTACACGGACTCCACCGCACCGACGCAGGCCACCAGGACGGAGAACTGGAGGACGACCATCCAGAGCCACCGGCGGGAGGCGAACTCCCGCCAGCCGTCGCGCAGTTCGCTGAGCATGGTGGCGCCGGAGGCGGCCGGGGCGGCCTCCGCCTCCAGGAGGAAGCGCAGGCCGGCGGCGATCAGGAAGCAGACGGCGTCGAGACCGAGCACCCAGCCGGGCCCGACGGCGGCGGTGAGCGCGCCGCCGAGCGCGGCCCCGCCGATCTGGCTGGCGTTCTGGCCCATCCGGAAGACCGAGAAGGCCCGGGCGGCGTGGTCCGGCGGGACGCTCTGGAGGATCATCCCCTCGGCCGCGGGGGCGTAGAGCGCGAAGCCGGCGCCGCCGGCGGCGGAGAGGACGAGTAGCTGCCAGAGCTGGGTGTGGCCGTTCAGCACGAGCGCCGCGAGGACGGCCTGGGAGAGGCCGCTGAAGAGGTTGGCCGCGACCATGACGTGATGGCGCGGCAGCCGGTCGGCGAGGGCGCCGCCGATCACCAGCAGGAGGACGGTCGGCAGGAGGCGGGCGGCGGTGACGTACCCGACCTCGGTGCCGGAGCCGCCGTCGCCGAGCACGGCGAAGGCGGTGGCGATCGGCGCTCCGGCGTTGCCGAGGCCGCTGACGACGGTGGCGGCCGTCTGGATCCGGAAGTTGCGGCCCGCCCAGGCGAAGCGACGGGCGGGCACGGGAGGGTGCGGGTGCGGGGGTGGGGCTTGGCTCGGCACCCAGCGACTATGGCCGAGGGTTCGTACAGCCGTCCATCGGGTTTTCGCACCGTGGTGCCGCGGGTGAGGACGCCGGTGGCCGTCCGGTCCGATCGGTGGCGAGGGGGTACTGGTCGGACATCCACGACGCCCCGAGGCCCCACCGACCGGGTACCGAGCGTGACCTGACGGGGCCCCCGGCCGTTTCGGGCGGCTTGGTAGAGTGCCGCAGCCCGAAAGGTCGGGCACTGACGGCAGCCGGCCCGGTGCGGCCGGAGAGACGAGGGGGACGACGTGCGGGACCTGTCGGCGGACGACCAGACCGTGCTGCTCGACGAACTCGCGGCCGGACTGCTCGACCCCGACGGCGACCTCGACGAGCTGGCCGCCATCGAGACCCACCTCACCGGCACCCTGCGGGCCGACCTCGTCCCGCGCCTGGAAGCACACCTGGAGACGGCCGTCGCCGCGCGCAACCGGTACGCCCGCTCCGTCCTCGCCGACCTCCTCGCCGAGACGGCCGGCCGATCCTCCCTGCCCGTGCTGCTGCGGGCGTGGTCCCGCGACCTCGGCGACGACCAGGACGGGCTGACGACCATGATCACCGTCCTCGCCCAGGACGATCCGGCGGCCGCGCGCCGCACCCTCCTGCCCTGGACGGACAGCCCCGACGCCGACCTGCGCCGGGCGGCGCTCTGGCTGCTCGGCTTCGTCCCGGACCCGGCGGACGTCGCCGTCCTGGGCCGCGCGGCGCACGACCGGGACGAGCGGATCCGCAGCGTGGTCGCCGGCACGCTCGGCAGCCACGGCACGGACCCTGCGGCCGTCGACCTGATGGTCGCTCTGTTGCGCGATCCCTCCGAGCGGGTGCGCATCTCCGCCCTCGGCTCGCTCGGCTACCGCCGTCAGCCGCGCACCCTGCCGGACATCTGCCGCCTCGCCGACGACGACAGCCCGCACGTGCGGGCGTGGGTGGCGATAGCCCTGCGGCGCTTCCCCGCGACCGAGATCGGCGACGAGCCGGTGGCCGACGTCCTGGCCAGACTGGAGCGGGACTCGGAGCCGCACGTCCGCGACCAGGCACTGGCGGCGCGGCACGGGGCGGCACGCCGCGGCCGGTGAACCACCCCGCGCGGCGGCGCCGGACTGCCGGGGGATGTCGGGCGGCGTCGGCCGGCAGCCCGGCGAGCTCCGCCGCCACCAGGTTCGGGTTGAGGTGCGACGGAAGCGCCGTCTGGT
The DNA here is from genome assembly GCF_036322405.1 of Streptomyces sp. SP17BM10. NCBI lineage: Bacteria > Bacillati > Actinomycetota > Actinomycetes > Kitasatosporales > Streptomycetaceae > Streptomyces > Streptomyces sp. SP17BM10. Next base: position 49,582 of record NZ_JAQYXB010000480.1, on the reverse strand, counting down.
TTTCCTTCGCGGCCCTGGCGGCGACCGCGGGACTGCTGTCCTGGGCGATCGTGCGCCTGTGACCGCCGGGCCGGTACGCGAAACGTTCGACCAGCGACGGGAGTTCGGTAGACCCGCTGTCCCGCCGAAAGTCGGGCCCATCCGCCGCCGCCGTAGGGCCCTTGGGCCCTGCCGTCCCGCCCCCCGGCCGCAGGATGATCGGTAGCACCGGAGCCCTTGCCGCGAGGGAGTGAGCCACCATGATCACCGAAGCCGCCGCGCTCACCACGGCCGATCTGCACCTGCTCGCCGAGGCCGGCGGCCGGGCACCCTCGCTGCACAACAGCCAGCCGTGGCGCTTCCGCCCGACTCCCGACGGCCGCGGCCTGGAGGTCCATGCGGACCCCACCCGCGCCGTCCCGGCCGTCGATCCCGACGGGCGGGCGCTGCACGTCTCGATCGGTGCCGCGCTGTTCAACCTGCGCGTTGCCGCCGCGCACCTCGGCCGCGACGCCGCAGTCCGGCTGCTGCCCTCCGGGGAGGACGCGCAGCCGAGGGCCGTGCTCGACCTCTCCGCGCCCGGCGGCACGAAGCACCCGCTGGGCGACCTCTACCCGGCCATCGCCGCCCGCCACTCCAGCCGCCAGCCGTTCGCCAACCGGGACGTCCCCGAGGCCCTCGTCGCCGAGCTCATCACGGCGGCTCTGGCGGAGGGCGTCATCCTCACCGTGTTGGAGGAGCACGGCGTGCGCCGTGTGCTCGCGCTCACCTCCGAGGCCGAGGACCGCATCGCCGCGGACGCCGCCCGTGAGGCCGAGACCCGCTCCTGGCTGCGCCTGGAACCCTCGGTCGACGGCATCCCGCTCACCGCCCTCGGTTCGCACGACCGCGACGCCCGCGTCCCGATGCGCGGCTTCACCGGCCACCCGCCGCACCCCGCCAGCCCGGCCGAGCGCTTCGAGGCACTGCCCCAACTCGCCACGCTCAGCACCCACTTCGACGGCCGGGCCGACTGGCTGCGCAGCGGCCAGGCGCTGGAGCGCGTCTGGCTGCTGGCCACCGCCCACGGCCTGCGGGCCTCCGTCCTGCACCAGGCCGTCGAGCTCCCCGACACCCGTTGGCGCCTGCGCGACCCGGTCGAAGGACCGGGCCACGTGCAGCTGGTCCTGCGCGTCGGCTACGGCCCGCCCGGAGCGGCCACCCCGCGCCGGCCCGTCGAGGACGTCCTTGACCCGCCCGAGGGGTGAGACGCGCGGCGCGCGCCGAACGCGGCGCCCGCGCAGCGTGAAAGCGCTCAGCGTCGGTACGCGGCCGCCGCGATCTCGACGAAGGAGCGGATCAGCGGGTTGGTGTCGCCCTCGTTCCACACCGCCACGACGCGGCTCGGCGCCATGTCGATCAGCGGCACCACGGCCAACTCCTGCGGCAGATCGTGTCCCAGCGGCGCCAGGCCGACCGTGCCGTTCCACAGCACGGCCTGCAGGCACTCCTGGACGGCGCGCACCACCGGGCCCTCGCGCGGCGTGCCGCCGTTCCAGTACGACTGCCAGAGCGGATCCGTGCCCGGCGGGAACTGGAACCAGCGGCGGTCGCTCAGGTCGGCGAGCCGCAGCCGGTCGCGGCGGGCCAGCGGATCGTCGGCGCGCAGGACCACGCCGACCGGATCGGCCCGCAGCGCGCGCACGGTGAGGCCGGTCCCGTCGAACGGCGCCCGGGTCAGCGCGACGTCGACCAGTGCGGCGCGCAACCCGCAGGTCGGGTCGGTCAGGTCGGTGTCGCGGACGCGGATGTCGATGCCCGGGTGCCGTCGGCGGTAGGCGGCGGCCAGCCTGGCCACGCCCGGGTCGGTGCCGTCGCCCAGGATGCCGATGGTGAGCGTCGCGGCGCCGGCCGCCGCGCTCACGCGAGCCCGGACGCGGTCGGCGTGAGCGAGCAGGGCCCGCGCCTCGTCGAGCAGCACCGCGCCCACCGGGGTGAGGGTGACGCCCGCGGGCGAGCGGACGAACAGCAGGGCCCCGACGTCGGCCTCCAACTGCTTGATCGCCCGGCTCAGCGGCGGCTGGCTCATGTGCAGCCGGGTGGCGGCCCGGCCGAAGTGCAGTTCCTCGGCGACCGCCACGAAGTACCGCAAGGTCCGTAGCTCCACGCTGCAACGATACTCACCGGGTATCGCCGCCGCGGAACGGGTCTTGGACACCGGAGGGCCTCGGCGGTGGACTCGTGGGCATGACCGAAGAAACGAAGAGCGGCGAGCCCGCCGTCCACGTGGTGAAGCCCGGCGACGGCGAGACGATCGTCCTGGGCACCACGCGCATGCGCGTGCTGGAGGACGGCAGCCACACCGGGCACCGACTCGCGATCGCCGAATCCGTCCTCGCCCCGCACACCCAGGGGCCGCCGCAGCACCGCCACGCCCGGCACGACGAGGGCTTCTACATCCTGTCCGGCACGGTGCGCTTCACCGTCGGGGACGAGGACCACGACGCCACCGCGGGCACGCTCGTGATGGTCCCACCCGGCACCCCGCACACCTTCGCCAACCGGACCGACCAACCCGCCGTCATGCTCAGCACGTTCACCCCCGACCTGTACGTCCAGTACTTCCGGGACCTCCAGGCGGCGCTCGCCGACGGCCGGCCGCTCACGCCGCAGGCCAACATCGCCGCGATGGAGCGCTACGCGACCGAGCCCGCCACCGACCGCGCCTGAATCACCGAACGGGAACCATGAACACCATCGCCTACGGGCTCGTCGCGGGCTTGCTCGCGCTCTTCTCCCTCTACGCGGGCACGCTGAAGATCGTCCGCAGCCGGGACCAACTCCGGCCGATGATGGCCTGGGTGGACCGGGAGTGTGGTGCGGCAGGATGGCCGACAGAAGGCGTCCGTGTCACTGTCACGCCGTGCGGAGCGCCGGTCGAAGGGGACGGTACGAGGCGGCTCGTGCCTCCCGCCTGCGGGGCTCGCTTCGAGACCTGGCAGCGGATCGACCAGGTCCTCGCGCTGGAAATGGCTCGCCGGATCGGGCGATGGCGCCCGATCCGGCGGTCGGCGGCCCCGCTGCGGGGTCAGTAGGTCAGGAGTAGTCCTTGACGACGTGTTCGGCTGCCTTGACCTCGGCGGTCTGCGGATCGAGCTCGTCCAGGGACAGCAGGTCGGTGTCGTCGGTGAGGTAGGTCTCCCACCTCGCGGCCATCTCCTCCTGGGTCTCGTGGGGAAGTCGCCGCACATTGTCCCGGCTCGTCGGGGCGAGCACGTTGAGGAACCGGGACAGCGGGTCGGTCTGCACGGTCCTACCTCGTCAGGCGTTGAGCGTGGTGATGTTCCACCAGCGTTCGTCACTGAGGTCGAGGGTGATCGGCACGGGGGCCGCCTTGCCGCGGTGGAGCATGGCCGGGTAGCTACGGTCGGGCAGTGGCCTGGTGGTCCACGGCTGGCCGTCGTGCCCGTTGTCGGGCACCGAGGGGATGGTGATCTCGACGGCGTTCGCCAGGTCGTCCGCCGTGACGCCGTCGGGCACCTGCCGGAGGGTGAAGATCTGCTCGAAGTGGGGGCGCTTGACCAGGCGGTGGGCGATGTGGGCCTCCTTGCCCCGGCCGTAGAGCAGGTAGGTGAGATGCGCGGGGAAGGGCTCCTCGCTGAACCGCCGGAAGTTCAGCACCCGCTTGATCCGCACGGTGAAGCCGCCCGAGATGGGCTCCCAGATCCGGTCCTCGCCGTTGCCCGTCTGGGTGACCCGGTCGAGGCGGGCCGGGTACTCGGTGACCGACCCGTCACCGATCGGGGGCAGCACCATGTCCTCCGTGTTGCGCACCGCGTGCCAGCTGGCCGGGCGTTCCGCCTGGTCCTTGAGGTAGGTCTCGACGATGTCGGTGGGCAGGTCGTACTCGACCACGACCTGGTAGCGGTGCTCGGCCATGCCGAACATGGCCAGGTGGTAGCCGAAGACCGTGTCCCGGCCGGACAGGATGAAGGAATGGACCGACGGGTCCTCGTGCTCGTGGTCGTGACGGGTGGTCATGCGAACTCCTTTCGGATGCTGTGCTGTGGTGCGCAGGGATGCGGTAGGGACGTGTGCCGGCGCTGCCAGAAGGGCCGGTCGCTCCAGCGGTTCTCCAGGCGGTACACCGTGCGGTGGTTGCGGCGGTAGGCGGAGTGGATCGCGGCCACCTGGGCGCGGTAGGACTCCAGCGCCTGGCCGTCACCGTCGAGGTGGGCGGCCAAGGCCGAGGCTCCGGCCATACCGGTGTGCAGGGCGGTGAGGACGCCCTGGGAGGAGATCGGGTCGAAGGCGATGGCCGCGTCGCCGACGGCGATCCAGCCGTCGCCGGTGGGGGTGTCGAGGTGGGAGGAGTGGGCGGGGGCCCGCCGAGGAGTCGCGTCGGCGGGCAGCGGGTGGGCGCCGGCCCGGGCCGCGACGTGCCGGGTCTGCCGCAGCAACCGGGCGAAGTCCGAGCGGGTGCGCGGTGCGGGCGGGGCGAGGTCGGCGTCGGTGAAGTAGGCCACCAGGCGGCGGCCGGTGGGCAGCAACGCGGTGTACCACCAGCCGTCCTCGGCGGATTCGACCAGCGAACAGGTCTCACCCGCTCGCCCCGTGGACTCGGGTGCCAGTTCCAGGCAGGTGGCGACCAGCCCGTCCGTGCGCTGAGTGGCGGCCCGGCCGGCGGAGGCTACCGCCCTGCGGCGGCCACTGGCGTCCACCAGCCAGTCGCACCGGACCATCCGCTGCTCCGCCGGTCCGCGCAGTGTGACCGCCCAACTTCCCTCCGGGTTTCCGGGCTTCGGGCGGACCGTGGTGTGCTCGGCTACTTCGGCGCCGGCCGAGCGGGCCGCCTCGCGCAGGCACCGGTCGAACCGAGCGCGGTCCAGGTGCCAGCCGGGACCGTTCGGGTCGTTGATGAAGTCCGTGCGGCCCAGCGCGGTCGATCCCCAGGAGGAAAGGTTGGCGTAGCAGGTCAGGTGTCCGGCTGCGACAGGCCGTTGACCGGCGCCCAGGTCGCCGAGCAGGACCTTGGCCACCGAGGGCAGGGACTCGCCGACCTTGGGAGGGCCGCTCCCGGCGTCCGCGAGCAGGACGGTCCGGCCCGCGCGCGCCAGGGTCAGGGCGGCGGCGGCGCCGGCCGGGCCCCCGCCGGCGACCACCACGTCGTAGTGGTCGCCGGCGGCGGTGCGCCGACCGCTCATCAGACGTTGTCGCGGAAGGGCGCGACCTTGTCGATGAAGCCGGCCGTCACCTCTTCGGCGGTGTAGCCGCTGACCGCGATCGCCTGGTTGATCGCCACCGACGCGAGGGTCGGGTCCGCGGCCTGGGGCACGTGCAGCGTCACCAGGTTCTGGGTGAGCGGAACGCCTTCGAGGTCGATGGAGGGCCTGGACTCCACCTGGATCCGGGCTGGGAAGTCCTTGGCGCCCTCGCGCACCTCCACGATGCCGAGCCGGTACCAGTCGTCGATCATCTGGTTGAGCTGATCGGTGTTCTGCCCGCGCAGTCCGCGCAGCCACACGGCCCGCCGCTCGAACGCCTCGGTGCGTTCGGCCAGCGGCCGGGTCTCGTCCACGACCACCTGGTAGTCGTCCTCGGTGAGGACGTGGTTGGGGACCCGGGCCGGCCAGAACGTCGGCAGGTACGGGTCGTGGCGCGGACCCAGGGACATCTCGTAGCCGGAACGGCAGCTGGCCGTGTCGCTCTGCCACGGGACGGCCATCCACCGGGAGAGGTCACCCGGCGCCTGGGCGTACAGCGGTCCGTTCACCGACAGCGCGGTCTCGGGGGTGAGGACCGTGCCGTACGAGGGCTCGGGTTGGTCGGCCGGGCGGTGGCGGATCCGGAACGGCGCCATGTACATCGAGGCGTGCCGGATCGGCCAGGTGACCTCGCAGCCGGGGTGGAAGGCATCGGCGAGGCAGAAGTCCAGTGCGGCTCGGTCGAGCGCGGCCGGCTGCTCGGCGAGGCACACCTCGGCAAGTGTCCGGGGCGGCGCGGTGGCCCCGAGGGTGCCCCAGTCGTCCTCGAAGTCGCCGTCGGCCCAGCACTGGAACATCCGGTACTGGGTCGGGGAGAACGCCATGTGGTGCAGCGGCGAGCGCGGCGGGATGGCCATCGCATCCCCGTACAGCCAGGGCCAGGGGACGGGCGAGGCGCCGTCGCGCCCGAAGTCGCGCAGCGCGTTGAACACCTGCCGGCGCAACGCGCGGCGGTCGGGGGTGTTGCTGCTGAGCCGTGCCAGCATCTGCGGGGTGGTGAACTGGCTGAGGCCGTCGTGCCCGTAGCAGCCGGCGAAGCCGTGGTTGACCCACTGGTGGTCGGTGAACCGCTGGAGTACCGGTGCGATGTGGCGGGTGAAGGAGACCCTGTCCGGGAACGGCAGCGATCCGTCGCAGACGAACACGTCGTACAGCAGGTCGTAGAGGGTGCGGATGCCTTTCAGCGCGGGGGCGTAGTTGGGTGGGGCGACCAGGACCCAGGCGGGGTCCACCGGCAGCACGCGGCCGCCGACGGTGACGGTCGCCGTGACCGGGCCGTCGCCGATGTCGTCGTGCCAGCCGTCGTTGTTGGCGTAGGTGGTGATCGGCTTGCCGTTGTAGGAGGCCGACTGGCCGAAGCCGCCGAACACCAGCAGGTGCCCGTCCTCGTCGGTCCGCAGCTCCCCGAGATAGACCTCCTTCCCCATGAACTTGCCGTCACGGAAGTGGAAGTCCGGCCCTGAGACATTTCTCCCGCCGATGCTGATCGGGCCCGGGTCGATGATCAGGTCTTTTCGGAGGTCGCCGGTGATCTCCTTGTTGCGAAGCTCGGACGCGTTGGCACTCGCCGCGTCGGGAATATCGAGAGCGAGCTGGAACTGGTACCAGGCCGCCTTCTTGTTCGCCAGGTGCGCGCTCCAGCGGATATCGGCGTTGTCCGCCGTGAGCTCGGCCACCACCTCGCCCAGTGCGTTGTACCCGTAGACCCGAAAGCGCGCCGCCTCGCGTTTGATCGCGCCGGCGGAGTCCTTGTAGAAGCCCGGGTCCTGCGGCGCGGGGTCGGGTACCTCAGGTGCGGTGTAGTACTCCTCCAGCGCGTTTCCGACTCTGGCGATTCCGATGGCAGGGTGGATCGCAGCGCGGACGATGTCGTCGGTCATCTGGCTCGGTGCCTCCAATTCCGGGGATCCGGCTTCGATCTGAACGTTCGTAGGCAAAACGCTACGGCAGGAAGCTCTGCTCCGATTGGAGGGACACGGACCACCACTCGCAAGAGTGAGGCCGACATCCATGCCTGGACCGTCTGGGGGACATCTGCACCCACTCGGCCGGTGGACGTCGGTGGTGAGCGCCGCACACTACCTCTGGATCGCTAAGACCGTGTCCTACGTGGAGGCTGGTCAGTCGCTTGTTTCGCCGAAATGCTCGACGCCGAGCGTGACTCCGTCGGGCGTGCGGAACGAGCGGACCGTCGAGTGCATCGTCAACCTCCGGCGCGGGTGCGTGACCGCGCGCCACGCTACTCGCGCTTCGGGCGTGATTCAGGCGGCCGACGCGATCGCCCGGATGACGGCCCTGATCGCCGGAGCGGGCCGGCCCGGCAGCCGCGCCACGAGCACCCGGCGGACCTCGGCGGGCGCGCCGTCCACGCGCAGCAGGCTCACCCCGGGCGGCAGCAGCGGTGCGAGCCGGGACGGCACCGTCGTCACGCCGAAGCCGCCGGCGACCAGCCGGAGCTTCGTCAGCCAGTCGCGGGCGCAGTGGGCGACGCGCGGGCGTCCCGGCAGGCCGGGCCAGACGCCGAGCAGGGGCTCGGAGCCCGAGGACGGGGTGGCGATCCACGCGGCGTGGACCAGTTCGTCGACGTGGACCGTGCTGCGTCCGGCGAACTCCCCGCTCGACGGCACCGCCACGACGAGTTCGGTGTCCGCGAGGGTCTCGACGTGCAGGCGCGGCGAGTCGCCGTCGAAGGGCCGGTGGGGCGGGCGGGACGTCAGCACGGCGAGGTCGAGCGAGCCCGCGCGCAGCGCCCGGACCAGGGCGGGCGTGGTGCCCTCGCTCGTGGTGACCGTGATCCGTGGGTCGCTCGCCGCGAGGTGGGCGAGGGCGGCCGGGAGGATCGCGGCGCCCGCGCTCAGGAACATCCCGAGCCGCACGAGTTCGCTCCGCGGGGCGGTACCGGTGAGCTCGCGCTCGGCCGCCGCGAGTGAGGCCAGGACCGTGTGGGCGTGCCGCAGCAGGGTCAGGCCGGCGGGGGTGAGGCGGACCCCGTCCGGGCGGCGCTCGAAGAGGGTGGTGCCCGCACTGCGTTCGAGGGCGGCGGCCTGGCGGGAGACCGCCGACTGCGTGTAGCCGAGCCGGGCGGCCGCCGCGGTGAAGCTGCCGGACTCGGCGATCTGCCGCAGGACCCGCAGTCCCGTGCTGGAGATGTCCATGCGGCCTACGCATACCACGGATGCGCATCCTTCGCTTCCCGCATGCTCCTCCGGCTCCTAGGGTCGATTCCCAGGAGCAGGGACGAATGCGGAGGTCATGACGTGCGAGCAGCAGTTCTGACGGAGTTCGGCGCGCCGCTGGCGGTGCGGGAGGTGCCCGATCCCGAGGCCGGCGGCGGTGAGGTGGTGGTCGAGGTCCTCGCCGCGTCCGTGGCGCCCTACGCGGCCGACGTCTTCGCCGGCAGGCGGAAGTACCCCCTCGTCCCGCCCGTCGTGCCCGGGACCGGCGGCGTCGGGCGGATCGTCCACGTCGGCCCGGACGCCACCCGGCTGCGCGTCGGCGACCTGGTCTGGTGCGACTCGACGGTGCGCTCGCGGGACGACGCCCTGACGCCCGACATCACGCTCCAGGGCTGGAGTTCGCGCGGCGAGGGCGGCGCGCGCCTCGCCCGCCACCTGCACGACGGCTCGTTCGCCGAGCTCATGCGGGTCCCGACGGAGAACGCCTACCCGCTGCCCGCCGAGGCGGGGGAGGACCCGGCCCGCTGGGCAGCGCTCGGCGTGCACGTCATCCCGTACGGCGGGCTGCTGGCCGGTGGCCTCGCGGCCGGCGAGACGCTGCTCGTCAGCGGAGCCACCGGCAACCTCGGCAGCAGCGCGGTCGCGGTCGCCCTCGCGATGGGCGCGGGCCGCGTGATCGCCCCGGGCCGCAACCGCGCCGCGCTCGCCCTGCTGGCCGACCGCTTCGGCGCGCGGCTGCGCCCGGTGCCGCTGACCGGGGACGAGACCGCTGACCGCGCGGCGATGTCGGCGGCGGCCGACGGCCCGATCGACATGGTGCTCGACCTGCTCCCGCCGAGCGCCCCCAGCTCGGCGGCCCGCGCGGCGGCGATGACCGTGCGCGAGTACGGTCGCGTCGTCCTCATGGGCGGCGTCGGCATGCTCGGCGGCGAGGACCTCGCGCTCCCGTACCCGTGGATCATGCGCAACTCGGTCACCGTGCGCGGGCAGTGGATGTACCCGCGCACGGCCAACGTCGGCCTCATCCGGCTCCTCACCGCGGGCACCCTGGACCTCGCGCCGGAACGGGTCCGGTCGTTCGCCCTCGAGGCCGTCAACGACGCCATCGCGTACGCCGCCGCGCACGGCGGGCCGTTCGACCGCACGACCCTTACGCCGCGGATCAGCTGACGCGTCGTCCCGACGACAGGTGGAGGTCCTGACGATGCTGTCGCAAATCCGCCAGTCCGTGGTGGGCTTCCGCTGCTGAAATACCGACCATGACTTCACAGCACGACAGCGCAGAGCTGTTCCACGCGCTCCACGACCCCGCCGCCCCGCTGGCCCTGGCCAATGCCTGGGACGCCGCGAGTGCGCGGCTGGTCGAGGCGGCGGGGGCGCGGGCCGTCGCCACCACGAGTGCCGGTGTCGCCTGGGGGCTCGGGGCGGCCGACGGCAACCGGCTCGACCGGGACCAGGCCATCGCGTTGATCGGCCGCGTGGTGGACGCGGTGTCCGTCCCGGTGACCGCCGACATCGAGAGCGGGTTCGGCGTCACCCCCGCGGAGGTCGCCGACACGGTCGCCCGGGTCATCGGCGTCGGGGCGGTCGGGATCAACATCGAGGACGGACTCCCGGTCGGCGGTTCGGTGTTGCGGCCGGTCGCGGACCAGTGCGAACGGCTCGCCGCGGCCCGCGCGGCGGCCGAGCGGGCCGACGTCCGGCTCTACGTCAACGCCCGGGTCGACACGTACCTCTTCGGCGTGGGCCCGCAGGAATCCCGCCTCCAGCAGACCCTCGACCGCGCCCGCGCCTACCTCGATGCCGGGGCCGACGGCATCTTCGTCCCCGGCGTCACGGACGTCGACGTGATCGCGGCCCTCGCCGCCGGGATCCCGGCGCCGTTGAACATCCTGGCCGGCCCGGGCGCCCCGTCCGTCGCCGAGCTGTCGAAGCTGGGCGTCGCCCGGGTCAGTCTCGGCTCCGCAGTCGCCGAAGCGGCGTACGCGGTCGTCCGGCGCGTGGCGGCGGAGCTCGCCGCCTCCGGGACGTACGCGGGTCTGACGGACGCCGTCGACTACGGCGAGTTCAACGCCCTGATGCGCGGCTGAGAGAAGGGGGCGGGCACCGATCTCACCGTGTGCGTAGCTCCGGTGACGCTCCACCCGGCCTTCGGCAGGCGCAGCGTCATGCTGTCCCTCCTTGCCGGGCGCCCTCGTGGGGTGGTTCGGCATGAGGACACCGGCCGGCCCGCCCCCGTGACAACCGTCCACGCGTCGCCTGGTAGGCCAGAGCCGCGGCTCTGGCCAGGCAGGTCGATGCTCGACGCGTTCCTGGAGGAGCTGGCCCTGGCCCCGGTGGCCGAGGTCGACAGCACCCGGCTCGGGCTGCGCCTGCCGCCGACGGAGATGGCGGATCTCCGGCCCCGGCTCCACGCCCTGCTGGAGGAGTACGCCGCCCGCCCGAACGACCCGACCATCTAGGCAGGAGCCGTCGGGCATCCTGCGGGCCGAGGCCGTGGCGGGCACCTTGGAGGGGCTGCCGGGTTCCTCCGACACCTGCTTGCTGCGACCGAGTACGGGACCACGTCCTCGACCCCCGGCCGGACAGGGCGCACGACAGGGCGCACTGTAGCGGTCCGGAGCGACAGTTGTGCAACGGGTCGTCAACGGAAACCGCTGTTCCTCTCCCTCGCCGGACGCCAGCGGTCGATCATGCAGGAGTGCCGAAAGACGACGACCTGCCCACGCCACCCCCGCCCACCACCTGGCCCGCCCGCCACGCACGGCACATCGTCCGCTGCGCACGCGAGTTGTCCCTTTGGGGATACGACTGGGCCGAGGGGATCCCCGACGCGCAGGACCTCGCGATCCTGCTGCGCCGGACCGCGGCGGAAGCCCGGAGTTCGCAGGTCAGCCGGTCGATGTCGGCGGCCGGGACGCTGCTCGGCGCGGCGGCCGCTGCTGCGGCGGCGGCCGCGCGGTGGGACCGGCCGGTGTGCGCAGCGTCCGTCCCCCTGTCCGCCTGGCACCTGCGCCGTGCCACGGCGCACCTGGTGGCGGCCCGGCGGGTGCTGGCGGCCGGCGCCGCGGAAGCCGGTCCGACCTTCCTGCCGCCGCAGCGCGTGGCGCCCTGTGACGGCCCGGTGCCGGAACCGCGACCGAGCCGGTGATCGTCGGTCAACCTGCGGGCGCGCCGCCGTTGTCACCTGGGCGGGTGACAACGGCGACATCCTGATCGTGCTGATCCTGCGCCGTCTTGCAGTAGTAGGCTGCCTTGGCAGTGGCGTCGGCGGGGAGGGACCGGAACATGCTCGGCTGGTGGATCGGCATCGCGGAAGTGGATCCCGAGGAATACGACCGGGTCACTCCCGAACAACGTCGTGCGGCGCTCCTCGCCAGGTGGGAGGTCGGGCTCAACGGTCTCGACTGGGTGGAGGACCTGGTGGCTGCGGGCAAGGCCGAACAACTGCTGCGCGGCGGCTACCCGAGCCGCTACGCCGCCCGCGCGGAGCACGTCCTGCCCCTCCTCGCCGAGGGTGCGGTGCCCGGCTCCGGTGCCGGACAGCTCTCCCGGGTCCGCGCCCTGGAGACGCACCCGGAGCGGATCGCCGCGTGCCCGGCCGACCGGGCGCTGACGATCGAGGTCTGGGACCAGTCCTGAGGACGCCTGCGCCAGGGGCCTGTCAGTGGTGTCCGGTTGACTGACGGGCATGGACGGCACCACCGACCTCCAGCCGTACGAGGTCCACGAGCCCTATGACCCGTTCGAGGAACGGCGGTTGCCGTAGGACAGGCGGGCGCCGGCCACAACGTGCACGCAGGGGGGAAAAGGGGTATGTCTCCATGAGATTCGACGATCACCGCGTGGTCATAACTGCCGCCGGCCGCGATTTCGGACGCACCCTGGCCATCCGCCTCGCGGACCTCGGTGCCGAGGTCTTCCTCTCCGCGCGCACCCTCGCCGCCGCCGAACGCGTCCGCGACGAGATCCGCGGCCGGGGCCATCGGCAAGTCCACGCCTACGCCTGCGACCTGACGGACCCGGCCTCGATCCGCGCCTTCGCCGCCGACGTCGGCCGGGACGCCGACCACATCGACATGCTCATCAACAACGGCTCCCGCTACCTCCACGGACCTGACCTCCTGTCCACCGCCGACGCCGACATCGTCGACACCATCGCCTCCGGCGCCACCGGCACGGTTCTGACCGTGAAGAACTTCCTCCCTCTCCTCCTCGCCTCGGACAAGCCGGACGTGGTGAACATGGTGTCCGCCTGCGGAACGGCAGGTCATCACCGCTCGGACGCGCACGACGCCTTCTACACGGCCAAGAGCGCCCAGGCGGGGTTCGCCGAGATCCTGTCCAAGCGCCTGCGGCCCCAGGGGGTTCGGGTGATCTCCCTCTACCCGCCGGACTTCGACAACCCCGATCCGCTGTCGGACGATTGGGAGAACACACCGCGCGAGGCCAAGGACGCGCTCACCGCGCAGTCGCTCGTGGAGTGCATCCTCTTCGCCGTCGGCCAGCCGCGCGACTGCTTCATCAAGGCGTTCCACTTCGAGCAGGTCTGATCGCCGCTGCCCTTCATCGAGCGGCGTGGTGCCGCCACCTCCCGGGGGCGACCGCGCACTCGAGGATCTCCCGGAAGGTCGGGAAGAACGCCGGGTCCCCGTTGCCGAACCAGAAGAACCTGCCGGGACCGGCCCCGGGCGGGATCATGAAGGTCCCCACCGAACCGTCGTCGTCGACCGACACCGGCGCCAGCGGAACGTCGGGGCCGAGCCCGCAGTCCCCGCTGAGCTCGCCCTGGACCAGGCCCCGGAACTCCCGCGCGGGTGCCGGCGGATCCCGTCGGTCCAGTCGCGCCGGCCGAGCACCGGCATGCCGTGGCAGGTCGAGGGCGGGCCGGTGGCCGCACGTCCCGAGCGCCATGACCATCTGGCACTGGGTCTCCCACGTACGTGCGTCACGCACCTCCCGCTGCAGAGCCGCCAGCAGAGGCACCCCGGCGGCCGGGTCGGCGAGCCGGCGCAACCTTGGCGGGCCCCGGAGAAGCACGGACGTCAAGGACGCGTCGGCGGTGCGTCAGGAGGCCGTCAGGAGTGCGTCAGGGAGGCCGAACGGGCTTGCCCGGGGGATCCGGGGAGGATTTGATGATGGGCATGCACCGCTCGACACGCCACCACGACCGTCCGCCGCATAGTCGGCCGCGGATCGTTGCTGTCGCGGTCGCCACCGCCGTCCGGTAGGACCTGGCTCCTTCCCGCTGGTCCCCGGCCGCGCGCACGGGCGCGCTTCCGTTTGCCGTCGCCCGTGCGGATCACCGCTCGTCCGCCCCCGGCCCGCAAGGCTCCGAGGTCCGGGGGACGGGCGGGCGCTGCCCGCACATCACACCCTGCAACACACCCTTTTCGCACCGGCGGCCCCGGAGGCGTGCGGCTTCGTGCTGCGCGCCTCCGCACCCCGCCGGTGCCCTCCACCCTTGGATGGGTCATGTCCGACGCTGTTCTGTCCGCCCGTACCGCCCTCGTCACCGGCGCCTCCTCCGGAATCGGCTGGGAGACCGCCCGGCTGCTCGCCGAGCACGGTGCGACCGTCCTGGTGCACGCCCGCACCACCGCCGAGGCGGAGGCCGCCGTCGGGCGACTGGTCGACGCCGGCGCCCGCCGTGACCAACTCGTCGAACTGGCAGCGGACTTCACGAGGCTCTCGGAGGTCGCCGTGTTGGCCGGCACGGTCGTCAAGCACTACCCGTCGCTGGACCTGCTGGTGAACAACGCCGCCGTGATGGCGCCCGAGCGTTGCACGCTCACCGACGACGGCAACGAGGTCTCGCTGCAGGTCAACTTCCTTGCCGCCCACCTGCTTTCCAAGCTGTTGCGCGCCCCGCTCTCGGCGGCCGGCGACGCGCGGATCGTCAACGTGTCGTCCTCGCTGCACCGCACCGCGTCGATGAACTGGTCGGACCCGCACCGGGTGAAGAAGTACTCGCGGGTCGCCGCGTACGCGCAGTCGCAGCTCGCGCTGACGATGGCGACCGCCGACATGGCCCCGGCCGGCTCCGGCATCACCGCCGTCAGTCTCAACCCGGGCCTGTGCGACACCGCGCTGCTGCCCCTGTACGGGCGGGTCGGCGCCCCGGCGGCGGAGGGCGCGGCGGCCGTCGTCCGGCTCTGCCTGCCGGAGACGGCCGTCGCCAACGGCGCCTACTTCGACGGCGGCGTCCTCGCCCCGACCGCGCAGGCCGCCCAGGAGCAGCGCTCGCTGAAGCGCCTGGCCAAGCTCGCCGACCAGTTGGTCGGCGGGGCCGCCTGAACCGGACCCGCCCGACGCTCATCAACCCGCAGCCCATCAACCCGAAGCCCAGGAGAAGGAGCAGGATGTCCAAGCGCGCCCGCAAGAAGAAGGCCCGGCGGAAGAAGAAGGCCAACCACGGCCGCAAGCCCGCATAGGCCTCTCGGCCGCTGGGGCCCGCCATCCGGCTGAGCGGACGGCAGGCCCCAGGGGCCGATTCGCTTCCTCCGCCCGAACCGGTGCCCGAGCCGCCGTCGAGCCGCCGGAGCGAAACTCGCCCCTTGCGGCGACCGCGTCAATTCGCGAGATTCTTTCGGTGGATTTTAAACATTCGCGATGGTATTTAAATTTCCGGCTGGTCTTTCTACTCTCCGGATATGGCGAACGGCGTCTTCCACACCGCGTACGGCATCGAGATCAACCTGACCCTTCCCGACCTCGGACACCCCGACCGCCCCGGCCTGCTGGCGGAGATCACCGCCCCGATCGACCGGCGCGAGCGCGAACTGCTGGAGTGCCTGGAACACCACCGCGACGGCTGCTGCCAGGCCGAAGAGGACGACCGCGCTCCCTGGATGACGATCCGCAGGAGAACCGTCGGCGGCCGCACCGATTGGGTGGCCGCCCACCTGCCGGTGCGTCACGCCCCCACCGCCGAGGAGAACGCGAAGCGCAACGCGATGAAGGAACGCATTGCGCGGGTGGCGGAGCGCCACGGCCTGCACGCGGACGTCGAGGCGCGGGCCGCCGACGGCCGGATCCGCACCGACGTCCTCGTCACCGGCGGATCGGGCCTGCGGATCGGCTGGGAGGCCCAGTACGCGCCCATCAGTGCCGAGACGGTCCGCCGTCGTTCCCGCAGGGCCGCGGAGCACGGGATCGTCCCGCTGTGGGTGACCGACAGCGACCGGTCCACCGTCGTCGAGCGGGCGCCGTGGGCCCGTGTCGACAAGTTCGGCTGGCGGGAGATCGCCTCCTCGCTCGCGATGGTGGTCCGTGCGGGGGTGCGGCACCTTCAGCAGTGGAAGTGCCTGCCGAGCAGCGAGCGGCCCTGTCCGGTCAACGGGAGCCACTGCAACCGCTTCCACACCGGGTGGTACCTGCCGGCGCTGTGCCTGCCGGCCAAGCCGCCCACCGAGGTCGATGAGCTCGTCGTGGCCAGCGCCGACGGCGAGTTCGTGCCGATGCGGGTGCCGAGCCAGGGCGACCCGCGCTCCGTCTCGCGGATGTGGGTGCCCGCGGCCGACCGGGACCGGTGGCACGAGGCCTTCGGCCCGGGCGACGACGCGGAAGGCAGCGCCGACCAGCTGCCCCCGGATGCCGCCACCACCCGCACCCGCCAGGAGCTCGACCCGACCTGCCGCTACGGCGAGGAGACCTTCACCTTCGACGATCCCCGCCCCCGGCGCGCGAACTCCGCGGGCACCGGCCTGCACACGCTCGACGAGGTCCCCGAAGGGCTGTTCAGGGTGCCCCGCCAGGAGCGCAGGCTCGTCGTGACCGAGCCCCAGCGCCAGGCCGCCGCCGTCGCACAGGGCTGCGAGGCGTGGCAGATCGGACCCTGCGCGGGGTGCGGGACGCCGATCCACCGCTACGGCGCCCGCGGCGTCCACGCGTGCGCGGGGTGCCGGGCACGCGTCGCGGGGCGATGACGGTCCAGGGCGTGCCGCGCTGAGCGCGCACCGCCTCCGGCGCCCAACGCGCCATGTGACGGGGGCGGTCCGGCGTTGCCTTCTCGTCGTGCCGTGGCCGGACCGACCGGTAGGCCTCCTCGGCGCCGTCCGCCACCTCGGTGAGGAGGGGCTGTGAAGAAATGTGATGATCCGTCAATCGCAGTCTCTCGACCGCCCTTGAAGATCATGAACATGTTATGTTTCCTTCTGGCCAAGATCATCTGACTTGGCGTCACATGGTTCATGAGGAGAAACTGTGTCTTTCGCAGCACGGGGGAAGCGCACCATGGCAGCGGTCGGCCTCGCGGTCGCGGTCGCCATCGGCGGCGCGACGCTGGCCACGCCGGCTTACGCGGACGACGTCTACGGCCACTGCACCGGGGACGGTGTCCGTCTCCGGTCCGACCCGAGCACCTCGGGGGCCATCCTCGGCCTCTGCTACACCGGCCAGCGCCTGGCGCACCGCGACGTGTCCGGTGACGGTCAGTGGGACCTGGTCTACGACGTCGACAGCGGCGTCACCGGGTGGATGTCGCACGGCTACTTCAGCTGGTGACACGTCCCGCTGAGGGACTGACGACGACGTAGGGAGAGGCCGTCCCCGCCCGTGAGGCGGGGGCGGCCTCTTCGCTGATCGTGGCCCCGGCGCCTGCCGCGCGACGCCTGGGAGGGCGAACGGGCGCCCCGCTCACTCGTGGGCGCTGATCTCCCCGCCGGCGCCGAGCACGATGTACACGCCGTTGGCGTCGAGTCCGGCGTCGTGCTGGTTGGCCTCTATGGTGCCGTTCACCGAGCCGTCGAGGCCGAGGACGTCCGCGCGGTAGTGGAGCTCACCGACCTTGGTGACCTTGGCGGTCCAACCGCCCGCGAGCTTGAAGGTGCCCGGGCCCTTGTGCGAGCCGCCCATCCAGGCGTGCACCGTGCCGTCCATCGAGAGCACGACGAACATGTCGTTGGCGTCGAGCCCGGCGTCGTGGCCGTTCCCCTCCAGGGTGCCGTAGACCTGGCCGTCGTGGATCCGTGTCACCGGATCGTCACGCCCGTGGTCGGATGCGCCCTGCGGGCCCGGCCCGTCGCCCGCACGCGAGGTCAGCGGGGGGAGAGGAGGCAGAACTCGTTGCCCTCCGGGTCGGTCAGGATCCGCCAGGAGATCTCGGACTGGTCGATGCCGGGGTCGCTGGCGCCCAGGGCGCGCAGCCGGGACTCCTCCGTCGCCGGGTCGTCGCCGCGGTAGGGGCGGACGTCGAGGTGGACGCGGTTCCACCCGCTCTTGGCGTCGGGCACGCGGAGGAACTCCAGGTAGGGGCCGACACCCCGGGCGGAGCGCATCGTCGCGTGGTCGTCCGCGACCTCGTGCACCGTCCAGTCCATCGCCCCGCCCCAGAAGCGGGCCATCTCCCGCGGGTCGGCGCAGTCGACCACCACGGCGGCGATCGGGCCGGTGTCCCGGTAGACCTCGCGGGGCTCCAGGACGCAGAACTCGTTGCCCTCCGGGTCGGCCATGACCGTCCAGGGGACGTCGCCCTGGCCCACGTCGGCGAGGATGGCGCCGAGCTCCGTGAGGCGCGCCACCACCTCGGCCTGATGGGCGGCCGACGTGGTGGCCAGATCGAGGTGGACCCGGTTCTTCGCCGTCTTGGGCTCCGGGCGGGCGACGATGTCGATGCAGACGGCCGCGGGGTCGGGGTAGGCGAAGCCCACGGGTTCGAGGTTGGTCACGCCGGGCGCCTCGTGGTCGATCCCCCAGCCGAGCGCCTCGGCCCAGAACCGGCCGAGCGCGATGTCGTCGTGGGCCTTCATGTTGATCTGCACGAGTCGTGTTGCCATGGTGCGGATCCTAGGAGCGGAGCCGGCCGGCCGCACCTGATTTCGATCACCACGGCGGGTGTTCCGAGCAGGCGTTCCAGCCGGCCCGACCGGCGCCCCTCGCCGTCGGCGCCGCGATCGCCGCCGGTCTTCCTCTCCCGGTGCGCCGCCGCCGGGACCTTCCACGGCAGGCCGGGCCGGCGGGCCGTCGTCGAACCCGCGGGGAATCGCCCGAACGGCCGCACCCTGATGCCCGCGCGCGGTGCGGGACCGTCCACCAGCCGTCCGGCGCGAACGCGACGAGAACGGCGGCTGTTGCCGCGGCACATTTGTGGCTTCCGCCAGTACGACGCCCGGGCGGGCGGACGCGAGACTTCCGTGCAAGGCGCATCGGCCCGTACGGACGGCCGATGCCGAGGAGGGACGGGGAACACGATGACCGGTCAGCTGTACGACGAGATCGGCGAGGCGTTCGAGGGCTTCAAGACCCTGCCGCTGATGCGCTACGGGGAGGTGCCCGGATTCCTCGCCCTGGTGGGCGACGTGGCCGGCAAGTCCGTGCTGGACCTGGCCTCCGGGACGGGCTTCTACAGCCGGGAGTTCAAGCGACGGGGCGCGTCCCGCGTCCTCGGCGTCGACATCTCCTCCGAGATGGTCGGCGCGGCCCGGGCCATGGAGGCCAAGGACCCCCTGGGCGTGGAGTACGAGGTCGGTGACGTCGCCGAACTGCCCTTCTACGAGCAGCGGTTCGACCTCGCCGTGGCGGTGCAGTGTTTCAACTACGCCGACGACGTCGCCACCATCGAGCGGATGTGCCGCACCATCCACCGCAGCATCGCGGACGGCGCCGACTTCTTCGCCTTCGTGCAGAACCCGGACTTCCGCTTCGACGGGCCGTCCCTCGCCAAGTACGGCTTCCTGTGCGAATCGCTCGGCGGAGTGACCGAGATCGGGCCGCGGGTGCGGATCACCGCGCTCCTCGATCCGCCGATCTCCTTCGTCGCGAACCCGCCCAGCCGCGAGACCTACGAACGCTCCCTGCGCGCGGCCGGGTTCAAGCACCTCACCTGGGTGCCCCTGGAGATCTCCGAGGCGGGTGTGCGCGAGTACGGTGAGGAGTTCTGGGCCGACTACGTCGCCAACCCGCCGCTGACGATGCTGCGGTGCCACGCCTGACGCCGTACCCGAAGGCGCCCGGGTCACCCGACGGGGGCGGGGACCCGGGCGCCTTCGGACACCGGAACGCCGTCAGCCGACGGCGGGTCCGGCGTCGGTGCTGAGCCAGGCCCACTCGGACCAGGTGGCGAAGCCGGTCTGCCACCTGTGGTGCACGCCGGAGGTGTCGGCGCCGAACACCTCGATGCGGCCGTCGGCGTTGGCCGCCGCCGTGATCTCGGTGCCGGGGCCGCCGAAGGCGACCCACTTGTCGTACGGCGCGTTGACCCCGGTCTGCCACATGTGCTGCGCGGTGGTGCCGTTGATGGCGAACACCTCCACCCGGCCGTCGGGCGAGCGCTCACTGGTCAGTTGGGAGTCGGCGGGTCCGCCGGTGGCCTCCCAGCCGGACCACGTCGTCGGGTTCGTCTGGTACCTGTGGTAGACACCGGCCGGCCCGGAGGCGAAGACCTCGATGCGGCCGTCCTGGTTGTGGTCGACGGTGAGGTCGTGCCCGCCGCCGCCGAAGGTCTCCCAGGTGGACCAGGCGCCGTTGGCGGCGGTCTGCCACTGGTGCTGGAAGGTGGCGCCGTTGAGCGCGAAGACCTCCAGCCGTCCGTCGGGGGACTTGCCGAGCCCGATCTCGCTGTCGGCGGGTCCGCCGCCGGCCGGTTCCCATTCCGACCAGCCGCTGTTGGGCGCGCTCTGGTACTTGTGGAAGATCCCGGCCGAGCCGGAGGCGAACACCTCCAGCCTGCCGTCCTGGTTCGATCCCACGGCGAGGTCGTGGCCCCCGCCGCCGAAGGTGTCCCAGGCCGACCAGGCGCCGGAGGGCTGGAGCTGGTAACGGTGCTGGAGCGTACTGCCGTTGAGGGCGAACATCTCCAGCCGTCCGTCCGCGTCCGCGCCGATCGCCAGCTCGGCGCCGCCCGGGCCGCCGAGCGTCTCCCAGCCGGACCACGAGCCGTTCACCGCCGTCTGCCAGGCGTGCGAGACGCCGTTCGCCCCGGCCGCGAACACCTCCAGGCGGCCGTCCGCCGAACGCGCCGAGACCACCCGCCCGGACTGCGCCGGGTAGACGACCGGGGCCGGTCCGGGGTCGTGGTGCCCGACGCGGTCGGCGGCGGCCTGGGCGGCGCTCAGGTAGCGCAGGTGTGCGCGCTGGTTGTAGGTCGACCAGGGCTGCCAGTTGGTGCCCTGGTTGGAGATGACGTAGGCCGCGTTGGCGTTGCACTGGGCGTCGAACGCGCAGGCGTCGGTGACCTCGGGGTGCCAGTAGCTGTTGATCTCCCACAGGCCCCGGTCGGTGGACGGCGGCGTGTTGTTCTGGACGTTGGACGCGAGCGGGTTGCAGCTGGACTCGGCCATGCCGACGGCGATCGCGGTGACGAGGGCGTCGCCACGGAAGCCCGCGTTGTAGCCGACTTCGGCGCACAGGTCGATGCCGGTGGCGGAAACGGCGGCGGGGACGGCTACGGCAGTGGGGGCGACCGGTACGGCGACCGGCAGCAGCAGGGCCGCCGCGGCCACGGCCGGTCGCGAGGCGCGCCGGAGGAGGGAGGAGAGCACCGGTGCGGCCCTCACGCCTTGCGCAGGCGGTCGATGATGCCGTCCAGGTCCTGCCGGAACATGTCCGGTCGGATCTCGTGGCCGCCGGGCACCTCGCGTGCGTCGTACGGGATGCCCGCGCGGTCGAGCAGGGAGCGGAACTCGCGCTGCCCGGCCAGGACCTGGGTCTCGTTGACGGTGCTGAACCAGTCGACCGGGTTGGGGCTGGTGCCGGCCACCAGGAAGACCCGCTTGTTGCGGTAGCTCTCGATGCGCTCCACCGGGTTGTCGGCACTCACCCGCGCCTCGTCCCAGAGCGGCACGCCGTAGATCGTGCCGCCGTTCAGGTCCAGCGCGGCGGAGGAGGCGTTGGCCCAGTGCGCCACCAGGCCGCCGTCCCGGCGCAGGCTGGCCGGCCCGGAGTGGGCACTGACCGAGGCGAAGTGGCCGTAGTACTTGGCGGCGTACTTCAGCGCGCCGAAGCCGCCCATCGAGAACCCGGCCACCGCGCGGCCGTCGTACTCGGCGTAGGTGCGGAAGTTGGCCTCGACCCAGGGCAGCAGCTGGTTGATGTGGAACTCCTCCCAGTTGCGCGGGCCGGCGTTGGAGCTGACCGGGTTGGAGTACCAGCCGGCGTGCCCGCCGTCCGGCATCACCACGATGATCGGCTTGCCGGCGGTCCAGTCGCGGACGCCCGCCCGGTCGAAGGTGATGAAGTCCTGGTCGTTGCCGCCGCCGTGGAACAGGTACAGCACCGGATAGGTGCGGCCGCTCCACTGGTAGTCGTCCGGCAGCAGCACGTTGACGCCGGGGTTCCAGCCGATCGCGTCGGTGCGGAAGCGGTAGTACCACATCCGCGGGTCGCTCTCGTTGCGGTCGACGATGCTCAGGCCGAAGCCGTCGCCGGCCGCCGCCGCGGGACCCGCCGACGCCAGCGCGCCGGTGGCGCCCAGCGCCAGCGCGGCGCCGAGACCGCCGCCGGTCCTGAGGATGCTCCTGCGGGTGGGGTGCTGGGCGGTCAACCTGGCCTCCTGGGGACGCGCGTGACGGCGGCCCGTCCGGACCGCCCGGTGGTCGAGCGCTTGGGACGGTAGTCACGCACCGCCCGGCGCGGTACCCGGAACGATCCGGACTGACGGGGGAGGCCCGTGCCGTGGAGACTGTTGCGTCGGCCCGTGGGGCGGGGGAGTTCGCGGCCCTCAGTCGGTGTCGGCGGCGGCCGGCGGGGCCCCGCCCGATCGTCGAGCGGGGCACCTTCGGCCTGACTTCGCTGCTACTTGCGGTACTTGAGGGAGCTGCCCGCGTTCAGCAGCTGGACCAGGTCGAACGCGGCGACCGTGAGCGGTGTGAGGCTCGCGGTCCGCAGACCGTCCTTCATCCGGCGCAGCTCGGCGACCAGGGCGAGCTCCTGCGCGCCGAGCGGGCCGACCCGGTCGTCCACGCTGCCCAGCGCGCCGAGGGAGCCGTGGATGTGCACCCAGTCGTCCTCGGTCACGTCCGCCTGCTCCACGGTGTTCAGGTTCGTGTACTTGCGCAGCAGGTCCTTGCCGGCGGGCATGCCCACGAGCCACGCGTACCGGGTCAGCGGGATCGCCCGCTCCCGGCGGTCGCCGGCATCGCCGTGTTCGACGGTGTTGGGGTACACCGGAGCCTGCTTGTCGCCGGGGTCGAAGCCCGCCGCCCGGAGGATGAACGCGGCGAACTCGTCGGGGTGTTCGCGGAAGTGGACGCGGAGCGCGCGGGGCAGCAGGGTGAAGTTGTGGGCGAAGGACGTGCGGGACATCAGGCCGCCCGCGATCGACTTCGAGTTCGACTTGGGCGGCAGCTTGTCGCCGTTCACCAGGTAGCTGCCGACCAGGGTGGCCAGGCCGACCAGCGCGTCCGTCGACTCGCCGCCGGTGACGTCCTTGCCGAGCCGCTTGGCCTGCTCCTTCGCCCGTTTGCGGATCTGGTCGACCTCGCCGAGCGAGCCCGTGTGCAGGTCGTCCTTGGCCGCCTTCTGCTGCTCGAAGGCGGACGCGGAGGTGGTGAACGGCTTCTTGTTCGGCACGTTGAGGTACTTCACCAGCCGGGGCAGCTCGTCCAGCTTGAAGCCGCCGGTCATCTGCGGTGCGTAGACCAGCTCGCCGCCGAGCGGGAAGACCACGATCCCGGCGTCCGCCGTGAAGCCCCCGAGCTGCACGTCCGTGAGCGGGAAGGACTCGTCGTCCTTCCGGGCGTCCAGGGCCGCCGAGACGCGGGTGATCTCGCCCATCACGGCGAGCAGTTCGTCCTTCGTGGTCAGCGGCTCGGTGACCCACTCCAGGGCCGACCCGCCCGTCGGGCTGACGTCCGAGGTGAGCTTGTAGTCCGTGCCCCGGCCGACGACGCCCATCTTCGGGACGTCCCGGCCGCGGATGGGGGTCTCCCGGATCTCGCCGTTGGCCATCAGGGGGTAGGCGGCGCTCTCGGCGTGCCGCGCGTACTCGGCGGGCTTCTCCTGCCGGACCCGTTCCAGCCGCGCCCGGCCCGCGTCGGTGGGCTCGAACCGCGGCGGGTCGGCCGGGCCCTGTCTGGGCAGCTCGGCGATCCAGGCCGCCGCAAGCTCGTCGGGGGTTGTGGCCTGCTCGTTCTCGTCCAGGAGATCGGCGGCGACCTTCGCGGCCATGTTCCGGAGGATCTT
The DNA here is from genome assembly GCF_036322405.1 of Streptomyces sp. SP17BM10. Classification (NCBI taxonomy): domain Bacteria; kingdom Bacillati; phylum Actinomycetota; class Actinomycetes; order Kitasatosporales; family Streptomycetaceae; genus Streptomyces; species Streptomyces sp. SP17BM10. Next base: position 26,064 of record NZ_JAQYXB010000480.1, on the reverse strand, counting down.
CAGGCCGACGATGCCGTCGCGTCGCGCGACCTCGTCCTGGTAGGCCTGCTCGTCCTGCGCGGTGAGGTCGTTGTGGTCGCGCACCCGCCACTGCGACTCGAACTCGAAGCCGACCCGGCGCTGGAGCGCGGCCCCGTGCTCCTTGTGGCCGTCGGCGGCTCGGCGCTGGACGGCTGCACCACGGGCGACCCGGGCGCCGACGTCGGCGGCCTCGCGCTCCCACCGGTCGTTCGGGTCGCTGAGGCCGGCCGGGGCGTCGCGCTGGGTGGTGTGGTGGATCTCGTGGGCCATCGTCTCGACGTCGCGCAGGACGCCCGCGCTCTGCACGACGATGTTGCTGCCGACGGTGTACGCCCGGGCGTCGATGCTCGCGGCGGCCCGCTCGTCGACCGAGACCCGCACGTGGTCGAGGCTGGTGCCGAACGCGCTCTCCATGGACCGCTGCACGTCGTCCGGCAGCCGCCGGTTCGCCCGCCCGGCTACGGCGGCGGCGTCCCGCACCGCTGCGCCGCCGTCCGCGTCGCGCTCGCGCTCGATCATCCGCCCGACGGCGGCGTTCCCGATCGACCGCTGCAAGGCGGGCCCGCCTGCGGCCCGTGCGGCGTCACGGGCCGTGGCCTGCGCGCGCTCGGGAGCGGACTTCCGCTGTGACTCGGTGGTGTGCCGCATGCCAGATCCGTTCGGCCGAGATCGCGTGCAGAGCCTGACCCCCGAGCCTCCCACGGGAGGCGTCGCGCCGGAACGGCCGACAGGGCGGATCTCAGGGCACGTCGGACTGCCCGATGAGGCAGCCGATCACGTCGAGCAGTTGCGAGGCAGTCGCGGGACGGCCACGAGGTCGGCGCTCATCCGGTGCCGGGTTCCGGCGCCGAGCGGGTGAGGTTGTCCGTGATCAGGCCGAGGGTGAAGTCGAACCGGTCGTGTCCGGTGCCGGAGGTCAGCTCGGCGGCATGGCGTCGGGTCTGCGGAAACGTGTCGGCCGGCAGTGCGGTGAACCGGCGGATCAGCTCCTCGCGGCCGATGACCCATTCCTGGTCCGGGCGTGTGCGCCGCTGCTGGACCAGCGACTGCTCCAAGGCGTAGGCGCTGACGTAGAGGGACAGTGCATCGAGGACCCAGGCGGCGCTCTGCGGTGGGATTCCGCCGGCGAGCAGGATCGCCAACAGCCCTTCCCTGACCCGCAACGCGGAGAGGTTGGTGGGGACTACGCCCAGCGCGGCACGGGAGACTCCCGGGTATTTCAGGTACTGGTCGCGGATCTGCCCGTACACGTCGCGGATCTGCTCGCGCCACGTGGCCGGGTCCGGTTCGGGGAGCACGACCTCGGAGCAGAGCCGGCCGACGAGCAGATCGTCGATGTCCTCCTTGCTGACGATGTGCGCGTACAGCGACGACGGCCCGGTGCCGAGCACCGCGGCGACTCGACGGATGGTCAGTGCGTCGTAGCCCTCGGTGGCCACGACCTGCAGCGCGGCGTCGGTGATCCGGTCGACCGTGATGGGCTTCTTGCGTGGTGGCGCCGCTGCCGGGTCCCCAGCGGGCTGGGCGTGGCGAGCTGCTCGGCGTTGTCGGGGGTCGGAGGGCATGCCGATCACCCTACCTTGACACGATCTAAGTTCGCATCGTAGAACATTGATCGTGCCAGTGGAACTAAGTTCGTCTCCGCGTGGTGCGCTCACACCCCGCCCACGTACCCGGCCGGGGTTCGGAGGGGTCTGTCCAGGAGGTGTGTGATGCGAGTTTCCGTGGTCGGAGCCGGTCTGGGGGGTCTGGCTCTCGCACAGGGTCTGCGCGGTGCCGGGATCGAGGTCGCCGTGTACGAGCGCGACCCGGGGATCGCCGCACGGTTCCAGGGCTACCGGCTCGTGCTGAACCCGGTCGGTTTCCGGGCCGTGCGCGACTGCCTGCCGGCGCGCTGGCACCCGCTGCTGGACGCGATCGTCATGGACGCCTCGGCCGAGCAACTGATCTTGGACCCGCAGCTGAACGAGATCGGCAGGCTCGGCGCGGGTCGGACCGGCATCGTGGTCGACCGGCAGGTGCTGCGACACCTGCTGCTGGCCGGCCTGACCGTGCACACCGATGCCGCGCTGACCGGCTACGACGTCCTGGCCGACGGCACGGTTCGAGCCCGGTTCGCCCGCCGTGACCCGGTCACCACCGATCTGCTCGTCGGCGCGGACGGCGTCGCCTCCGCGGTCCGCGGGGTGTTGTCGCCGCAGACCACTCCGACCGACACCGGCATCCGGTTCGTCATCGGCCGCACCCCGCTGACCGACGAGTTCGCCGGCCTGTCCAAGGCCTACGGCTCGAAGATCGCGGGCGACGGCGTCAGCCTGCTGCTCGGCGCGATGCGCTTCCGTACCCCGCCGAAGCAGGCCGCCGAACAACTGGCCCCCGACGTCACGCTGCCCGACATCGGCGACTACGTGCGCTGGGCCATGATCCTTCCGCCGAACGGATCGCTCGGCGCTCCGACCGCGCAGGAGGCCGTGCTGTCCAGGATGGAGGGCTGGCATCCGGACCTGCGGGCGCTCATCGAGCAGGCCGACCCGGACAACAGCACCCTGCTGTCCATCCGGGTCGTCGAGCCCCGCGAGCGCTGGGCGCCCGGTCCGGTCACGCTGCTCGGAGACGCCATCCACGCCACCTCCCCGACCGGCGGCAACGGCGCGAACACCGCGCTGCGCGACGCCGACCTGCTGCGCCGCTGCCTGATCGGGGCCGTCGAGAGCCGCCGATCCCTCGTCGGCGCGGTCGGCGACTACGAGCGGCAGATGTTCGAGTACGGCGGCGAGGCCGTGCGCCACAGCCTTGCCGCGCTACCCGCCTTCGTCCCGAACCGGCGGAGGCGGGGGTAGCAGCTGTCCGCCGTGCATCCCCGCCGGAGCGCAGCGTCCGGGGAGGGCCGTTCCACGGGATCCGGAGTCCGGCCGTGCCGTTCCCAATCGCCAGCTCAGCGCTGTGGGAACGGGTTGGACGTCCCAAAGAGCCCGTCCCCTCTCGAAGTCGGCCCCGCTCCTGCCGCAGAGTCGTTCCCGTCAGGCCGAGCACGAGCGGCCTGATCACGAGCAGGGATTCGGCCCGCACCCGGGACGAGAGTGCGGGAATCCCACTTCTCCGACGATCGGAAGGCAGCGACATGAACAAGAAGATGGCGGCCACCGCCCTGGCCGCGGTCACCCTCGGCACGGTGCTCCTCGGCACCGCCACGCCGGCCCTCGCCAGCTCCGGCGGCTGCGTCAGCGGCGACGCGTGCGTCTACTACAGCCCCAACCTGCAGGGCGCCTTCTTCGGCAAGGGCGAGGCCGGAAACTACGACGGCTACTTCGGCGGCGGCGGGGCCGGCAACGGCCAGGCCGTCATGAACAACGCCGCCTCCGTGTGGAACATGGACCCGACCTGGAACGTCCGCGTCTACTACCGCGAGTACAGCATCCGCAACACCGGCCCGAACCAGTACATCCCGCACAACTCGTGGGCCAACCTGGGCGCGGTGCCGTGGAACGGCGGCTCCATCAACATGCGCAACAACAACCACTCCCAGGGCTGGGAGCTCTGATCGGGTCCTGACGCGGGTGCCGGGCCCCGCTCGTCGGGCCCGGCACCCGGCCGGCCACCACCGAACCGAGCCGACCGAGGAGCCCCGCCATGCCGTCCCCCCGCCGCGGCCGTCCACTGGCCGCGCTCCTGCTCGTCCCCCTACTCGCTCCCCTGGCCCTCACCGCCGGCTGCGCCTCCGGACCCGCCGCGCCGGGCGCCGCCACCGCCAGGCCGTCCGGGTCCCTGACGCCCATGGACCCGCCGCGGATCGGCGACGTCCCCCGGCTGACCGAGGCGGGTGACCGGACCCTGCCCATCGAGGCCTACCTGCTCAGCGGGGAGCAGTTCCGGCAGTACGACGCGGCACAGACCGTGCTCGTCACGCGGTGCGTCCGGGGGTTCGGCCTGGAGTACGCCCGGCCGGCCGGGGCCGGCTCGGCGCCCTCCCAGAGCCAGACCAGCCACCGGTACGACCCGGTCGAGCTCGCCGACGTCTCCGTGCACGGCTACCACGCGCCCGACCCCGGCGGCGCGAGGAAGCCGAGCGGAGGGCCGTCGATGAGCCCCGAGCTCACCACCGTGCTGGGCACGGGTCTCGGGCCGGGCGGGAAGCCCGCACCGGGGTCGGCAGCGGAGTTCCGGGGGAAGGCGCTGCCGCCCGGCGGGTGCGTCGGGGCCGCGCAGAGGGAGCTGACCGCGCGCGGCGGCACCGGACGGGACGCCGACGTGGCGGTCGGGATCAACTACGAGGGCTTCGAACGCTCGATGACGGATCCCAGGGTGAAGACCGTCTTCCAGGACTGGTCGCGCTGCATGGGGGACCGCGGCTACTCCTACGCCACCCCCGGGGACGCCCTCAAGGACTCCCGGTGGGCGGCCACCACCACGCCGTCCGCGGAGGAGATCGCCACGGCCACCGCCGACGTCGACTGCAAGGCCCGGACGAACGTCGTCGGGGTCTGGTTCACCGTCGAGACGGCCTACGAGAACGAGCTCATTCGTCAGCACCTGCCGGAGCTGACGGCGGTCAAGGCCGCCGACGACGCGATGCTGGAGCTCGCGCGGTCGGTGACCGCCACCGGTTCGTGAGCGGCCCGGGAATGCGACGGGGCCGTTCATGATTCGAGAAGCCCCGGCCACCGGGCCGCCCGTAGCGTCATGGGCGTCGGGAACCAGCGAGAGCACCGCGTCCACCGTGTCCCTCGCCTCCGTCACCCTCGAGGTGGCCGACGCCGGGGCGGTCCACCGCTGCCACGCCGCCTTCGGCGTGGAGCGGTACGTCCGCGTGCGGGAGTCAGCGGCGCCGCGTCCCTCACGGACCCGGACGGGTTCGGCGAGGCGCCTGCCTCAGCCCAGCTGTTGCGCCAGTGCGAGGATGATCCCGCCCGGCCCACGCAGGTAGCAGAGCAGGTAGCTGTCCTCGAAGCGCGTCACCTCGCCGACGAGTTCGGCGCCGTGCGGGCGCAGGCGGGTGAGCGTCTCCTCGATGTCGTCGACGGCGAACATGACGCGGTGCAGGCCCAGCGTGTTCGCCGGGGGGACCTCCGGCTCGGGGACGATCGCCTTGGGGGAGTGGTACGTCGCCAGTTCGAGCCGCCCGGCGGCGCCCGGGATCCGCATCATCGCGATCTCGGTCCGCAGGTCGTCGAGCCCGACGACCTTGCCCGCCCAGGGTCCGTCGATCGGCATCCGGCCCTCCAACTCCATGCCGAGCGCGGTGAAGAACGCGACGGCGGTGTCGAGGTCGTCGACGACGATGCCGACGTTGTCCATGCGCTGAATCGTCATGTCCCGAGGGTAGGCGCCGGGACCGACATCGCCGGTTCGGCCGACAGCGGCGGTGCCGGGCGCCGCCGTGTCCCAACGTCCCTGGCCTGCCGCGTCGTTGCCGTGGTGGCGGGTCTTTGAACGTTCCATGTCGGGATTCGGAACAGTCCGAGTGCGAACCTTGACGCCCAGGTCTTGACCCATGTGACCGGTGACATGTGTTATTTCACATGCCTCCGTGAGTACCCCCCCATGGACAGCGCGCGGAGGCAGCTTGACCCACCCCCCACACAGGAGTGTTGATGAGTCAGTTCTTCAAGCTGCCACGGTCCTTGGCGGTGCTCGCCGCGGCGAGCACCGCCGTCGTCGGACTGGGCACCGCGCCGGCCTTCGCGACCCCGGACGGCGCCCCGCCCGCGCCCCACACCGCGTCCGCCGGGCACGGCCCCCGCATCCTGCCGCCGACCGGCAGCTCCGCCCGGGACGCCGCGAGCCGCGAGGCCGTCCAGGACCACCCCCTCACCGCCGCCCAACTTCCGCCGCGCAGCCCCCTGACCACGCCCACGACCACGCCCGCGACGGCCCCCCACGCCCCCGCGGCCTCCCGCCTGACCGCGGCGTCCTGCTCACCGGCCGACTTCAGCAGCCGCACCGGGTCCGCGCTGGTCTCCTTCGTCGAGGCCTCGACCCCCGACTGCGCCAACACCCTCTTCGGGATCGCCGGCTCCGACGCCTCCGGCGTCTTCCGTGAGAGCCAGATGATGACCATCGCCAACGCCCTCCAGGGCGTCGCAGCCGCCTACCCCGGGGACAACTCGACGGGGATCCTGCCGCTGGTGCTCTACCTGCGCGCCGGGTACTACGTGCAGTACAACCACCCGGCGGACGTCGGCTCCTACGACTCCGCCCTCACCACCGCGGTGGCGGGCGGCCTGGACGCGTTCACCGCGAGCCCGCACTTCAAGGACGTCAGCGACGCGAACGGGCAGATCGCGGGCGAGGCCGTCATCCTCACCGACAGCGCGAACCTGCAGGCGCGCTACCTCGGTACGTACAAGCAGGTGCTGAACGGCTACACCAAGGCGTACGACTCGTCCTGGTACATGGTCAACTTCGTCAACGACGTCTTCACCCCGATCTTCCGCGGGCACCAGAACCAGGACTACGTCGACGCCGTCACGGCCGACCCGAGCCTCGTCGACACCCTCGACACCTTCGCGCTCGACCACCGCGACCTGCTCGGCGGCACCAACTCCTTCCTCGACTCCAACGCCGGCATCGAGACCGCCCGCTTCATCGAGCACCCCGCGCTCCAGGCCAAGGCGCGCCCGCTGATGAAGGGCCTGCTCGACGCCTCGTCCATCACCGGCCCCACCGCCCCGCTCTGGGTCGGCGTCGCCGGGCTGGCCGCCGCCTACGACCAGGCCCAGTGCTCGTACTACGGCGTCTGCGACCTGCCCCAGCGGCTGACGGCCGCCGCCCTCCCGATCAGCCGCACCTGCGACGCCACGCACACCATCCGCGCCCAGGACCTCACCGCGGCCGACCTCGACGCCGTGTGCGCGAGCCTGGAGAAGCAGGACCCGTTCGTCCACAACCTCGTCAAGGACAGCGGCCCGATACCCGGCCAGTACGAGTCCACGCTCCAGCTGGTCAACTTCGCCAGCCCGGCGGACTACCAGACCTACGCCGGGCCGATCTACGGCATCGACACCAACAACGGTGGCATGACACTGACGGGCGACCCCACGAGCCCCTCCAACCAACCCCTCTCGATCACCTACCGGCACCCCACCGACAACGGCTTCACGGCCCGCGTCTGGAACCTCAACCACGAGTACACGCACGCCCTCGACGCCCGCTACGACATGAAGGGCAACTTCTCGCAGCAGATCGCCGTGCCCGACGTGTGGTGGATCGAGGGCGTCGCCGAGTACGTCTCCTACACCTACCGCGGCGTCACCGACACCCAGGCCGTGTCCGAGGCGGGCAAGCACACCTACAAGCTCAGCACGCTCTTCCAGAACACCTACGACAACAGCGACGTCACCCGCACCTACCCGTGGGGCTACCTCGCCGTCCGCTACATGGTCGAGAAGCACCCGGACGTCGTCCAGGCGATGCTCGGACACTTCCGCACCGGTGACTACCCCGGCGGCTACGCGGTCTACAACTCCCTCGGCACCTCGTACGACGCCGACTTCGACGCCTGGCTGACCGCCTGCGCCGCCGGCGCCTGCACCACCACGGGCGGCGTCCCGAGCGCCGCGTTCGACAGCGCCGCCGACGGCCTGACCGTTCACTTCACCGACCGCTCCGCCGAGAGCGGCAGCGGCCGGATCGCCTCCTGGGCCTGGAGCTTCGGCGACGGCACCACCGCCACCACGGCCAGCCCGACGAAGACCTACACCGCGCCCGGCACCTACACCGTCACCCTGACCGTCACCGACGACAGCGGCCACACCGCCACCGCGAGCAAGGCGCTCACCGTCACCGACGGCACGACGGCCTGCACCGCGGCCGACACCCGGGTGATGGACCGCAACTGCTACCGCACCAACCAGTCGGCGGCCGCGGGCAACCTCGACTACCTCTACATCTGGCTGCCCGCCGGCACCACGACGCTGACCGTCACCACCAGGGGCGGCACCGGCACGGCCTACCTGCTCTACAATCCCAACTCCTGGGCGACGCCGAACGCCTACACGAAGGCCTCCTTCAACAACGGCACCACCCAGAGCCTCACCGTGACCAACACGACGGCCGGCTACCGCTACGTCAGCCTGTACGCGCAGACGGCCTTCAGCGGGGTGACCGTCACGACCCGGTACTGACCCCTCTCGCGCAGACGCAACAGCGGCGGCCCGGGACACCTCCTGGGCCGCCGCGCCTTGCGTGTGCGAGGTCACTGCTCGTAGCCGCCTCGCAACTGCGAGGTGTCTGACGTGGGCGATCATCCAACCCCGCCCCACGGGGAGCCCCGGTCTAGAGCTCCTTCTGGTAGCCCTTGTCGTCGTCGGAGTCGTAGACCAGCTTCCCGCTGCCGTCGTAGCCCTTGACGTGCGGAGCCCGGGTCACGGGGTTCGTGAGGACGCCGGTGGCCGCGAACCAGCCGTGGTCGAGCGCCGCGTCGACGGCCGGTCCGTCGCCGTACGAGACGGTGACGCGGGCGACCGAGGGGGCGAAGGTGCCGATGCTGCCCCAGCGGTAGGGCAGCTTCCAGGCGTGGTCGTCGATCATGGCCTGCCGGTACAGCTTGCCCGCGTTGATGTCCGGGTTCACCAGGCCCGCCGGGCCGCCCGCGCGGGGGTCGGCGGTGCCGGACTGGATGCCGGAGGCCTTGCCGTCGACCTGGTGGCAGATGACCTGACTCGGGTGCTCGCCCTGGCTGACGCCGACCACGGAGATGCCGTCGCCCGGGGAGTTGTCGTCCCCGGTGCTCTTCACGGCGAGTAGGACGCGGTAGTCGGTGAGGGCCCCGAGGTCGTGGACGGGCGGCCGGTTCGGGTGTGCGCCCTGCGTGCCTTGCGTTCCCTGCGCGCCTTGGACGGTCGACGGCGGCGGGCTCTGCCGACGGGCCTGCATCTGCCGGTCGAAGTCCAGGCACTGCCCGAGCGCGGTGGAGGCCTGCTCGAAGGTGATGCCGTCGGCCAACTGGGCGGCCGTCGACGGAGGCTGCGGCCCGGTCGGCGCGGGCGTGGGTGCTGCGCTGGGGGTGGCGCTGGGCGTCGAGGCAGGGGAGGGAACGGCCGCGCCGTCCGTCGTCGCGGTGAGCCCGGTGGCCGGGCGGGCGTCCGAGTGGCCGCGGGCGGTGAGGACCGTCGCGCCCGAGAGCACGGTCAGGACGACCACGCCGGCCGAGATCGCGGCGGTCCGGCGTCGGCGGGCCGCGCGCCCCTGCCGCCGGATGGCCTCGTAGGGCGCCTCGCCCGGCGTCCGGTCCGCGACCGTGGCGACGAGCTGCTCGCGGAGCGCCGACTCGAAATCCGGTGGGGTCATCGTCGTCCTCCAGACGCGGTGGTGATGAGATCGTCGAGTCCGGGCGAGATCCGGCCCGGTGCGGAACGGCCGTGTGGAGCCCCCGGGCCCGGATCGGCGGGCACGACGGCCAGCCCCGGGTGCGCCCGCAGTTTGGCCAGTCCCTTGGCGGCCTGGCTCTTGACCGTGCCGAGCGAGCAGCCCATCGCCTGGGCGACCTCCGCCTCCGTCCGGTCGTCCCAGTAGCGCAGCACCACGACGGCCCGCTGCCGCGTCGGCAACGTGGCCAGGGCGTCCATCAGCGTCCACCGCTGGTCGACCTGGCCGGCCGCGTCGCCGGACGCGGCGACCTCCGGCAGCACCTCGGTGAGCCGCTCGGCGACCCGCCGCTTGCGGAACCGGTCGCTGTTGCAGGACACCAGCATCCGGCGCACGTAGGCGTCCGGGCTGTCGGCCCGGCTGACCCGCCGCCAGGAGCGGTAGGCCTTGGCCAGCGCCGTCTGGGTCAGGTCCTCGGCGTGGTGCCAGTCGCCCGTGAGCAGGTAGGCGGTCCGTACCAGGTGCGCCCACCTGGTCCGGGTGAAGGCCTGGAAGTCGGCCTCGTCTTCTGTGTGCATCAGCACCCCCTCAGCCCTCCAGACCACGCTCCCGGCGCGCCGGGTTGCCCGGCCCGCCACATTTCCGTGGTCACGGCGTGCCCGCGCCGTCCTCGGCCGTGCGGGCTCGGCCCTGCGTCGGACCGGGGGTACGGAGTCGAAGGGTCAGTACGTGCGGTCGGAGCGCTCGTACGTGCGGATGCGGTAGCGCAGGCCGGTCCGCGAGGTCTGCGGGCCGTGGTCCTCGGCGACGGTCCAGGCGGGGCCGATGGCCGGGGCACGGGTGTCGCCGTCGACCGACAGGTCGATCTCGGTCACCGACAGGGTGTCGGCGTGGTCGATGGCCGCGCGGTAGAGCTGTCCGCCGCCGATCACCCAGGTCTCGCCGTCGGCCCCGGGAGCCGTGGCCGCGAGTCGCAGGGCCTCCTCGAGGGAGCCGGCGCGGTGCGCACCGTCCGCGGCCCACTGCGGGTTGCGGGTGACCACGATGTTGCGCCGGCCCGGAAGCGGGCGGAACCGTGGTGGGAGCGACTCCCAGGTGCGGCGGCCCATCACCACGGGGTGTCCGAGGGTGGTCGCCTTGAAGTGCTCCAGGTCCTCGGGCAGGTGCCACGGCATCGTGTTGTCCGCGCCGATCACGCCGTCCGGCGTCTGGGCCCAGATCAGTCCGATCCTCATGTCACTCCGCAGGTCGCCGCTCATACCGCGACCGGAGCCTTGATCGCCGGGTGGTGCCGGTAGCCGACCACCTCGACGTCCGGGTAGGCGTAGTCGAAGAGCGAGTCGGCCTGCCGCAGGCGCAGCTCGGGGAAGTCGAACGGCGTGCGCGTGAGCTGCTCCGTGACCTGCTCGACGTGGTTGTCGTAGATGTGGCAGTCACCGCCGGTCCAGATGAAATCCCCCGGCGCGAGGCCGACCTGCTGCGCGACCATGTGCGTCAGCAGGGCGTAGCTCGCGATGTTGAACGGGACGCCGAGGAAGAGGTCGGCGCTGCGCTGGTAGAGCTGGCAGGAGAGCCTGCCGTCGGCGACGTGGAACTGGAAGAGGGCGTGGCACGGGGCGAGCGCCATCGCGTCCAGTTCGGCGACGTTCCAGGCGGAGACGATCATCCGACGGGAGTCGGGATCGGTGCGCAGGGTGTCCAGGACCTGGCCGATCTGGTCGATGTGCCGGCCGTCGGGGCCCGGCCAGCTGCGCCACTGGACGCCGTAGACGGGGCCGAGGTCGCCGTTCGGGTCGGCCCATTCGTCCCAGATGGTGACGCCGTTCTCGCGCAGCCAGCCGACGTTGGAGTCGCCGCGCAGGAACCACAGGAGCTCGTACACCACGGACTTCAGGTGCACCTTCTTGGTGGTGATCAGCGGGAACCCCTGCGCGAGGTCGTAGCGCAGTTGGTGTCCGAAGACGCTCCGGGTACCGGTGCCCGTCCGGTCGGCCTTGGCCGTCCCGGTGGTGAGCACGTGCTTCAACAGGTCTTCGTACTGGGTGTCCGCCACGAGCGGTAAGTGTACGTGTTCGTGCTGGTCAGCCGCGCCCGTCGCAGCGGCGGAACGCTGCCCGGGGCCAACCGTTCCCTCGAGGTTGTCTGATGCCGATCGCCGTCGACATCGAGGTGATGATGGCCAGGCCCACGCGCGTCTGTGAGTCCCGTGCGTCGGCGGCTCGACGTGCAGGTCGGTGATGCGCCGCCGCGCCGAGACCCCGGTGCGGCGGCGCATCACTCGCTTTCGGGTCAGGCCTGACCGGCCAGTGCGGGGATCAGCCGCACGGCTTCGGGGGCGTGCGCGTTGTGGCGCTCGGCCCAGGTGGTCAGGGCGGTCTGGCAGGCGTGGTCGAGGTGCCGGAGTCCGGTGAGGTCCAGCTCGACGACGCGGTCGGCGGGGAGTGCTTCCAGGGCGTCCAGGAGTTTGGGCAGTCGGAGGAAGGTGGCGTTGCCGGTGAGCCGGACCCGGATGACGGTGTCCGGCTGCTCGTCCGTTTCCACGTGGAGGCGGGACGTCTCCCAGGCGGTCTTGGCGATGGACAGGCCCAGGCCGATCAGCACTCCCTCGAACATGTTGACGGTGACGATGGCGACGGCGGTGGCGGCGAGGACGAGTGCCTCCGGGCGGTGCTCGCGCCACAGCGGCCCGAGCTGCTTGAACGGCAGCAGCTTGAACCCGGCGTGGACGAGCACGCCCGCGAGCGCCGCGACGGGGATGACGGCGAGCGCCGCCGGGAGCAGTGCGGCGAAGAGCAGCAGCCACACGCCGTGCAGGACGCGGGACGCCTTGGTCCGGGCACCGGCCTGGACGTTGGCGGCGCTGCGGACGATGACGGCGGTCATCGGCAGGGCGCCGAGCGCGCCGCACAGCGCGTTGCCCGCGCCCTGGGCCATCAGTTCCTTGTCGTAGTCGGTGCGCGGTCCGTCGTGGAGCCGGTCGACGGCCGCCGCGCTGAAGAGGCTCTCGGCCGAGGCGACGAGGGTGAAGGCCACGATGGTGACGATCAGCGCGGGGCCGACCTGGTCGAGCACGCCGGTGCCGGGCGGCTGGATGGCGTCCAGGAGACCCTTGACCTCGACCTTCTTCAGCGGGTGGTGGAGCAGCCAGGCGGCGCCGGTGGCGAGGAGGACGGCGACCAGCGCTCCGGGGACGACCCGCACCCGGGCCGGCAGCTTCTGCCACAGCACGATCACGGCGATGGTGCCGGCGCCGATCGCGAAGGAGTAGCGGGCGGCGGGTGCGGAGACGAGCTGGGCCAGGAGTCCGGGCAGGCCGAGGAGCTTGTCGGTGCCGCTCGCGGGCGCGGGCCGGCCGGCCATCGCGTAGAGCTGGCCGGCGATGATGACCAGGCCGATGCCGGCCAGCATGCCCTCGACCACGGCGACGGAGATCGCGCGGAACCAGCGGCCCCAGCGCAGTGCGCCGAGCAGCAGTTGGAGCAGGCCGGTGGCGGCGACGACGAGGCCGAGTGCGGGCAGTCCGAACCGCTGGACGGTCTCGGCGACCAGGACGGTCAGCCCGGCCGCCGGACCGCTGACCTGGAGGCTGCTGCCGGGGAGCAGGCCGGTGACCACGCCGCCGACGATGCCGGTGATCAGGCCGAGTTCGGCGGGTACGCCGGAGGCGACCGCGACGCCCACGCACAGCGGCAGGGCGACGAGGAACACGACGAGCGAGGCGGTGAGGTCGTACTTGAGCGTGGGAAAGCGCATGGGAGCCCTCATCCGTGAGCGTTCGGTGGTCGGGGGCCGCGGCGTCACAGCGGCAGGAAGGCGTCGGCGCCGGGGCGGTGGGTGAGGACCGCGCCGGTGTGCACCTCGTAGAACCAGCCGTGCAGGCCGAGGAGGCCCTCGTCGACGCGTCGCGCCACGCTCGGATGGGTGCGGAGCCTTGCGAGCTGGTCCAGGACGTGGCGCTGCACGGGGCCGGCGAGGTCCTGGCCCGGTTCCTGGACGGACGTCAGGTCGGCGCCCTCGGCGAGCCAGTCCCGCACCGCGGGCACGCCGGTGAGGTCGTCGCCGCGCACGACGGCGCCCACGGCACCGCAGTGGGAGTGGCCGCACACCACGATGTCGGCGACGCCCAGGACCTCGACGGCGTACTCGATGGTCGCGGCCTCGGCCGACGGGACGCGCGGCCGGTACGGCGGGACGATGTTGCCGGCGGTCCGCATCTCGAAGAGGTCCCCGGGGCGGGCGCCGGTGAGGGCGGAGGGGATGATGCGGGAATCGGAGCAGGTGATGAAGAGGGCCTGCGGGTTCTGGCCGGCCGCGAGCCGTTCGTAGTCGTCGGCGGCCTGTGCGGCACGGCGGTGGAAGACGCGGGCGTGGTCGATGAATGCTTGCATGTCGGTGCCTCGGGCCCTTCGGAAGTCGTGGGGGGATGGAGACTTCGGGGACCGTGCCCGCTCGGCACGCAGGCAGCTCGCAGTGCTACGGAGACGGTCGGGCCGTCCCGCCGTGAACTGCTGCGGTGTGTGGTCGCGTGGACGTGTGGGTGTCCTGGCCACGGGTGAGCGCGCGGGCGCGGTCGGCGCCGATCAGCAGCGGAACACCTGGAGGACCGCCGCTCTGGGCTGTCTGCGGCCCCAGAACGGAGCGTCAGGCGCACCGGACGGGGACGCCGGGTGGGGGCAGGGCGCTTCATCGGCGAGGACCGCGGTCAACTCCGGTCGGCGCTCCAGGACTTCGAAGCTCCGGGGGCGGGTCCAGCACACGCCGGGCGTGTTCTTGGGAGTCGGAGCCTCCTCGGCGAGCTTCGCCTGCGTGACCACCCGTGGGCAGCCGTCCTCACGGAGGAGCGCGGACGCGGACTGGGAGAGGGTCAGCACGCCCAGCACGGCCAGGAGGGTCACGGCGACGACGCCCACCGCTCTCCGGATCAAGGACATTGCCGCCCCCTTCCCCACCCTTGACTGTTTCTTGGAACTCCTGTCGAGGATGACGACCGTGAAAAGGGTCCAGTTCCGCGAGGGCGGTAAACAATGCGTGAATCAGTACTGCGGGATGGTGAGGACTTGCTCCGCATTGCTCCAAAATGCGAGCAGCTGGTGAACTTTTTGCGATGCAAACCATCGGCGAGGCGGCTGGGGTGCCGGTCGGGGCGGATGCGAAGAGGTCGCACGAGCGGGAGTCGGGTACGTCTGTGCGATATTCGACGCCGCTTCTGACGGATTCCCCATCCGATTCTGACCGGAATCCGATAGTCCGGACGTTCGCCATTTCCACACGGGTGAGACGGGATGTCCGGGTGCCTGTGTAGGCGTTCATCGCGCGCCTGGCGCCGGGCCTGGGCGGGCCCGGCGCCGGGGAGGGTGATCAGCGTTCCGTCATCCTCGACCGGACCGTGCCGCGCGAGGTCACGGCGTCGTCGGCGAGCAGGGCCAGTTCCGCGAGTTCGCGGCACTCCGCGAGGGTGTGGGTGGCCAGCGCCGCCCGGACCTCCGGGAGCGAGGCGGGCGCGGCGGACAGGCTGGTGACGCCGAGGCCGACCAGGACCAGGGCGAGGGCCGGGTCGGCGGCCGCCTCACCGCAGACGCCGATCGGGCGGCCCCGTTCGGCCGCCGCGCGGGCGGCGGTGGAGACCAGCGCGAGCAGCGCGGGCTGCCAGGGGTCCAGCAGCTCGGCGAGGCTGCCGAGCGTCCGGTCGGCGGCGAAGGCGTACTGGGCCAGGTCGTTGGTGCCGATGCTGAAGAAGTCGCAGGACTCGGCGAGCCGGTCGGTCCGCAGGGCGGCCGCCGGGACCTCGATCATGGCGCCGGCCGAGGGCAGGCCGTGCGCGCGGACCCGCGCGGCGAACTCGGCGGCCTCTCGCGGGACCGACACCATCGGGGCCATGACCCAGACGTGGGCGGTGCTGTCCTCGGCGGCCTCGGCGATCGCGGCGAGCTGGGTCTCCAGGAGTTGCGGATCGCGGGCGGCGGTCCGCAGCCCCCGGACACCGAGGGCCGGGTTCTCCTCGTCGGCGGTGGTGGCGAAGGGCAGCGGCTTGTCCGCACCCGCGTCCAGCGTGCGGACGACCACCCGGCGGCCGGCGAAGGCCGCGAAGACCTTCCGGTAGGCGGCGGCCTGTTCGGCGCGGCCCGGCGCCTCGGCGCGGTCCAGGAAGAGGAACTCCGTGCGGAACAGGCCCACGCCCTCGGCGTCGGCGTCGGCCGCGCCGGTCAGCTCGTGCGGCGCACCCAGGTTGACCAGCAGTGCCACCGGGTGGCCGTCCGCGGTGCGGCCCGGGCCGCGGAAGCCGGCCGACAGGTCGCGGCGTCGGCGCTCGCGGTCGGCGGCCCGCTCGACCGCTGCCGGACTCGGGTCGAGTTCGATCACGCCGTCCGCGCCGTGCACCAGGACCCGTCGGCCGTCCTCCAGTTCCGCGGCCCCGGCGCAGCCGACCACGGCGGGTACGCCGAGCGCCTTGGCGAGGATGGCCGTGTGGCTGGTCGGCCCGCCGCGGAGGGTGACGAGGGCCAGCACCCGGCCGGGGTCGAGCAGCGCGGTGTCGGCGGGGGCCAGGTCATCGGCGACGAGGACGTACGGGTGTCCGGGGTCGGGCAGGCCGGGCGCGGGCAGTCCCAGCAGGCGCGCCACCGCGCGGTCGCGCAGGTCGTCCAGGTCGGCGGCGCGTTCCGCGAAGTACCCGCCGGCGGTGACCAGCGCGGCACGGAAGCCGTCGAAGGCGTCGGCGAGCGCGTGCGCGCCGTCGGTGCCCTGCTCGGCGAGGGCGGCCGCGCGGTCGGCGAGGACCGGATCGGCGGCCATCATGGCCTGGGCCGCGAGCACCTCGGAGCCGGTGCCGCTCGCCCGGGCGGCGCGCTCGTCGAGGTCGGTGACGACCGCACGGAGGGCCGCGCGGACGGCGGCGGCCTCGCCGGCGGGATCGGCGACGGCCCTCGGCGCGGGCAGCGGCGCCGCGGGCGCCATCCGGGCGACGGGGCCCGCCGCACTGCCGGTGCCGACGCCGATCCCGCGGATCGGATCGCTCATGCCGCTGCGTCGAGGTCGGAGGCGAGCAGGTCGGCGAGCTCCTTGAGCGCGTCCGGGGCGCCGTCGCCGGCGGCGACCAGCTCCAGGGTCTCGCCGCAGCCGGCGGCCAGGGCGAGGACGGACAGCAGACTGCGGGCGTCGACCGGCGCCTGGCCGGGGCGCCCGACGGTGACCTTGACCGGCTGCCGGGCGGCGGTCTGGACGAACAGCGATGCCGGGCGGGCGTGCAGGCCGCTGCGGGAGCCGACGGTGACCTGGATCGAGTGCATGGGAGTCCTCGCAGGAGATGAGCGCCGGCCCGGGTGGGAGCCGGGCCGGCTGGGGGGTGGGGCACGATGGCCCGCGCGGGGGGTGGAGCGGGGGCCACCGTGGTCGCGCCCGGTCTCCGCGGTACGGGGGCAGGAGCGGAGACCGGGCGTCAGTGGTTTCACGCCCGTTAGCGTGTTGTTTCGTTTGGTTCTACGCCCGGATGTCGGGTGATGTCAACACATTCGGGCAGGCTCGATCCTTCTGGGGCGGCGACGGCGAATCTCTTGCTTTTTCAGGCGGAGCGCGTATGGTCGGGCCTCATCAGGCGTAAACGGACATGAAACGGACTCGATCCCACATGTATGCACCAGAGCGGCAGCAACAGATCCTCCGCCTGGCCCAGGAGCAGGGCAGGGTGGACGTGCCGACGCTGGCCGAGGACTTCGGCGTCACGCAGGAGACCATCCGGCGTGACCTGAGCGCCCTGGACCGGGCCGGTCTGCTGCACCGGGTGCACGGCGGTGCCCTGCTCGCCGGCGCACTGCACCTGGAACCCGGCCTGGCCGAACGGGACTCCACCGCCGCCGCCGAGAAGGAGCGCATCGCCAGGGCGGCCCTGGCCCTGCTGCCCAGCGAGGGCAGCATGATCCTGGACGCGGGGACGACCGTCTCCCGGTTGGCCGGCCTGCTGCCCGCCGACTGCGCCCTCACCGTCGTCACCAACGCCCTCCCCGTCGCGGCCAGGCTCGCCGACCATCCGGCGCTCGCCCTCCACCTGGTCGGAGGGCGGCTGCGCCACCGCACCCAGGCCGCCGTCGACGCCTGGGCGCTGCGCGACCTGGCCGACGTCCACGCGGACGTCGCCGTCATCGCCACCAACGGCTTCTCTCCGGAAGGCGGGCTCTCCACCCCGGACCTCGCCGAGGCCGCCGTCAAGCGCGCCATGCTCACCGGCGCCCGCCGGGTGGTGCTGGTCGCGGACTCCTCCAAGTACGGCGCCCGCCACTTCGCCCGGTTCGGCTCGCTGGACCAGGTCGACGTGCTGGTCACGGACACTGGACTGACCGACGAGCAGACCGCAGAGATCGAGAACCTCGGACCGGAAGTCATCCGCGCATGATCGTCACCATCACCCCGAACCCCAGCCTCGACCGCACCTACGAGCTGGGAGCGCTCACACCGGGCGAGGTCAACCGCGCCGCGCGCGACCGCCTCGACCCGGGTGGCAAGGGCGTCAACGTCTCCCGCGCGCTCACGGCCGCCGGTCACCGCACCACCGCCGTCCTCCCGCTGGGCGGCCTCTCCGGGCAGCTGCTCGCCGATCTGCTGCGCCGCCAGGGGATCGACGTCGCCGCGGTCGAGATCTCCGGCGACACCCGCATCAACGTCTCGATCGCCGAGGACGGCGGTCGCCTCACGAAGGTCAACGCGGTGGGCCCGGAGCTCAGCGCCGCCGAGTCGGCCGCGCTGCTGGCGCTCGTCCGCGAGGACCACATAGGGGACGACGTCGACTGGCTGGCCTGCTGCGGCAGCCTGCCGCGCGGACTGGCACCGGAGTGGTACGCGGAACTGGTAGCCCAGGTGCACTCGCGCGGCGCCCGGATCGCCCTGGACACCTCGGGCCCGGCGCTGCTCGCCGCGCTCTCGGCCCGCCCCGACGTGGTCAAGCCCAACCGGGAGGAACTCGCCGAGGCGGTGGGCCGACCCGTCGTCACCATCAGTGACGCCGTGGACGCGGCGGGAGAGCTGCGCAAACGCGGCGCCCAGCAGGTCCTCGCCAGCCTCGGCGCGGACGGGATGCTGCTGATCGCGGAGGAGGGCACCTGGTACGGCAGCGCGCCGGTCACCGCCGTCCGCAGCGACGTGGGAGCGGGCGACGCCTCCCTCGCAGGTTTCCTCGGCGCCGGCGGCACCGGCGCGGAGGCACTCGCGGCGGCCCTGGCGCACGGCGCCGCCGCCGTCCAACTGCCGGGGAGCGTCATGCCGACCCCGGCCGATCTGGACCCGGCCGCGGTGGTCGTGACGGCGGACATCCCGCTCGAACGACCGCTCCGCGGTTGAGAACGGCCTCTCTCGTGAGGCACCACGCCCGACCGTGTGGGACGGAAGGGCGACCATTCCCGGGGGCAAGGGAACACCGTCAGGCACCAGTCGAAGGACCGACACGATGAGCGACACCAGCGGACTGATCACACCCGCACTCGTTGATCTCCACCTCGCCCCCCAGGACAAGAGCGAAGCCCTCCGGGCCCTCGCCCAGCGGCTGGTCGCCGAGGGCCGGGTCACCGACCTCGACGGCTTCCTCGCGGACATCGCCGCCCGCGAGGCCCAGGCCCCGACCGGCATGGGGGACGGGATCGGCATCCCGCACTGCAGATCACCCCATGTCACGCGGCCGAGCCTGGCCTTCGGCCGGAGCGCCAGGGGCGTGGACTTCGACGCCCCGGACGGGCGGCCCGCCGACCTGGTCTTCATGATCGCGGCGCCCGCCGGCGCGGACGACACCCACCTGCAGATCCTCGCCGCCCTGGCCCGCCGGCTGATGGACCCCGCGTTCACCGGCGCCCTGCGCGACGCCGAGAGCCCGGGCGCCGTCGCGGCCCTGGTCAACGGCGAGGAGGCGCCGGCGGCCGCTCCGAAGGAGACCGCCCCTGCGCAGACGGCAGCAGCCGGCGGTGGGCTGAGGCTGGTCGCGGTGACTTCCTGCCCGACCGGTATCGCTCACACCTACATGGCCGCCAAGGCGCTGGAGCTGGCCGCCGCCCGGGTGGGCGCGCGGATCCAGGTCGAGACCCAGGGGTCCGCCGGGACGACGCCGCTGGCCCCCGAGGTGATCGCGGCGGCCGACGCGGTGATCCTCGCCCATGACGTCGAGGTCCGCGACCGCGCCCGCTTCGCGGGCAAGCCGACCGTGGACGTGGGTGTGAAGGCCGCCGTCAACCGCGCCGACGACCTGATCGCGCAGGCCGCCGGGCTGGTCACCGGGACCGGCAGCGGCGCCGGGGCCGGGGCCCGGGCCGCTGTGGCCCCGGTCACCGCACCGAGCGCGCCGACGGGCGAGCACTGGGCCCAGCGGCTGCGCACGTACCTGATGACGGGCGTCAGTTACATGATCCCGTTCGTCGCGGCCGGCGGTCTGCTGATCGCCCTCGCCTTCGCGATCGGCGGTTACCGGATCGCCTCCGCCCCGTCCGTGCTGGGCCACTTCGACTGGACCTCCTCGCACAGCTGGGCGGCGATGCTGTTCCAGACCGGCAAGACCTCCTTCGGCTTCCTGGTCCCGGTCCTCTCCGGATACATCGCCTGGGCCGTCGCGGACCGGGCGGCGCTGGCCGCCGGCATCGCCGGCGGTGCCGTCTCGGTGGCCGTCGGCGCCGGCTTCCTCGGTGGCATCGTCTCCGGCCTGGCCGCGGGCTTCCTGGTGCTGTGGATGATCCGCTGGAACGTGCCTCGGGCGATCAGGGGCATCATGCCGGTCGTGGTGATCCCGCTCCTGTCCGTGGCGGCGGTCGGCTTCCTGATGTTCGTGCTGGTCGGCTCGCCGATCGCCTCGGCGATGAACGGCCTGACCGACTGGCTGAACGGCCTCTCCGGCTCCAACGCGGTCCTCCTCGGCGTGCTGCTCGGGGCGATGATGGCCTTCGACATGGGCGGCCCGCTCAACAAGGTCGCCTACACCTTCGCGGCCGGTGCGCTCACCGCCGCGGGCACCACCCCGGACGCCGGCAGCCTGAAGGTGATGGCCGCCGTGATGGCCGCCGGCATGACCCCGCCGCTGGGCATGGCCCTGGCGACCGTCGTCCGCCGCCGGCTGTTCACGCCCGAGGAGCGCGAGAACGGCAAGGCCGCCTGGGTGCTCGGAGCGTCGTTCATCACCGAGGGCGCGATCCCGTTCGCGGCGGCCGATCCGCTGCGGGTCATCCCGGCGAACATGGTCGGCAGCATGACCGCCGGTGGCCTGGTGATGGCCTTCGGTTCCACCCTGCGGGCCCCGCACGGCGGAATCTGGGTGCTCCCGCTGATCGGCAGCCCGTTCCTGTACCTGGTCGCGGTCGTGGCGGGCACGGTGGTCACCACGGCGGTGGTCGTCGTGCTCAAGGGGATGCGCAAGGCCGTCGCCCAGGCGGCCCCGGATGCCGTCGTCGCCGAGCAGGAGCTGGTCGGCGCCTGACCCGACGGTCGGCACGGTGCGGCTCGGGTGATCCGGCGGCCCCGCGTCCGAACCGGCCGATGGCGCCCGCTCGATCGAGCGGGCGCCATCGTCATGCCTGTGCCTGTGCCCGTACCGGCGCCCCTGCCCGTGCAGCGCAGGGGCAGGGGGGCGAACCCGTGTCCGCAGTGAACCGGCCCTCACCGTGCCGGGGTGAAGCCTCCACCGACGGACGCGGCACTGCCCGCGGACTGGGCGTCCACCCGGTAGCTGTCGTTCGCGGAACTGCGCACGCCGGTGGCGTGGTTGTACTGGCCTGCGAACTCGTACTGGCCGACGGGCACGCTACGGCCGGGCTTGAGGACCCAGCGGTAGACCAGCGCGCCGCCGGACTCCTGGACGGTGACGGTGAAGTCGTCGCTCGGCAGGGTCCGCCAGTTGCCGGTGTCGCGCACGTCGCCGGTCTGCGCGATGCGCAGTTCGACGGTGAGCGTGGTGAGCGGCTGGGTGGTCCTGAGGGTCAGGTCGTTCTCGGCCCAGTAGAGGTTGCTGTGCGTGCCGATCGATCCCTCCGACCACAGCGGCCCGTTCTGGGACCGGGTGCTCGGGGACGGGACCGGGCGCGTGGGGGCCGGCGTGGTGGCGGCCGGTGCCGGCGCCGAGGTGGCCGGCGGGGCCGACGGCGTCGGCGTGGGTGTGACCGTCGGGGAGGTGGCCGGCGGCACCGTCGGCGTGGTTTCCGGCGGGGGTTGGGTCCGCACGATGCCCGCCACCGCGAGGCCCCCGGTGGCCAGGATGCCGGCGGTGGCGAGGCCGGCGAGCGCGGCCCTGGGCCATGAGCGCAGTCCCGACCGCGCGCGGTGACGGGCGGGGGAGCCGGCCGCGCCGCGCTGCACGCGGGCCAGCATCCGCGCGCGGTCGGGCTGGTGGGCCTCGGCAGCCTCACGCAGCTGCCGGGCGATGTGCTCGTTCACCGGTTCCTCCTCCCTGCCGCCAGTTCGCCGACCGCTCGCGCGCCGAGCAGCTGTTGCAGCTCGGCCATGCCCTTCGAGCTCTGGCTCTTCACCGTACCGACCGATATGCCGAGCGCAGCCGCGGTGTCCTTCTCCGAGAGGTCGAAGGCGTGGCGCAGCACCACGCACGCCCGCTTGCGGAACGGCAGCCGGGCGAGCGCCGCACGGACGTCCAGCACGGCCGCCACGTCCGGCCCTTCGGTCTTCTCCGGGCTGCGGGTCCAGAACAGCAGGACCCGGCGCCGTTCGCGGATCGCGCTGCGGATCCGTGCGCGCGCCATGTTGGCGACCACCCCGCGGGCGTAGGCGAGCGGATGGTCGGCCGCGCGGAGCCGGTCCCAGCGTTGCCACAGGGCGATCAGGGCGTCCGCGGCGAGGTCGTCGGCGGCGTCCGTCTCGCCGGTCAGGAGGTGGGCGAGACGGGCGAGTTCGGCGTAGTGGCGTTCGAAGAAGTCGTGGAACTCCGCGGACGTGTCATCGAGGAGCATTTCCCCCGGTCGCCCTCTCCCTGCAATGTGAGCGTTAACAACCGGCATGAGCGTAGCAGTGCCCGTCTCCTGGGTGCATCGGTGGTGGCCCCGGAGGAGCGTCCCAGAGGGCCGGCGGGCGAGCTGCGCGGTCAATGCCGGGCGAACTGGACCTGGGTCGGCTGGACGACGTCCGGCTTCACCGCGATCCCGTCGACGGTCAGTTGCTCCCCGTAGACGTCCGTGATCCTGATCGGGGCGCCGCACCCGCTGCCGTCGGGCGAGAGGAAGTAGTTGTAGTCGGTGCGGGACAGCTGTCGCCAGCCGCCGCCGCTCCGGACCTCCAGTGTCGCCACCGGGTTGCGGTGGCCGATCACCTGGATCCCGCACCACCACTGGCTGGATCCGGTCTTGTAGCGGATCGACATCGTGGCGGGCGCCGTGCCGGGGCTCAGCAGCGTCCAGGTGATCGGCAGACGGCCGACCGAGAGGTCCGCGAGCTTGCCGAAGGCCTCGTGGCTCAGGTCGAGCTGCCCGGGCGCGCAGGGCAGGGGGCACTCGTTGACGATCCGCACCGTGATGCTCGCCCCGCCGGCCGCGTGGACGAGCACGTACGCCCCGCACGCGCTGGAGGACTCGTAGTCGGTGTGGTTCATCGCCGCGACCATGAGGTCGCCGGACGGGCCGAAGGAGCAGGCGCCGTTGCCGTCGGCGGCGTCGTAGGACGTCGCGACGCCCTGGTAGCTCGCGCCGGGCCTGATCCGTCCGGCCAGGGAGGCCGTGGCCTGTGCGGTGCGGGCACTGCTGGTGGCGGCCGCGGGGGCGGGGGCGGTCGTGCTGGCCGACGACCGCGGCGTGGCGGTGGCCGGAGGCGAGGGAGTACCGGTGGCCGAGGGAGAGGACGCGGAGCCGGTGACCGTCGGCGCCGCCGTGGAGGGCGTTGCGGCGGCCGGGACGGTGGTGCCCGGCGGGGAGCCGGGCGCAGCGCTCGGTTCGGTGGCCGCGACGGACGCGGCGGCCGGTATCCCGGCGTCGGCGCCGCCGCTCCCGCCGCCCGGCAGGAGCGCGAACGCCAGACATGCCAGCACACCGGCCGCCACCAGTGCCAACGGTATGCCCATGACCAGCCCCCGCCTGCGGTTCGCCTGCGGGGCCGCGTGCTTCGTTGCTTTCATTCCCGTCCATTCGGTAGGTCGACTCGGCGTCGCACCGACCAGTGGCCGCCGGGGACGGAAAGGTTGCCGTCGTGGTGAGGATTTCTTCGGCGCCGGCTCGGGGGCGGGTCACGGATGCGCGACGTGCCCCGCCGATGCCCCCGCCGCCGGGCGGCACCCCTCGGCGTCCTCCGGTCCGGGGTTTCGGCGGGAGCCGAGCACGCTCAGCCCGATGCCCGGACGACCAGGCGGGTGGGCAGCACCACCGACTCGTCGCGCTGCGGGTTGCGCAGGACCAGCTCCATGGCACGGGAGCCGAGTTCCTCCACCGGCTGGCGGACCGTGGTCAGCGCGGGCCGGCAACGCGCCGCGAGCGGGGCGTCGTCGAAGCCGATCAGCGCCACGTCCTCGGGCACCCGCAGGCCGTGCCGCCGCAGGGTCCTCAGGGCTCCTGCGGCCATCTGGTCGGAGGCGGCGAACACCGCGTTCAGCTCGGGGCGTTGGTCCAGCAACCACTGCATCGCGTGCTCACCGGAGGCACTGCTGAAGTCGCCGTACGCCACGGCGGGCCGTGCCGTGGCGATCGCGGCCATGGCCTGGTGGTAGCCGGCCAGCCGGTCCGCGCCGGCGGAGGTGTCGGGTGGCCCGGCGATGGTGGCCACCGCGCGCCGCCCGGATGCGCAGAGCCGCCGGACCGCGTCCCTCGCGCCCGTGAGGTTGTCGGCGTCGACGAACGCCACCGTGCCGGGCTCCGGCGGCCTGCCCAGCGACACCACGGGCACCCTGGCCGCGTGCAGCAACCGGGTGAGCGTGCTGTCCCCCCAGGGGCCGACGAGCAGTACGCCGTCGACGTGCCCGCCGCACAGGTAGCGCACCAGGGGTGGTCTCCGGGAGCGCCTCGGGACCGTGAAGACGGCCAGTTCCCGTTCCGCGCCGGGCAGGGAGCGCCGCAGTCCGGCCAGCAGTCGCACGGGGAAGGCGTCCGCGTGGTAGTGCGACGGATCCGCGAAGACCACGACGGCGACGACACCGGTCCCCCGGGCCCTGGCCGCCCGTCGGCGGACGTACGCGAGCTCGCGCGCAGCGCGTTCCACCCGGGCCGCCACGTCGACGGAGACCCGGGCGGACCGGTTCAGTACTCGGGAGGCGGTGGCGGTGGAGACACCGGCGCGACGGGCGACCTCGGCCAGCGTCGGAGCGGGATCGTCGCCGTGAACGGGCTGGGGCATGGGGCCGTCCTGGATCGGTCCTCGACACGGGGAACTGCACCCCGGACCCCGCCGCCCCACGCCGGGCCACCACCTCTGTCAGCTTGGTCGGTTGAACGACCGGCGTCAAGGGATCCGACGCCCCCACGCACGCGGGTCGGGCAGCGAGCCCCGACGGATCATCTCCGCGTGCCGGGAGCGGGTCGACGGTTCCGTCGGCAGACGGTCCTGCCGACGGAACCGGTGGTCCGGGAGGCGACGTGACTACGGGCCGACCAGATGGGCGCGGTAGCCGGCGCCGTAGGCCGTCGGAGTGCCGTCGTAGGAGCTGATCAGCGCCGGGCCACTGCTGCAGTCCCAGGTGTTCCAGGTCCAGGCGAGGTAGGAGACGCCGTGCCGGTCCAGCCAGGGCAACAGGGTGTCCAGGTAGCCGTGGGCGCAGTCGTTCTCGCCCAACTCCCCGGTCACGACGGGGACGCTGCTCGCCAGTGGGCCGATCTGCGCGTCCCAGCAGGAACCGGTGCTGCAGGTGTTGAAGTTGTAGGAGTGCCAGGACGCGGCGAGGTTGTGCAGGGGATCGGTCGGCCGGTGCGCGGCCCACTGGGTGAGGTCGTTGGCGTACTCCTGGCCTCCCAGCAGCAGGACGTTGTCCGCGCCGGTCGAGCGCACCGCGTCGACCATCGCCTGCATGCCGGCGACCTGGAAACCGATCCCGGGGCAGCTGCCGCCGTCCCGCCAGCAGGCCCAGCCGCTGGCCTCGCTCCCGGTGGCGCGGGACGGGTACGGCTCGTTGAACAGGTCGAAGACGGTCGCGTCGTCGCCCTTGAAGGTCTGCGCCACCGAGGTCCAGAACGGGAGCGCACCGGCCGCGTCCGGCATGGGTTTCTGGCAGGTGGCGTTGGCGTCCGGGCAGCCGGCCGACGGCCCGGTGTACGTTCCGTCGGTCCAGTGCAGGTCCAGGATCGCCACCAGGCCGTTCCGGTGCAGCAGGTCGACGTAGTCGCGCACCGCGCCGGCGTAGGCGGAGCCGGCGTAAGCGGGGTCGACGTTGGAACGGCCGAGCCAGCAGTCCTCGTTGAGCGGCACGCGGACGGCGTTGACGTGCCAGGACTTCATCGCCGTGACGGAGGCCTGGTCGGCCGGGCCGTCGAAGAAGCCGCGGCCCTGGACGCACATGAACTCGGCCCCGGAGCGGTTGACCCCGTGCAGGGTGATCGGGGTGCCGTCGGCCGTCGCCAGCGTGCTGCCGGAGACGTGCACGGCCGGCGCCGACCCGCTCGGTGGGGGAGTGGACGTCGGTGTGGGGGTGGGAGTCGGTGACGGGCTCGACTGCGGCCCGCAGGGTGTGCCGTTGACGGTGAAGGTGGTGGGGGCGGTGTTGGTGGCGGTGTAGGAGAAGTTGGCGCTGGTGGTGTAGGAGGCGCCGGGGTTGATGGTGGGGGCGTAGCCGGGGTTGGTGACGGTGACGGTCCGTCCGGT
>NZ_JAQYXB010000479.1:0-165025 GCF_036322405.1 Streptomyces sp. SP17BM10 | reverse complement strand
GGTGGAAGTGAAACTCGGGGTCTGGATCTCCAACACGAAGACCCGCCGGGCCAAGCTCACTGAGGAGCAACTCGACCAACTCGCCGCACTCGGACTCCACTGGCGGTGACCCGGCCGGGCCTGGAGCCCGCCGAGACACGCTCTAGGTGTACTGACCCGTGAGATTGGGAACGCGGCTGGCGGGTGGTTGGCCTTTGAGCGCGGTGTGTCCGCGGTGGTGATTGTAGGTGTGGAGCCATGCGGGGTAGGCGTCGCGTCGTTCCTGCTCGGTGCGGTAAGGCTGGGCGTAGGCCCATTCGTCGAGCAGGGTGTGGTTGAAGCGTTCGACCTTGCTGTTGGACTCCCCAGGCGTTCAGGTGCCCCGCCGAGCGCGTCCATCGCGCTCACGAGCTGCGGCACGTCCTCTAGGGGAAGACCGACCAGTGTCCGCCCCGGCTCCCACCGTCCTGTGCTGACTGCCAGCGGGGCGAGTGCCGCGCCGTGCACACAATTGCGCAGCAGGCGCAGAATCGTCAGGGCGTTCTGCCCGTCAGTTCCGGAGGCGACCACGGCAGCGAGCGCAGGAGCGAGTTTGCCAACCTCGAGCACGAAATCCTTCCTCTGCCAGCCGGCACTGTGCGCTGACCTGGGAGGCAGGCGCAGCACGGCGTGAGCGACGCGGGCCGAGATGTCGACCGCTCCCATCAGGTTGATCAGGACCGTGTCGAGGCTGTTCAGTTGCGCCTCTGCGCTATCAACGGTCTGAGGCTGGTTGAGGGCTGCGTAGAGCTCGTCTCTGGCCTGTAGGGCGCGCTGCACGCGTAGGAGCAGAGAGCCGGCGGTGCGGATCAGGTTCTCATTGCCGGTGCCAGCCGAGTGTTGGGCGCAGGCTGTCAGCCAGCGCCACGTGGCGGGCAGGTACTCCGCGACACCGATCCGGTAGAAGGCGTTCTTGTTGGTTCGGGCGGCACCTTTTCCGTCAGTCCCTATGGACAGGTAGAACTCGTTTTGGGATCTCAAGTAGAGACCAACCCGGGGCAGGGCCTCCTCGGGCGTACAGATCGTCACTCCGTCGTAGGGGATCGGGGTTCCTTGAAGATATGGGCGCCGCGTCACGAACAGGTCAGCGTCGATCTGTTCTGCGATCTGGGCCGCGAGGCTGTCCGCCTCGCGGCGCTTGGCTGTTTGCTCCGGCGGAAGGTCTCCGTAGGCGGGGTGGTGGACATCGTTTACTGCGATCTGCGCTCGATTGCCGATGAGCGCACCGTAGCTGGCGCTTCCTTCGCCAAGATCCTGGACGAAATGGCGGTCACCGTTGCCGGTAGGGGCATCGACAAGCTCCACCCAGCCGGGAGCCACTTGGAGGCTCGGGGTCGCCTGTCGGCGTGGCAGGGCCGGGGGTGGCCCGTCGTCGGCATACCGCCAGGTCTGGAGGTAGCGGTGGCCCAGCATCCCCGAGAGAAGCGATGCTGGCCCCATGGCTGATCAGAGTCGACCAGTACATCGGCATCGGCCAGGACCCTAAGGCGCCGCAGCGCAGGCCGAGCCGCGAAGAGGTAGACATCATCGGCCGGATCCTCCGGCCCAGAAGCGCCGCCGCTGATGCGCGCGCCGTGGTTTGGTAGCTCGATCCGCATCCTTCCATCATCAAACATGACCGCACCCCACTGCGTGCGCTTTCTGAGACCCAGCAGGTGACGGCGCCACGGTGGAAAGCTCGACAAGCTCGCCGGGCCCGGCCTCGGCTGGGGCTGACGAGCCCGGGCCCGGCGCCAGCCAAAGGAGCCCCCGGATCGTCCCCGCCCGCCTGCGCCCGCCGCGCTCGAGGAACACGGCGACGGGGTGAGCCTGGTGGGAGCGGCCTGGCGGCATTCTGGGGCCGCCGGTATGACGCGGGACTTCTTGCGGGGCAAGGTGCCCGAGTCCAGTGCTCAGCGATAAGTCGCCATGCCCGCGAAGATGATGGCCAGTCCAGAGCCGGCGTCGCCACATTTCCCCCCAGGAGCGTCAAGGAGACAAAGACCGCCACATCGCGGGACCCATGGACCGGTCGATCAGCTCTTCGGCGTCCGGGTAGTCACCAGTCAGGACGGCGGCAAGGAAGTCGGCCATGCCACCATCAAAACGGTTCATCTCGTCTCCACCGTATCGCCATAGCACAACTGGCCATTGGTCCGGATCGGCCGCCGAGGTATCCCAACAGAAGTAGTCATTAGACGTATTGTTTGCCCATCCGATCAGACAGCCCGGCGCCGGGAAAGGCTCATAGGGGCGCCCTAGTTCTGGATACCACTCGTACCACTGCTCAAGCATCTCTCCCAGATCTTGATTGAACCGGTGGAGACCATTGAACCTCTCCCCGTCCGGAACGTCAGGCCTCAGAGACGGAGCAACCACCACGAGGTCTCCGTGGTACTGGACACGGCCGTAGCGTTCTACCAATTCACGGAAGTCCGATGGGAGCTGGACACCGAGTTTCTCGACCGCCCCAGCCCACCGCACCTCGACGGGTTCACGGCCGGGATCTCCCATCACTTCTGCAAGGCGTCCGATCGCGCTTGTCATCCTTCACCCTCCTAATCGCCTAGCGGAATCATTTGCCCACTAGTGGGATTCTCCTTTTCATTGCGCACGAGCCTCACACCGAGACCCGTCCGCCTACCATCCGCGAATTCCCCAATGGCAACCATGAAGAATCCCACAGGGATTCTGCTCGATGGCGTTTTATAGACCGGATCCACTACATAGTCCACAACCATACCCTTCCTCATGGCCGTCCCGACAATATCCTTCTCGAATCCTCGCATGGCTGCCGTGGTCGTATTTACTCCAACCTGGAAGCACGGCGCAAGGTTCTGAGCCACGCCTCGACCGCCGAACTCACGCGCGATGAAGTGACAACGGGCCAGCAGGTTCGAGTCCGCGTCGTCTACGTCCCAGCCCGCATTTTTCGCCGTCTCCTTGGCTTCTGCCCATCCGGTGATCTCTCCTCCCGCACCGGTACCGCGCTTCTGGGACGGCTTGCCAGTGAGGCATGCCTCGGCGGCGGTCGGTCGCTTCACTCCCGGGCTGCCGACGACGTCTTCCATGTCCCCGTACATGATCCAGCCGCTTCCGCTTCCATCCTTGTTGTCGGTGTCGGCGCCGGCAGGTTTGCGCTCAAGGCAGCTCTTGGGCTTGTCCGGGTCCGGCGCGTTGCCTTGGCCCGGCTGGGGTCCAGGGGCTGCCACGGTGGTCGGAATGACGTTGGGGGTGAGGGCCACCATGGCGAGCAGGCTGGCGCTGCTGTAGGAGGCGGCGATGACGTTGAGGGTGTCGCGCGGGTCCTTGGGGGCCCAGTCGAGCTGGGGGGCGGGGCGCTCGACCGTGGCCTTCGTCGGGTCCCACAGGGGCTTGGGCGGCTCGGCCCTGGGTGCGGGCGGGCGCGGGGGCGCGCTGGCTCCACGGCAGGTCTTGCAGGTCGGGCGCGACGGCCTGGGGTCGGAGCCCCGGTCCGGGGTTGCTTCAGGTCCTCCAACGGGCGTGCCGATCGGGCTCGACGTCGACGCGGAGGAAGAGGAGCTGGACCTCCAGTGGTCCCGGGCAGCCAGCTTCTCCTGGTAGATGTCGCTGCCTGCGTTGTTGCCGGGAACGTAGCCGTAGCCGCCGTACGCCCCGTAGCCGAAGCTGGTCACACCGCCCACGGAGAAACCCGGCATGGTGAAGCCGCTGGACGAGCCCGGTGCTTGGTATCCCGAAACTTCCCCTACGTACGGCTCGGCCTGAGTGTTGGCGTTGGGCGCGGCCGGCTTGGGTGCGGGCCGCGGGATGGTGATGCTGCCGCCGAACTTCCCGCCTCCGTTCCCGAACGAGATGCCGCCGCCACCGCCTGGCGCCACGACGGCCGGACCGCCGGCACAGCCGCAGCTGCTGACGTCGAAGTGTCCCGAGGGGTCGGTGCCGTTCAGGGGGGCGGCGTTGGCGTAGGTGTAGCGGTTGGCCTGGGCGGAGGGGGTGGGGGCGAGGAGGTAGGAGTCGCGGGAGGTGAATGAGCCGGTGCCGGGGCGGTACCAGCGGGCGTGCATGTTGACGTCGCCGGTGTCGGGGTCGGTCCAGCCGCTCTGGTAGCCGAGGCCGGTGGTGGTGCCGGAGGTGGTGGGCTTGCCGAAGGGGTCGTAGGTGGTGGTGCCGGTGACGGTGGTGCCGTTGGTGTCGAGGGTGGTGGTGGCGTCGGTGTGCTGGTCGGTGCGCACGCGGACGCTGGTGGTGGCGTTGGCGGCGCCGAGCAGGTTGCCGGCGGTGTCGCGGGCGTAGGTCCAGGTGCCGTCGCCGGTCAGGTTGTTGGAGCCGCCGTCGTAGGTGAAGCGGGCGGCGCCTCGGGTGGTGGCGCGGTCGAGGCCGTCGTAGGTGTAGGTGGTGGTGCCTTCGGTGATCAGGCGGTCGAAGGCGTCGTTGGCGAGGGTGTCGTCCTTGCCTGCGGTGGTGACGGCGGCGAGGGTGCCCCTTGCGGTGTAGCGGTAGGTGCTGGTGCCGTCGGACTGGAGGCGGTTGCGTTCGTCGTAGGTGGCGGTGGCGGTGCCGTTCTTGGTGCGGTTGCCTGCGGCGTCCCACTCGTAGGCGGTGGTGGTGCCGTCGATGGTCCAGGAGGTGAGGCGTCCGGCTTGGTCGTAGCCGTAGCGGTTGTCCTTGACCGGGTCGGTGGCGGCGCCGCTGACGGTCTTGCGGGTCAGGCGGTTGTCGAGGTCGTACTCGTAGGCGGTGCCGGTGAGCGGGGTGTTGGGGTTGCCGCTGACCGAGAGCTGGTCGCCGTTCAGGCGGCCGAGGGCGTCGTAGCTCAGGCGCCGTTCGGACATGGGCTTGAGCTTGGTGGCGTCGGCCGGGTCGGCAGCGACGTAGGACTGGCTGCCGAGGCGGCCGTCGCCGTCGTAGCCGTACCAGTTCTGGGTCTTGAGCTTGGGGTTGTTGGCCCAGTCGAGCTGACCGTCGGCCTTGTAGCCGAACATGGTCGCGTCGGTGTCCTTGTCCCAGCGCTTGATGACGCGCCCGTCGGCGTCGTACTCCCAGGTCTGAGTGGCGGCGGTCAGGTCGGTGCCCGCCTTGATGAGCAGGCCGCGGTCGTTGTAGGCGTAGTTCTGGCCGTTGAGGGTGGCGGAGTTGTGCCGGATCAGGCGGCCGGCCTTGTCGTAGGCCAGTTCCCGGTCGGTGGTGGTGGCTTCGGCGCCGGTGCCGCTCTCACGGACCAGGCGGCCGAGCGGGTCGTAGCTGCTGGCGCGTACCACGCCGCCGGGCTCGGTGGTGCGCACCGCCTGGCCGGCGACGTCGTAGGCGGTGGTCCAGGTGCGGTCGGCGGTGGCGGGGTGGGCGGTGGTGGCGGGTTCGACGGTGGACTCGGGCAGGTTCCAGGCGTTGAACGTGTAGACGGTGGTGTTGCCCCGACCGTCGGTGAGGCGGGTGCGGTTTCCGGCGGCGTCGTAGCCGAAGGTTGTGGTGATCGCCTGGCCGGTGGCGACCGGCTCGGTGAGCTTCACCGCGCGGCCCAGCGCGTCGTAGGCGGTGCTGGTGACGGCTCCGGTGGCCGGGCTGGTGGTGGTGAGCGGCCGTCCTTCGAGGTCGTAGGTGGCGGTGGCGGTGCGCAGCACGGTGCCGGCGGGGTCGAGGTTGTCGGTGGCGGTGGGGTTGCCGAGGCCGTCGTAGCGGGTGCGGACGGATTCGCCGAGGGGGGCGATGGTGCGCAGGGTGCGGCCGATGCCGTCGTACTCGGCCTTGGTGGTGCGGCCGAGGGCGTCGGTGGTGGTGACGACCTGTCCGGCGGGGTTGTAGGTGGCGGTGCTGGTGTTGCCGGCCGGGGTGGTGAGGGCGGTGCGGTTGCTGGCGTCGTCCCAGGTGAACGTGGTGGTCAGGTTCTGGAGGGTGGGCTGGCGTTCGACGGCGGTGGCGGTGAGGGTGCGGCCGAGCTGGTCGTAGGTGGCCTCGGTGCGGGCGCCGAGCGGGTCGGTGGCGGACAGCTGCAGGCCGGTGGGGGTCCAGGTCGCGTTCCAGGTCGGCGGGTTGTCGTCGACCGGGGGCTGGAGGCCGCCGAGGGAGTTGGGGTCGGTGCGCTGGGTCTGGTGGCCGAGGCGGTCGTAGCCGAAGGTGGTGCGCCGGCCGGCGGGGTCGGTGCTGGTGGTGATGCGGGAGAGCTTGTCGTACTCGGCGCGGCTGGTGGAGGTGAGCGGGGTGGTGGCGCCGGGCGGGGTGTAGTCGGGCAGGCGGATCTCGGT
Organism: Streptomyces sp. SP17BM10; assembly: GCF_036322405.1. NCBI lineage: Bacteria > Bacillati > Actinomycetota > Actinomycetes > Kitasatosporales > Streptomycetaceae > Streptomyces > Streptomyces sp. SP17BM10. The sequence goes on along the minus strand of NZ_JAQYXB010000479.1, from coordinate 158,807 downwards.
GGCGCGGCCGAGTTGGTCGACGGTGGTGCGCGTGATCCGGCCGAGCGCGTCCTTGGTGGTGACGGCCTCGCCGAAGGCGTTGTAGCCGGTGGTGACGGTGGGGTGCACGGTGGTGGCGGCCACTCCCCCGCTCTCGGTGGCGACCGCCGGAGCGATGGTGGTGGTGCGGCGTCCGAGGGTGTCGTACTGGTAGGTGGTGGTGTAGGCGGTGGGGTCGGCGCCGGTGGCGTTGCCGTTGGGCGTGGTGCTGCTGGTGAGCAGGCCGCGCTGGTCGTAGGTGAAGGTGCTGACGGCGGTCGGGCCGCCGGCCGAGGAGGCGAGCTGGGTGCGGGTCAGGCGGCCGGCGGGGTCGTAGGTGTTGGTCTGGACGCTGTTCTCGGTGCTGCTGACCTTGAGGGTGCTGGTGGTGACGCGGTCGTCGGCGTCGTATCCGAGGGTGGTGGTGCGGGCGAGGCCGGCCGGGTCGAGGACGGTCTGGGTGACGCGGCCGGAGGGGTCGACGGTGCGCACGACGGTGGTGCGTCCGCCGCCGGTGGTCTGCTTGGTCAGGTAGCCGGCGCCGTCGTACTCGTTGGCGTCCAGGACCACGGGGTGGCTGGTGCCGTCGGCCTGGGTGACGGCCTCGGCGCGGGTGGTGGCGGGCAGGCCGTCGTCGAAGTAGGTGTAGCTGGTGACGGCGCCCATGGCGTCGGTGACGGAGGCGAGTCGGCCGGCGGGGTCGTAGGCGCGGGACTCTGCGGTGAGGTCGCGTACGCCCTTGCCGTCGCCGTTCCAGCCTTCGACGACGGTGGTCGCGGGTTGGCTGCGCGGGGTGTACGTGTAGCGGGTGACCTGGCCGAGCGGGTCGGTGACGGTGGTGCGGCGGCTGAGGGCGTCGTAGCCGTAGCGGGTGACACTGCCCATCGCGTCGGTGTCGCTGTCGGGGCGGCCCGCGGTGTCGTAGGTGGTGCTGGCGGTGCGGGAGCCGTCGTTGCCGGCGATGTCGGCGGTCGTGGTGCTGGTGGGGCGGCCGTCGGGGTCGAAGGTGACGGTGGTCTTGGTCTGGTGGGTGTCCGCAGTGACGGCGTCGGTGACCTTGGGCCCGGTCTGGGCGGTGAGGTGGCCGAGTTCGTCGTACTCGTAGGTGGTGGTGATGCCGGCGGGCTGGGCGTCGGAGGTCTCGGTGGCCCAGGTCTTGCGGCCGGCGGCGTTGTAGCCGTAGGTGAGGGTCTGGCCGCTGGGCAGGGTGGTGCGGGCGAGGTCGCCGTTGGCGTAGTAGGCGTAGCTGGTGAGGGCGCCGGCGGCGGTGGTCTCGCTGGCGAGGAGGCCGGGCGGGGTGGTGCCGCCGCCGGGGCCGTAGGCGGGTTCGGTGCCGGTGGTGTAGCTGGTGTGGGTGGTGCGGCCGTCGGGGCGGGTGGTGGATTCGGGCAGGCCGAGGGCGTTGTAGGCGGCGGTGGTGCGGTAGGTGGTGTCGGCCGGGCCGGTGGAGCGGGCGTCGCGGGTTTCGACGGGCTTGTCGTTGCGCGGGTCGCGCGGGTTGTCCTTGTTGAGGAAGTAGCTGGTGTAGGAGGTCCAGCAGGAGTCGACGTCGCGGCAGGTGGTCAGGGAGACGGTGTTGCCGCGGGCGTCCTGGCCGCTGACGGTGGAGTGGCCGTTGGGGTCGGTGACGGTGTGGACGAAGCCGCCGGTGTCGTAGGTGTAGCTGGTGGTGTTGCCGGCCTCGTCGGTGCGGGAGATGAGGCGGTTGCCGCGGGTGACGTCGTGGATGTCGGTGGTGGTGTTGCCGGCCGGGTCGGTGAGGGTGACGCGGGAGGCGAGTTCGGTGGCCGAGGAGGCGGAGCGGGCCTGGTAGTGGGCGGCTGCGCGTTCGGCGGTCAGCGGGTGCTGGTAGAAGGCGACTTCGTCGATCTGGCCGGTCAGCCAGGACCATCCTCCGTTGCCGCCGGGCACGGTGCCGGTGTAGCCGCCGCCCAGGTAGGTGCGGTTCATGTTGAGGTGGTTGGGCGTGCCCTGGACAGTGCCGACGAGGGTGCCGTCCAGGTAGAGCGACTGGGTGCCCTGGGTGGCGCTGATCGCGGCGTGGTGCCAGGAGCCGTCGGTGACGGCGCCGGCGGAGGTGATCGGGCCGCCGTTGATGCCGTAGAACCAGCCGCGCAGCTTGCCGTCGGAGCCGACATAGAGGACCGGGACGGTGTTGTAGGGGCTGGCGCCCATCGGTTCGCTCTGGATGTTCAGCAGGACGCCGGGGGCGCCGGTGCGGAACCACAGTTCGGCGGCGAGTTCCGTGCCGGTCTGCAGGATCGGTGTGGGCAGGTCGACGTAGGAGGTGCTGGTGCCGTTGAACTCGGTGGCGCTTCCGTCGCCGGGGCCGAACACGCCCGTGGTGCCGGGCTTGGCGGCCGCGGCGTAGGTGCCGTTGCCCTTGATGGCGGCGACCTCGCTGGCGGCGGTGGTGCCGGAGGTCTCGTCCAGGCGCCAGTAGCCGCCGGGCGAGTCGGCGACGACGGAGCCGCGGTAGCCGACGCCCTGGCCGGCGACCTGGGCACTGCGGGCGCGGTAATGGGCGACGACGTCGCCGGTGCTCAGCGGGTGCTGGTACAGGGCGACTTCGCCGATGGTGCCGGTGAAGTGGCTGATGTCACCGGGGGACGCGGGCCAGTTGCGGGCGTAGCCGGCGCCGATGTAGGTGTGGCTGTTCTTCTGGTGATCGACCGTGCCGTTCTGGACGCCGACGACCTGGCCGTCGAGGTAGAGGGTCTGGGCGGTGCCCTGGACGGAGACCACGGCGTGATGCCAGGCGCCGTCGGTGACGGACTTGGTCGAGGCTGCGTTGTCCATCGGGGTGCTGAAGAAGCGGCCGCGCAGTTTGCCGTCGGAGCCGACGTACAGGACGGGGGTCCAGGTGCCGCCGATGCCGGCGGGGTCGTCGATCTTCTGGCTCTGGTCGCCGAGCAGGACGCCGGGGGTGGTGGTGTTGAACCAGAGTTCGACGGCGAGGTCGGTGGTGGCGTGCAGGACGTCCTGGGGGATCTCGATCCGGGAGGTGGCGGAGCCGTCGAAGCGGGCGGCGGTGATGTCGGTGGGGGCGAAGACGCCGGGGGCCTTCTTGGTGACGCCGTCGCCGTAGGTGCCGGCCAGGCCGGTACCGACTTCGCTGGCGGCGGTGGCGCCGTCGCGTTCGCCCAGGCGCCAGTAGCCGGCCGGGGTGGAGGTCTTGACGGCGTTGCTGTAGAGGAAGGAGCCGCCGCTGAAGGTCGGTTCGGAGATCTTCCAGTCGCTGCCGGCTGCGTCGGTGACCTTGGTGACGCGTTCGGTGGTGGTGTCGTAGGCGACCTGGGCGCTCGTGCGGCCGGAGGGCAGGGTGGTCTTGGTGAGCTGGGCGCTGCCGACGCGCAGGGCGTAGTGCTCGGCGACGGTCTGCTCGGTGAGCGGGTAGTCGTAGACCGCGGCTTCGGTGATCTGGCCGGTGAACCAGGACATGCCGCCGTTGCCGCCGGGCATGGTGCCGGTGTAGCCGCCTCCGAGGTAGGCGCGGTCCATGTTGAGGTAGTCGATCTCGCCGGCGGCGGTGCCGACGAGGGTGCCGTCGAGGAAGAGGGCGGTGTTGGCCCGGGCGCCGGCGAGCACGACGTGGTGCCAGGTGTTGTCGGTGACGGTGCCCGGTGTGGTGATCGGGCCGCCGGTGACGCCGTAGAACAGGCCGCGCAGCTTGCCGTCGGAGCCCACGTAGAGGGCGGGGACGACGTTGTACGGGGCCTCGTTCATCGCGCGGTTCTGCAGGCTGAGGATGACGCCGGCGGAGGTGGTGCGGAACCACAGCTCGACGCTGCGGTTGGCGGAGGAGCTGATGGCGCGGCTGGGCAGCTCGACGTAGGAGGTGGAGCGCCCGTTGAGGGTGACGGCCTGGTTGCCGCTGGCGGCGAGCGCGCCGCCGATGCCCCAGGTGACGTCCTCGGCGTCGGCCGGGGAGCGGTCGCTGACCTGGGCTTCGTTGGCGACGGCGGTACCGTCGGCCTGGCCTAGGCGCCAGTAGCCGGCGGGGCCGGCGTCGCGGACGGCGGTGCGGTAGCGCGAGCCGGTGCCGTAGTCGTAGACGGTGCAGCCGGTGGCGGCGGTCGGGTCGGCGCCGGGCGGGCACACCTTGGTGAGCTGGTCGCCGTTGTACTGGTAGGACCAGCTGCCGTTGGAGCCGGAGGCGGTCACGGCGGTGACGTGGTTGCCGGTCCAGTTGAGGGTCAGGTTTCGGCCGGAGGCGCTGTCCTTGACCTGGGCGAGGCGCCCGGAGCTGTAGACGAGGTCCTGGGTGTGGCCGGCGGTGTCGGTGACGCGGGTGAGCTTCCCGTCGGCGCCGAAGGTGTGGACCAGGCCGGCGCGGTCGGTGAGCGTCCAGCCGCCACCGTCCGCCTTGCGCAGGTCGGCGGCCATGCCGGCGCCGGGGACGTAGGCGTTCGTGCCCGGGTCCCATCCGAAGCGGGCGCGCGAGCCGTTGGCAGCGGTGACCAGTGCGTTGCCGGGCAGTGAGAGCCAGCTGCTGGTCTCGACCTGGACGCGCATGTCCCAGGGGCTGGACCAGCCCGCGCCGAAGGCGCCGTCGGTGCGCGGGTCGAGGGAGTTGTAGCTGCGGGTGACGGACAGCTCCGGGCCGACGACGGGCAGGGCGGCGTCGGTCGCGGCGGTGGTGTAGTTGCCGGCCGCGGTGTTGACGCTGCGCCCGGCGTCGGCCGCGGTGGTGTACTGGCTGGGCTGGGGCAGAACGGTGCGGATGTAGGAGGCCTGGGTCTCGGGGCTCTCGGCCGCGCCGTCGCCGGCCTGGGCGTACCAGGCGTACTGCTCGTTCCAGGTCAGCCAGCCGGCTGGGACGACGAAGCGGGACTGGCGCTTGAGCCATGGGCTCTGCTTGCAGTCGACGCGGGCGTCGGAGCCGACGACGCGGCACACCTCGAAGCGGTAGTCCAACTCGGGGTTGGGGGCCCGGTCGGGGTCGACGCCCTCGCCGATGAGGGTGGGCTGGAGCTGGTAGACGACCTCGCCGGAGGGCGGGGCAAGGCGTGTCATGTACGGGGGGATGTTGATGGAGGAGATCTGGATCTTGATCGGCTGGACGTAGGCGTCGTTGAAGAAGTTGCTGACCTGGTACTGGTCCATGGTGAACGCGACGGTGTACGCGCCCTGCGGAAGGGCGCGGATGTGCGCGTCGACCACGGCACTGCCGCCCGGGGGCACGTCGCCCGGCATCGAAGTCCAGGCGATGTTGGTGCCGTAGTTGGTGATGTTGTTGCCCCACTGGTCGAACAGCAGGTACGACATCTTGTAGTTGTTGGTGGGGGTCCAGGTGTCCATGCCGCGGTTCCACACGCGCAGGCGGACGATGCCTTCCTGGGTGGCGGTCACCGGCTGCTGCAGGCCCCAGAGTTCGTAGTCGGCGCCGTAGCGGGACCAGGTGACGTCCAGGGACGGCTGGCCGCCGGACATGTTGGCACTGCCGAACTGCTTCCAGGAGTAGTTGTCCCAGACGTCAGTCTTGATGGCCAGGCCGTAGTTCGCGGTCCAGTGGTGGGTCCAGGAGTTGACCAGGTCGCGGCCGTCGGCGCCGAGGTCGATCGACTCCCAGGCCTCCGGGCAGGCCCAGGCGCTGGAGGGGCTGGGCCGCCAGCCGTGCGCGAAGGACGGGGCGGCCAGGGCGGAGCCGGTGGAGGGCGCGGACGAGGCGCGCACTCCGCCGGGCGACCACCAGGAGGTGACCTGGTGGATGGTGACGGTGCGCGGAGTGCAGCTGTAGGACCAGCCGTTGTACAGGCTCAGGCGGGCGCCGAGGACGGTCGCGTTGCTGAGGGAGTCCTCGATGCCGGTGAACTTGATGAACGAGGTGGCCTGGTTATTGCCGCCGTTGTTGGTGCCGACCTTGAGGACGGTGTCGCCGGAGAAGTCCTGCTCGTGACCGGAGTAGGCGTAGGTGGTCTCCAGGGCCTGGACGGAGGAGACCGACGGGTCGACCTTGACCGGGTAGACGCGCTCGGGCGCGTGGAGCCAGGCCTCGTCGAGCTTGACCCTGAGGGCCTGCCCGCCTGCCGCCAGCTGGACGATCTCGTAGGTGACGCCGCCGGTGATCGCGCCTTCCTCCGTGTTGGGAGCGAAGGCGGAGTCCTGCATCCAGCCGGCGGGCATGCGCCCGCGCAGGGTGCCGGCGGCGTCGGTGAAGTGCACGGAACCGTCGGCGTCGATCGCGGCGGTGACGCCCTGCAGGCGCAGCGGGAAGACCCACTCGGTGGGCGCGCTGGTGTCCTTGAGGACCAGTGTCTCCTTGAAGGACGAGTTGCCGGCCTGGATCGTCACGTCCGACTGGGGACGGGCGCCGGCGTAGGTGACGACGCTGCCCTGGGCGGTGCCCTGGACGGAGGCCGCGCCCTGGAGGCCGTAGCCGACGGAGATGCCGTCAGCGAGCTGGAACTGGACCAGCGGGGCGGCGTCGGCGGTGAGGCCGAGCTTGAGCTGCTGCTCGGTGGAGGTGGTGGTCCAGCCGTTCTGGACGGGGGCCGTGAGGCCGAGCTTGAGCTGCTGCCCGGCAGGGCCACTGGTCGAGCTGTCCTCAACAGCGGCGGCGCTGAGGCCGAGCTTGAGCTCTTGCTCGGCAGAGCCAGTGGTCCAGCCACCTTGAACAGGGGCAGTGAGGCCGGCGGTGGCAGTGCGGGCGGGTATCAGGGTGGTGTCGATGGCGGCCCAGGAACCGTCGGGGCGCCGGAAGTTGACGGGCTTCGAGTAATTGCGGGTCGTGAAGGTCCCGTCCGCGTTCTGAAAGGTCCGCTGTTGCGCGGTGCGCTTCTCGGGAAGTTCCTTACTGGTCGCAGGGTCAAAGCTCTTGGCCGGGTCGACCTTGCCGGCCGGCTTGGCGACGGGCTTGTCGGTGACCTTGGCCTCGGTGGCGGGCAGCTGAGCGGTCCGGGGCGGCGCGACGGCCTGGGCGGGCGCGACGGTGGTCTTGTCCTCAGGCAGCTCGCCCGGGGCGGGAGCCGCGCCGGGGTGACCGGAACCGTCGTTCGCGCTGGTGGCGGCGGTGGTTGCGTCGTGGCCGCGCCCGTCGGCGCTGCCCTGCGGCTGCTTGGGGTGCGGGCCAGGATCAGCAGGCGCGGTCTCGGCCGCCCGGCGCAGCAGGGTCTCGGCGGCGGCCGACCCCTCGGCTGTTCCGAGGACGACCATGGTCATGGCCAGCAGGATTGCCAGGGGACGGCGCAGCACTCGGAACCCACCAGACGTTCAAGAAAGGCAAATGAAACGGCAGCAGATATATCCGATTATCGTCACGTCGACAAAGAGTTGACGATCTTGAAGTGATGCGAATCACGGAACGAATTTGCAAAGACCGGGGCAATTTACGAAATCTGACACTCTGATTGAAGAAGTGGTCTGCCGGGACCGGGACGCAGGCGTGGAGGCGACATCTGACGTCGCAGGCGTGGGTGCGCAACGTCGGGCCGTGCACGGACCCGCGCACTGCTTCCGCGTCCACTTCGTCGACTGCGGCAAGCCCGGCCACGGGAAGATCCGGGCGCCGGGAGTCAACACAGGCGACACACAGGTGCGATGGAAACCGGCCGCCGGTCCGGCGAACCCAGGATGACGGCCGGCAGTGTCCGCTGGCATCATCACCACCGTGTCCACACCTGCCGCCGCCGTTCCCGTGCCCGCCCACACCGCGCCCACCGACGCGAGCCCAGACGACACCGCCACACGGACCTGTCCGCAGTGCGCGGCGCCACTGCACCCCGACCCGCGCTTCGCTCTCTGGTGCCCGGGCTGCGAGTGGAACCTCATCCCCGAGGGACCCGGATGCTCCCCCACCAAGCACCAGCAGGCCGCCGCCGCCCGCGCCGACCGGCTGTTCCAGGAGCTCGCCGCCGGACGCCCCACCACAACCGCCCGGCGCGACTGGCTCGCCGCCGGCGCCATCGCCGGCCTCGTCCACCTCGCCACCCTCGCCCTGTTCGGCTGGGGTCTGTGGCTGCTCGCCACCGGGAACACCCCGCTGCGCTGCCTGGGCGCGGTCGCCCTCGCGGCCGTCGTCCTGCTGCGCCCGAGACTGGGCCGGGTACCGAACGACGAGACCGTGCTCGCCCGCTCCGCAGCACCCGCTCTCTACGGGCTGGCCGACCGGGTCGCCGCCGAGGTGGGGTCACCACCGGTCCACGTCATCCGGCTCACCGAGGAGTTCAACGCGAGCTTCGCACTCGTCGGACTGCGGCGGCGCCCGGTGCTCACGATCGGCCTGCCCCTGTGGCAGGCGCTCGACGACCCGCAGCGGATCGCGCTGCTCGGCCACGAGTTCGGACACCGCGTCAACGGCGACCACCGACGCGGCCTGTGGCTGTCCTCGGCGATCGGAGCGCTCGCGCACTGGTACGGCATGGCCCGCCCGCGCGGCGGCTGGGGCGAGGGCGGGATGCGGCTGCTGTTCCAGCTCGCCGAACTGCTCAGCAACGCCGTGATGAACACCATCGCGTGGGTGCTGTGGCAACTCCTGCTGCTCCTCGACCGGCTCACCGCCCGAGCCGGCCAGGAAGCCGAGTACCGCGCCGACGCACTCGCCGCCCACGCCGGATCCACCGAAGCGGCCCGCGGCATGCTCGAATCCCTCCTGCTCGAGGGCGCCGCCAATACCGTGATCACCCGGCTGCGCGCCGACCACCAGAACCGCCGCCCCCGCGTCGTCCGTCGTGGGACCGGCCACACCGACGACCAGGCAACCACGACCCCGGACGCCCTCTGGGATCGGCTGCGTGAACACCTGACGGGCCTTCCGCCCACCGAACGCGAACGCCTGCGCCGCCGCAGCACCCACGCCCGTTTCGCCGTGGACACCACGCATCCCCCGACCCACCTGCGTATCGCGCTGCTCGACAAAGCACCGGCCCTGCCCGCAGCCGTCACCATCACGACCGCCGAGTCCACAGCCATCGCCACCGAACTCGCGCCCCACCGCACGCGGATCGCCCGCATGCTCCTCGCGGGCTAGGGACTCCTGGGCTTGATCCGCCTGACGGACTCCCTGATCAGGGCACCGAGCACCCCCGGAAGGACGAGGTCCATCATGGAGAGCACGGGGGAAGAAGCCACGCCCTCGCCGCTCGTTCACGCCGGAGCTCAAGGCCGAGACCGGCGGCGGCCGGGCCTGGCGGAGGCGACCTGGCAGCCTTCTGGGGCCGCCCGCGCCGTGCTCGCCCCGTCTCGCCTCACGCGGCCGGCGCCAGTTGGACTGCTCCCAGCCCCAGGGCTCTGACTGTGAGCACCGAGCACACCGGGCCACGACAAACGTCCCTCACACAAAAGTCAGCCCTGGGGGCTCCCTCTTCGAGCAGCTCAGCGCCAGAGCAAACGTCACTCACACGCCGGGCAACTCCAGATAATGGATATCCCGGACGCGGATTCAGTTCTCCTGCAAGGCAGGGGCAGCATGGTGGATATCGTCCAGGCCATCGGCCGGGCCCTGCGCATGCAGCCCGGAGAGGGAAAGACCGCCAGCCTGATCGTACCGGTTTTCCTCAAGGTCGGTGAGCAGCCCGGGGACATTCTGGAGTCGGACAGCTACGGTCCGCTGATCGAGATTCTGACGGCCTTGCGCTCTCACGACGCCAAGGTGGTGGAGGCCCTGGCGGTGCCGCAGAAGTCGGGCAAGCGGACGACCGGGCGCAGCGCGGAGGCTGCTGTTGGGCCTGGTGAGAGCATGGTTGGTGCGGGTGGGTCGGGGGCGTTCACGTTGCCGGTGCGGTTCCAGGCGCCGGTGGATGAGAACGTGCTGGCGCTGTTCATCGCGTCGCGGGTGCTGGTCGGTGAGACCCAGTTGTGGCGTGAGGGGATCGGTCATGCGCGCAGGTGGTTTGAGGAGACCGGTGGGCTGGATGTTCCTTATTCGGCGCTTGTCGGGGAGAACGGGAATTACCCTCTGGGAAAGTGGTTGTCGGACCGGCGCGGTGAGAATGCGAATGGTGAGCTGGCGCCACACCGGGTGGAGATGCTGGACGCGCTCGGGATGATCTGGTCCGTGTCGGACGCGCGCTTCGAGGCCGGGTTGGACTGGGCGCGGGTGTGGGCGAAGGGCCACGGCGGCTCTTTGGCGGCGCCGGCCCGGGCCTCCATCGGCGGATACGCGATCGGCACGTGGCTCTCCGAGCTGCGGGCCGCCGCGCAGGTGCCGGCCGGGGAGCCGGGGGCGCTCGCGCCGCAGCGGCGGGCCGCGCTGGAGGAGATCGACCCCTGGTGGTGCCCACACTGGCCGATCACCTGGCAGCGCTCCTACGCGGTGGCCCGGCAGTGGTGGCTGGAGGCCGACGGCTTGGTCGACTGGACGAGCCTGCCGGTGGAGACAGTGTTCGAGGGTGAGCAACTCGGCCGGTGGGTGCGGGCGCAGCGGGCCTGCTGGCCGGACCTGGTCGAGGAGCAGCAGGACCTGCTGACGGCGATCGGCATCGCCGAGGACCAGGAGCTGGTGGCCGCCAAGGCCGCGGCCGAGACGAAGCCGAAGCTGTCCCGCGCGGACCGGTTCCAGCTCCACCTGACGGCCCTCGCCGAGTTCGTCGAGCGGGAGGGCCACGCCCGTGTTCCGCGCCCGTACAAGACCAGTGAGGGCCTGTCGCTGGGTGCCTGGCTCAACAACACCAAGGCCCGCCGGGACAAGCTGTCGGCCGAGCAACGCGGCCAGCTGGAAGCCCTCGGGGTGAGCTGGTAGGCGTCCGGGTCGGGGTGCACGGCTGGGGAGGCCCGGGCCCGGCCGGGAGCCGCCCGGCCGGGCCCGGGAGCTGTCAGCTCTGGATGAGCTTGCCCATGGCGTGGGCTTCCTGGACGTCGCCGGTGTCGAAGAAACTCCACGGGACGGTGAAGTAGCCGTGGTCGCCCCAGTTGGTGCCCCAGCTGTTCTCGATCTTCACACCCTGGTGTTGTAGGCCACGATGGTCACCTCGTGGCCTCCCTCGACGGGGTCGCTGGCGGCGTCGCCGGGCAGGTAGCTGTAGTTGGAGGCGCTCTGCGCGTTGAGGCTGTTGAAGCTCTTGTGGACCTTGAAACCGATCGGGACGGGCATGCCCTGGGAGATCGCGTTCTTGATGGCCGCCTTGGCGTTGGCGCCGCTGGTGGCCAGGGCGGTTAATCCGGAGAGCTTGTAGTTGGCGGCGTTGGCGCGCTCGTCGTCGTCGGGCTGGGTGGTGTAGTCGAAGTCGCCCTGCCAGTAGTGGGCCTTGGTGTCGATGCCCTGGTCCTGCTCCATCGGCAGGGCGACGGCGGCGGTGGTGCCCTTGTCGTTGCCCTTGGCGATCTGCGAGTAGATGTACATCGGTGCCATCGGGGCGCCGGTGATGTTCTGCTCGTTCATCAGGATGCCGTAGCCGGAGTAGCCGGTGGCCCAGGTCACGCAGGAGCCGACCTTGCCCTGGTCGCCGGGGGTGAGTGCGTACTGGGTCAGGTCGGCGCTGGCCGGGACGTCGCCGAAGTTGGCGAAGGGGGCGATGTCCGCGAGGTCGCCGGACGAGGTGGCCCGGAGGGTGTGGGGGTGGTTGCGCAGGGCGTCGAGGTCCAGGCCGAGGCCGTGCTCGGGGCCGGCGTGCGCGGTCGCGGGGTGCGGGGCGGTGGTCTGCGCGGTCGCGGCGGTGGCGGTGCCCGCGAAGGTCAGGCAGCTCAGCGCGAGGGCGGTGGGCAGGGCGATCGCTCGGGATATGCGCATCAGGGAGCTCCTTGGGGGGAGGCCGCCCGGGGGTGGGCGGCACGCCGCATCCGCGCCGCGCGCGAGGGCACGGCGGACACGGTGAAGCGGGTGGGGGAGTCCGGCTGACGACTCGTTGGCCGGACTGCGTCACACCGTAGCCACGCCACCGGGGTGGCAGGTACCTGTCACATAGCCCCCGGGGTCGGCGTTATGGGTCATCGGCCGCGTACCTTTCAGGGTTTTGACACCGTGTCGAGGTGAGGTTCCGTAGACCCGGACGGCTTCACGGGCGTTCAGGAGGCCGGACCTCGACTGCTCACCGTTGACAGCGGCCACCCGCTCCGATTGTGGCTGCGGCCCTTGTGATCCCGAACACCAGGGTCGTAGGTTGTCACCGCATGGAGCTGGAGTTGCGACATCTCAAGACCGTGCGGGCGATCGCCGAGGCCGGAAGTCTGACCAAGGCCGCCACCGGCCTCGGTCTCACCCAGGCCGCTTTGTCGGCCCAGCTCAAACGGATCGAGCGGGTCTTCGGCGGCACGCTCTTCGAGCGACGCCCCGCGGGCGTTCGCCCCACGCCGCTGGGCAGGCTGGTCGTGGAACGCGCCGAGGTGCTGCTGCCGGCGGTGCGCGAACTCCAGCAGGAAGCAGCCCGCCTGGTCAACCTGCCCACCGCCGCACCCTCACGGCTACGCGTCGGCGTCCTCCAGATGCGGCTGTATGAGGGGCTGTGGGAGCGGCTGACGGCCGAATGCGCGGATGCGCTCGTCACCTTCGTCAGCTTCACGCAGATGGCGGACGTGGCAGGGCAGGCGGCCGCCGGACGGCTCGACTTCGCCCTGGGCGGCGCCTGCGGGCACCTCGGCACCACCTACGACGACCGGCTCACCTGGCGAGACATCGCGATCGACCCGGTCTTCGTCCTGCTGCCCCACAACCACCCCCTGGCCGCCGAGCCCGAGCTGCACCTCGCCCAGCTCGCCGACGAGCACTGGGTCTCCGCACCCGGGCGCGGCGACTGCTTCAGCGACTGCTTCGCCGCAGCATGCGCCCGCGCCGGCTTCACCCCACGCTCCCACGACGAGGCGGACACCCCCGTCGGCGTGCGCCTGGTCGAGTCCGGCCGGGCCGTCGCACTGTGCGCGGCCGCCTTCGCACCGCCACCCGGAACCATCACCGTGCCACTGTCCGGAACACCGCTGACCTGGCGCCAGATCATCGGCTGGCACCCCGACTCCCCCGCCGCCACCCTGGCCGACAAAGCCACCGCCTGCGCACGGCAGGCCCACGCCGAAGTCGTACGCCACAGCCCCGCCTACCTCACCTGGACCGCACGCACCTCCGAAGCCGCCACACCATAACAACCCCACCGGACCGGCCCCTCGGCAACCAGGACGGCGGCGACGGTCTGGGCGGGGATCCAGGCGCCGGAACGGCGGTGGGGGCGCAGCCGGGTGAGGCGGGCCGGACGTGGAGCCTATCGCTGCCGGGGGCCGTCGAGCGGGCCGCCGACCAGCTCCCGGTAGGAACGGCCGGGCAGCGGACCAGAATCGGGGGCCCCGTGGTCCGCCCCGTAGACCCGGCCTCGCAGCAGCACCTCGTCATCGTCCATGCCGGCCAGCATCCCAGCCGCCACCGACACCACGCGGGCTGGTTCGCGGGTTCACCACCAGGCCGGTTCGACGTCCTCGTTCTGGCCGTCCTCCTGGCCGCCGGCTTCGCCGGGGCGGCCAGCCTCTAGGTTCCGGGTCTCGTCGTGGAGCAGCTCGGTGATCCAGTCGGCGACGTCGACGGGCAGGCGCAGGGTGTGCTGTTCGATGTCGTAGGGGGTGTGGATGGTCAGCCAGACGTCGGCCCCGGCCCCGGTGCCCGCGTGGGGACCAGGGCCGGGGGCGGCGGCGTGGGTGAAGGCGTCGAGGGCGGCTGCGAGGTCGGCGGCCGCGCCCTCGCTGTCGTTGCCGGTGTTCACCAGCTCGCCGGGCCGTCGGGGTCGGTGGGCTGATGGGTGCGGCGGATCGTGTCGGGGTGGTGGAGGTACCAGCCCCAGTCGTCGGGTCCGCTGCCCCAGCGGACCAGGGCGACCCAGGTGGTGGAGCCCTGGTGCAGGCGCCGGGACTCGATGCGGCACGGCCGCCAGCGGCCGCCGAGCCGGATCTCCGCCCAGCGCCAGCGCGGCTCCGTGGTCCAGCAACGGCCCGGGCCGGACATTAGCGTCCGGGCGCCGGCACGGCGTCCCCGGGCCGGTGCTCAGGGTGGCCGGGGCGGGGGCGGGAGAAGGGGGCTGCGCGGGTCCTGGGGCAGCGGCTCGTCGAACCAACTGTCCACCGCGACGGGGTCGGCAAGCGCGGCCAGCAGAACATCCACTGCCGACGGGTCCGCAGTGCCGAGCGCGGCGCATGTGCGGACGGCCGGGTCCTCGTCGGTGAGCAGCATCGCGGTGTCCCGTCCCCAGTGGGCCAGGGTGAGCAGTGCACCCGCACGCTCACGGCGTCCTCCCCTGCCACAGGCGATGCGCTCCAAACGGTCGGCCGCAACGGGTATCCGATCGGCGAAGTCATCCGCCGCCAACAGATGCGTCACGGCGCCGAGTGCCGCCTCCCGGACCATCTCGTCCTGGTCATCGAGAAACGGCGCGACAGCGTCGAAGATCTGCGGCCGGACAGCCCGGCACGCCAGCACGGCCTCCAAAGCGTCGGCTTCCTCTGCGTCCTGTGGGTCGGCGAGAGCCTCGTCGTCCCAGGCCGCGGACTCGGCGAACTGACCGAGCCATTCCAGCAGCGCCGCCCTGAGCGGCCGCCTGCGGTCGTCCCACGGGAAGAAGCTCTCGTGAACGGCCAACGTGCCCGGATACGGGAGAACCCCGGCGATGAAAAGGGCCGCCGGCGCGTCGCAGAGTAGAGCGAGCCCTGGTGAAGAACCGACATCTCCAACCGGCCCAGCGACTCGGCCTGAACCTCAGGATCCTCCTACAGCAGCCCGAGCAGATCGTCCGCAGTGGTCGCGGCCGGGCCGTAGGCATGGGCAAGCGCCGCCCAATCAGTGCTGTGAAGCACCACAGCCGGGTCCAGGCCCGCCGTAGCGGAGATCTCGTGTGAGGACATGATCCGTATCCTGCACCCGGCCTCAGACAACCCGCGCCGCCCGAACCACCGCCCCTGCCACAGACGGCGTCAGAACTTCACTGGCCTGTGACACTGCCCTTCAGCGCGAAAACGACACCACCGTTCAGCAGCACGGGGCGCTGACCAGCAGTGACCGCGCCCCGGCCACTGAAAACTGGTGACACGTCACCACCGCAACCCACACGCCACCCATCAGGAGGGCGGTGTCGTGGTCAGGGTCGTAGCGTTCGGCCCGCGTTTCGGCGGTGTGGTCGTGGACGCGCTGCCACTCGGCGCAGCTGTCGGCCGCGGTGGCGTAGGCGCTCTCGTCTCCGGCGTCGGCGTGCCGGTCGGCGGCGCGCTCGGCGTCCCGGGCCCGTCGCGGGGCCTGCTGGATGTTCTCCAGGGTCATCCCAGCCGCCCGGCGGCGGACCCGGCTGCGGACGGCGCCGTGCTCCTGGTCGTCGGGCTCGTCCCCGCCCTCCTCGGCGAACGAGTCGTACTGGTCGGCCTTGGCCGGGTGCTGGGCGAGGACTCACGGCCGTGATGGCCTCGTTCAGTGTGGCATCGCCCAGATCTTCCACGATGAGGTTCTTGCTGCCGCGCGCTGCTTCCGGTTGGTTTCGGCGGCTCGCTTGTGGTCAGCCAGGATGACCTCACGCCGGATCCGAGCGGGCGCCGCGCGAGCGGCCTCTGCACGGGCGGCTTCCGCGCGAGCGGCTTCCGCGCGGGCGGCTTCCGCGCGGGCGGACTCAGCTGCTGCTCTCCGGGCCGCCTCAACCCGGGCAGCTTCGGCAGCGGCGGCGCGGGTGGCCTGCAATGCATCGACCGCCGCGCAGTCCTTGCAGTTGGCGGCCGTGTCCGGGCGCCGATGGTGGACACCGCACGTGCCGTAGTAGACCGTCCCAGTACCGCCAGCCCTGCGGGGGACGGTTCGTCCACCGCTGTTACGTACGGCGCGCACGATGCCGTTTTCAATGCCTCGTTCCATCATGCTGACCGGATGCGCCGCACGTCGGACCTGCCGGATTGGCTTCGGCGTAACGGCGCGCTTGGCGTTGCGGACTGGGTGCGCAGCGTGTCGGATCTTCTTGACAGGCTTCGGGGCCAGTAGGCGAAAAAGTATGCCCATGATCGTTCGCCCTCTCAGGCTGGCTGCGACGCCCCCGGTTGCACGAGATCAACCCAAGCGGTAGACGCCCCAGCGGTACCAACGCTACGCGTCATGTTCGGCTGGTGACACTGTTCGATCAGGATGGCGGGCAGACCGGTTCGTGCCAGGTGGTGCGGACGACCACCCCGCCCGGGGCCAGGTACTCGCTCGACCAAGTCCGACATCCGGTGCTGCCCGGTCGGGCCGGGATCGGCGTGTGCGACGGCCGTCCCGGCCCGGGGTGGGCCGGGACGGCGGAAACCTGCGTTGCCGGTCAGCCAGTGACGGTCTCGGCGTGCCGGGTGAGCGCGTCCAGGAGCGCGGTCTGGTGGTCGGTCAGCTTGCCCTCGGTGCGGGCCCCCGCCTGCTTGCGCAGCCAGGTGCCGGGGCGGAAGGCCGGGTCGTCGCCGAGGCCGGTTCGGTTGGCGGGGCCGTCGAGGGTTCCGCCGGCGGCGAGGTAGGCGAGCAAGCGGCGGTACGACCTGTTCCAGTCCGGCTCCAGGCGCCACAGCTCGTCCAGGCCGTCGAGCTTGGCGACCTGGTCGTGGTGAGGTTGTCGGCCTTGCGCTGGCGGCGCATCCACGCGCCGACCGCGTAGTCGTCCAGCTTCGCGGTGGCGGGGATCGCGAGGTGGCCGTGCTGGTGGTGGAACGCCTTCGCGTAGGCGTAGCCGCGCTCCCAGGCGTTGGCGTTCTTCGACCAGATCATCCCGAGGGCGTCCAACTCGCTGACCCGGGCGGCGTCGAGCAGGCCCTGGCCGTAGAGGTGGCGCTGGCGGGTGAGCCAGGAGATCAGCTCGGCGTGCTTGGTCTTGTCGGTGGGGTCGAGGTGGCCGTGCTGGAGATGGAACACGGCGGCGACGGCGTGCATGCGCTGCCACTCGACCGCGCGCGGGTTGAACGCCCGCAGCTTGACGGTCTGGAGAATCTTCGCGGCGTGCTGCTTAGCGTTGATCCGCAGCCACTCGATCGGCGACTCCACCGGGACCGGCGGCTGCTCCCCCTCGCCGCCACGCTTGCCAACCTCGCTCTCGGCCGGCTTGGCCGCAGTGGTGTGCGCGGTGCCCTGCGAGCGGGAGGCGCGCAGCTCGGTGATCCGGCCGACCACCCGGGCGTCGTGCCGGCGAGCGCGCGCAGGACCCGCCAGATCGTGCGGAAGCTGGAAGCCTCGATCTCGGCGTCGGCCTCGGCCTTCACGGCCTCCCCGGCGTCGCGGACCTCGGACGGGTCCGCGGCCGCCGTGTCGTCGCCGACCGGCGGCGTCGGCAAGTAGACCGGGATGATGACCCAGGAGACCTTGCCCTGCTGGTAGGACTGGCGCAGCGCCTGCCGACGGCCTGGACGATGTCGATGACGCTCGACTTCGGATCCGCGAAGCACACAGCATCCACAGCTCGGACATCGATGCCTTCCGACAGGAGGCGACTGTTGCAGAGGATTCCGCGCTCCTCGCCGTCCGCGGCGACGACGCGGCCCTCACCGCCGCCCAGGCCCGTCTGCGCGACCTCGCCCGCGCCGGCGACTACACCGACATCGCCCACCACATGACCGGCTGGCACCCCAACGCCTCCTCCGCCGTCCACTGGCTCGACGACGAGGAAACGGTGCGCACCCGGTGGCGGGACCTCGTCACCGCCCGCCAACACCACCTGCCGCATCAACGCCCGATCCCCCGACACCAACGGATCTCCACCGGCTCGGGCGCCGGAGCAGCCCCCGGGACAGGATCGGATGACACGGGCACAGGCGCAGCGGACATGGGTACCAGCCCACGCCCCCACCGGGGCGGTGTACACAGGAACAGGCATCCTCGGCAGCCCTTCGCCGGGTAGAGCTTCGCGTGCAGCAGGCGGCGCGCATCTCACTCGCACCAGGCTCAGTCTGGAGGGAGCCCGGAGAACTGGTGGAGGTCGACATGACCCTGACTGTGTCCGTACGCATGTCCGACGATCCTGCACCAGACGCGGTGTGCGCGGTCTTCAACGCGGTCAGTAGTACTTTCCGCACCGGCACCGCCTACCCGACACAGGTGTCTAGCTACCCAACTGGTGAAAACCGGACGGACGCCCTTCGCGTCGATCCCGATTCTCCTATCAGTTCCCAGCTCGCCGACCTGGCCCCGGTCGGCACACCTGCGGTCCTTGTGACCATTCACGACGACGATGACAACAGGGAGCACGAGCAGCTCATCGCCGAGGCCCTCGCCGTGAGCTTCCATGTCGACCACCGTGGCCGTACCTACGAAGGCACCCAGCTCGCCGTTGAGACCGACCGCCGACCAGACTGATCCGGACAGGCAGTCACGCTTTCCGCTCTCTCACGGGGTAGAGCTTGGTGTGCAGCACGCGGTCCTCCCACCACGGATCGGTGGGCGGGCAAGATCGCCCGAGCCCTCGGCGAGCACCGGGGCTGAGCCCGACAGGGCTGGTCGCAATGACCGGGCTGACGCTGGCGGTGGTGGAGCGCTGTGTGCGGTGGCAGGCGGAGGCCGCCCCGGACTGGTCCGAGCGGTTCGGGGATGAAGACGACTCGCGGCCGCGGCCCAGGGGCTTGGCGTGGAGCAGCTCGCCGAGTCCGCGCGGCTGGAGGAGGCCGAGCGGCAGGCTTCCCACGCGGTGTGGGCGGATGAGTACTGGGCGGGCCTGCCGGTCGAGGACCAGGTCGAGGCCCGTAGCCGGCTCCACCACATCGACGATCCTGTTGGCGAGCAGCCGGCCGCCTGACCTCCGGCCGGCCATGGGTGGTGTCCGAGGTCGGCGGTACGCTGCCCAGGCTCGAGAGGAGGCCGCCACCCCATGAGATGGCGGCCTTTCGGCATCTCAGGGCGGGGCTGCGAGGACCGGCTTGCCCTGTGCATCCGGATCCACCACGTCCGCAGTCCTGAAGAGGAACGCAGGTCGCAGTATGGGACGCGGGATGTCTCCGGTTCAGAACCGGCGGAGGCGCCAGCCCTTGTCCATGCCCCGGGTGGAGTGGACGACGTCCCAGATCGTGTCGGGCGTACCGGTGACGCCCCAGACCGAGTCCCTGCGCGCGCGTGCAGCCATGACGTCCTCCGGGGATCTACGGCGAGACGCGGGGCAGCGGGCCACACAGCCGGCTCCAGCGCGTTGACGAGATCAGGGCCGGGCTCAGGCCAGGCCTTCTGCTCGGGTCCCGCCCGCCGCGTTCCATAGCAGCGATCATCGCCTCGTGAACGGCCTGGGCCGAGCCCTGGTCCGATGCCGGGACAGGGCTGTTCTCCACCGTGTACCACTCGTCGGCCCCGGTGTACTGGACATCGAGAAGCGCCTGGGCGCCGTTCCAGGTGGTGCGCAAGGTGAGGTCGCCGGTAATGACGCCGACGTCGACGGTCATGACGCCGCCGGGGCCGGCGCTGATGCCGGTGGTGATGAGCGGCTCGGTCGCGGCGCAGAGCCGGGCGCTGCCCGTCTCGTCAGCGAAGACCAGCCGGTCCTCGTCCAGGGCAGCCCGCCCACGGCCCATCGCCCAGTCTCAGGACGACGGCCAGTCGCAGCACCGCGCCGCGGCCGCTGGCGGCGGGCGCGTACGCGCGCTGCCGTCGACCAGGTAGAGGGAACTCATGCGGCCTCCTGGACCAGGGTGTTGGCAGTTGGCGAAATCCGCAGCTGTGGTCGGGTGGCCGGGTGCGGTCGCGTTGCCCGGCCCATCAGCCGTAGTCGCGGGTCCTCGGCGTGGCACCGCGCTCTGGGCGTCCGGCAGGCTGGCTGTCGAGTCGGGCCTGTCTGCTACGCCTCCGGGCCTCCGGCGTAGAGAGTAGTGAGGAGCGGTATCAGTCCTCTCACTCCCCGGTCGTGCTCGGCTCTTAGGACCGCTCCGAACTGTGGGTAGCTGGTGACTGCCCACTTCGCGTTGTGCAGTCCGCCCGGATACAGCTGGTCCATGGGCTTTCCGTAGCCGTCGAGGACGACGAATCTCACCGGGAGATCTGGGTCAGTCTCGTGCATCCATCGAGGCCAGTAGTCACCGGTCGCGGCCTCATAGACCTGGTCAGTCTGCCAAAGCGCTTCGGGGTCCTTCTTGTACCCCGGAGCGTGAGAGGGAGAGGCGAAGCGCTTGTGCTCGACGACAACCAGTTCGCGACGGCCCCGCCGTTGGGCCTCAACCACGAGGTCGACGCCGCTCGCTGGCCAGTACGCCGACAGGAGCAAGATATCGTCAGTCTGCAGCCATGGATCGAGGCCGGTGAGCAGCGCGCGGCACACCGATGGGGCGGACTCCGGAGCCAAAAGGCCGGCCAGGATGAGCCCTGTGAAGGGATCCTCCGTCATGACGTACGGGTGCTCGTTGATCTTGTAGTCCCGCAACCATTTCTGATGTGCCGCGTGATCGTCGCGTAGCCTCTGCCTCTGGTCCGCCGTGGGCGCTGAGAATGCCATGTCGAGATGCTGTCAGTTCTCTGTTCGCTCCTCGGAACAGGGATTCGCCTTCGCGAGCAGGCCGCGCGCCGCGACCGCTCAACTCGCCATGTGAAGCGCTGAGTCACACCGCAGCAAACAAGCCCGGGCGGCGGCAGGGATCTACAGTTCGACGTCCATCCGGGCGATGTCGTTCAGTTCGACGTCGAGGCCGCGGGCGCGGTGCCCGTTGTCCTTGAAGTAGTGCTCGCGCAGGCACTCGGCGAGGATCCGTTCCTGCTCGTCCCGGGAGGCGCCGGCGTCGCGGGCGGCGTAGAGCCGCTCGGCATGGTGCGGGATCCGCTGGACGCGGCGTGGGAGGAGAACCTGGCCGCTGCCCGGGAGTACTTCGAGCACCACGGCACCCTCGCCGCCCCCGTACGGCCACCGCGTTGGACAAGCCGGTCGGGCAGTGGCTGTCCAATCAGCGCCGTCCCGGCGTGCTGGACGGGCGGGCGGACCGGGTGGAGGCGTTGGAGGAGATCGATCTGGGCAGGAAGGGCGCAGCGGGACGGCGGGCGGCCGGCGCGGGGAGGGCAAGCGCGTTCGACCTGGGGGTGGCCGCGCTCGCCCTGTACCGGGAACTCGCCTGGCCCTCCAGTCGGGTCGCCCTGCTCGGCGACGCCGCCTGCGGGGCCACCAGTCGTGCTTTCTGTGCTTTGCAGAGCGAAATGCGGTGGCGCCCGGATTGCGCCGGACGCCATCGCTCAAACCTTGCATCTATGAGATGAGGACCGTCTACTACCTCGCTTCGCGCTTATTCGAGCGGCCAAAGGCTGCGCCCACCAACAGTAATCCTAAAGGCTTGTACTACAAGGTGGCCATTAAACTTAAGGACAGATCCGTCGGGGCTGGTGATTGAATTCGCACCGAGCGGACCAGAACTCTTACTGCTGATGTGATTGTGGCTGCCGATCTGCAAAACGGGGCCATGGAATGTGTTCCCTACGACGGACCCACCTTCCACTATCACCAGCGTGCCGCGCACATTGCCGTGGAGAGTTCCACCCTGAACGACAATATTACCGTGGACGTCACCGGTCCTGACCTCACCAGGGCCGACTCTTTCGAAGGCCTGGACCTCATCGGCAGTGGGAAGTTCATGCAGGTCGACCCGTAGCGACGAAGCTGATGTTGCGTCACTGTCCTTCCCGCAGTCGATGTTGTGGACGAGGACCGGCAGGGCCCCTGCCAGCACATAGTAGGTGTGATAGGCGGCCCTTCCTGACTGCGTTTTCGCAGGTGAGCGGCAATCTACCGGTACGCCGAGGTGCGTGGAAGTGCGTTGTTGTCCGGCCCTGTTGCCGTCAGCGTTGCCGTCAGAGGTCTACACCACCGGGGGCTTTGGGACGGGTGGCAGTGAGGGCGGTGGAGCGGGCTTTGGCCGGTGTCCTGCCCGGGTTGGGGTCGGGCTTGGTCAGGGGGCCGTAAGCTTGCCCGCGATCTCGGGCAGGCTTTGGGCCTGCCCGCAATTTGGCCGAGTGGCCCCCTGGCCTTGCCCGACGCGGGCCCCGGCACGGGTAGGTGGGTAGAGCACGCTTCGCCGCCCGGCCCGCGCCCGAGCACCGAGGCCCGCCATGGTGCGTCAGTGCTGGGCCATCCTGCCCACGGCGAGCCCGTCGACCCTCTCGGTCAGCACCAACCCGGAGACGCGGCTCGGATGCTGGCCGATCCGGCCTTCCCTGGCTGACCCCATCGTTGGCCTGCGGCCAGGCCATCACCGGGCCCTGCCCGGCCCTTTCTCCGCTTTTGCGCGCGCAGGTGGCCGGGCCGTCGCGCGGTGGGGCGTAGACAGGAAGCGCGGGGCGGCTCGGCCTGCGGGCGCGCGCGGCCCGCGTAGGCGGGCCGCCTTGAACTCGTAAGGAAAGTTTCGACGCACTCCACCACCGGGGCCGCGTGTTGCTGAACTGCTGAACCAGCCTGCCCGCCACCGCTGTTCACTGGACCGGCCATGTCCGCGCTGGACTGTGGCACAGCCGATGGTCGAGATGCCCGTTCCCTGCATCCCGAGGCGGCAGCCTTGCGCAAGGGCGGAGAAGCCGGGCTCAGCTGCGGGCGCTCACTTCGCTGGCCACGATGATCCGGCCGCCGGCCTTGCGCACGGACCGGCTGACGCGGGCCTTCTCGTCGGGCAGGACGGAGAGCATCTCGCCGGTGGGGACGATGATGGTGTCGGCGTCGCCGTCGAGGAGCATCTGGAGCGCGTAGGTGAGTCCTCGGCGCTGGCCGGGTTCGGTGGCGCCTTCGTCGTCGTGGATCACGCCGGCGAGGTGCAGGCCCGACTCGCGGGCGATCCGTTCGCACATCGCCTGCCGGGTGACGACGGGCTCGTCCTTGGTGGTGCACAGGTAGACGACGGCGGTGGGCTGCGCGGGCTTGGTCATCTCTTCATCCCATCTCAGTTCGGCTCGGCACGGGACCGTTGGTGACGCTGTGTCGGTCCGTTCCGTTCGTGCGGTTACTGAGATCGTCGGGCGTCGCCGTCGGGTGGCCCAGGAACGTGCGGGGTCAGTTCGCCCACCCTCCGGTGTGGATCTGATACGTGGTGTCTCTGCCGGGCTGGTCAGAGTTCGATGGCGAGGAAGTCGGCGAGTTCGACGAGCTGTGGGGAAAGGCCGCGCTTGCGTCGGGTGACGAGGGTGGTGGCGATGTCGCGGGCGTAGCGCTGGTAGCGCAGCCATTCGGGGGCGGCCTGCTTGATGTTCATCAGGATGTCGGTGGCCGGCGCGTAGTCGCGCTGTTCGGTGTGGGCGGCGGCGAGGTCGAGCAGGTGGCGGTTGCGGTTGTTGGAGGTCGAGCGGGTGGGTGCGGTGACCTGTCCGGAGAGCTGGAGGGCCTTGCCGTACTCGCGCAGGACCATGGCGTTCTCGACCTCCTTCATGGCCACCGTGTTGGGGCCGAAGGTCGTCCAGTACTCGTGGTAGTCGATCACATCCCGGCCGACCAGGACGGCGGCGGCCTTGGCCTGCCGGATCATCTCGTCCGCCTCCGGGGTGCGGTTGTTGCGCACGGCCGCTGCCGATCCCCGCAGCAGCAGCCACCCCCACGTTCCGAGGTGGCTGGCGGTGGAGTGCCGGAAGGACGGTTCGATGGCGTCCGCGGTGGCGACGGCCACGTCTTCGGCCTCGTCGAAGCGGCGCTGCCGCAGCAGCAGCCAGCACAGCGAGACCACCGCGGACGCCCCGAGGACTTGGTTGCCGCTGCGTTCGGCCAGCTCGATGGCCCGGTTCAGTGCCTGGTAGGCGAGATCGTCATGCCGAAGGTGGATCAGTGTGGAGCCCGCCAGCTGGTACGCCTGCGCCTGCACCTCCAGCGCCGCCAACCTGGCCTCGCCCTCTGCTAGTTCGGCGACCTGGGCGGCCTCGGTCAGCACGCTGGGCAGTGCTCCCAGCGTGGCCGCGTAGTCGTCGCCCTGGTAGAGGCGGTTGCCTTCGCGCACCGATGCGCGGACCCCGGTGATGGTCGGAGCGTCGTGACAGTCATCAGCGTGGGCCACCCGGCCCAGGCCCCTGGCGGGTGTGATCACCCGACGGATCGCCAGAATCCCAGCCGGGTCGACCTCCGGGGCAACCGGCGGCTCGATCGGCCCGGTCTGCATCAGATCCGTCGTCTTCACGCCCAACGCCTGGGCGAGCTGGCGCAAGGTGCCCATGCGGGCGCTCTCGCGGTCGTTGCGCTCCAGCTTCCGGATGGTCGCCACCGACACCCCGGACGCCTCCGCGAGCTGCTCCTGCGTCATGCCCCGGCGTCGGCGCAACCGCCCGATCCGGTCCCCGATGCTCTCCGCCATGGCCACCCCTGCACCTGCGTCTTCGTTCCTCGCCAACGGTACGCCGCCCGCCAGGACCTCGGCGTGAACAGCGGGCGACGGTAACCGACCGGGTGATCCCGCTTGTCGGGACCGCTGGGTTCACCCGGGCTTCCGCGTGGTGCTCTTCTTCGGCTTGGCGCCGGTTTC
The DNA here is from genome assembly GCF_036322405.1 of Streptomyces sp. SP17BM10. Lineage (NCBI taxonomy): Bacteria > Bacillati > Actinomycetota > Actinomycetes > Kitasatosporales > Streptomycetaceae > Streptomyces > Streptomyces sp. SP17BM10. Next base: position 134,513 of record NZ_JAQYXB010000479.1, on the reverse strand, counting down.
CAGGGCTTCGATGCGCTCGCGCATCTCCTCGATCTGCTCCAGAGCGTCCTCCAGGACGTCGGCCAGGTGCTGGATGCGCTGGCGGGTCCTCAGCTCTTCCGGGGACGGGCCGCTGTAGGTCTCCAGCGCGCCCGGGACCGCCGGAAGCTGGCCGACGGCCACGGCCTCCACGACCGTCATGCCGCCCGTCTCGGTGGGGGCGCCGCGACGGATACGCGTGCCCTTGCCCTCGACCAACAGGAGGACGAGCGCGTGGTGGGCGGCTTGCTCGTCGATGCCGAGCATGTCGGCGACGTGCTGATCGGTGAGCTCGATCCCCTCCTGGAGCGTCCCGTCAGCGATCTTCTGCGCCAGCTGCTCGTAGGCGAGACGGGATGCCATCGTCGGGTCGTCCGCACGCTGCACGAAGACCTCCGGCGTGCCGCCGGACTCGTCGCGGGCGAGCCATCGCTCGTCGAGGAGTTTGCGGATGGCCGCGTCGACAGCAGTGATGGGTGCCCCGTAGTGCTCGGCGAGGCTTTCGCGTGAGGGCAGCGTCACCCCGGGTGCGAGGTCGCCGGCGCGGATCTGGCGCTCCAGGTCGGCGCTGATCGTCTGGTAGGCGCGCTCCAGGTCCACGGTCTGGCTGACGAAGGTGCCCTTGCCGGGCTTCGAGACCGCCCAACCCTGCTCCCGCAGCAGGGCCATGGCCTTCTGCACTGTCAGGCTCGACGCCTTGTAGGTCTTCATGAGCTGGCTCTGCGAGGGCAGCAGCTGTCCGGGCCCCAGTGCGTTGTCCCTGATCTGCTGCTTCAGGTCGTCGGCAATGCGCTCGAAGGTCAAGCGAAGGCCATCGGGCTGGGACACGGTCCACCTCGGTCGGTCGGCGGTTCGAAGGGCTGGAGCGGGGCCAACCGCGTCCGTGGTGGCCAGCCTAACGAGCCCATGGATGAGGTGGAAACTATTCGGATCGGGATGGACTTGGATGGGGTCGGATGGGGTGTGCTAACGTTCCGGCACGTGGTCGCACCAGCGGCCACAGGAACCCCACCCGTTCCGGGAGGAACACATGCGCAACATCCCCGTCGATACCTCGGCCGCGACCTCGATGCTCGGCGTCGTCCGCGACAAGGTGAAGGACTTCCAGACCGGCGAGATCGCCGTAGACAAGGAGACCGGCGCGAAGCTGCTCGTCGCGGACGTGATGTTCGTCCTTGACGGCCGCGCCGAGATGATCTCCGTCACCGTTCCGGAGACCGGCCTGGCCAAGGGCACCAAGCCCGGCGCTCTCGTCGCCTTCACCGGCCTCGTCGCCACCCCGTGGGAGAACAACTTCAACGGCCAGGCCCGCCACGGCATCGCGTTCCGCGCCGCCGCCATCACCGCGAAGGCGGCCTGACCATGCTGACAACCACTCAGTACATATCGCCCGACATCCTGCTCTGGCTGCTCACGCCAGCAACGGCCCTGGTGCTGGGACGGATGGTCTTCGTCACGGTTCGCTGGCTGCGGGCCGACACCGAGACCCGGATCAGCCTGGGCCAGGCCCGCCGCATCCGACGCACCTGGAAGCGCCTCGCTCCGATGGCCGAACTCGCCGCCAAGGACGCCACCCCAACCGGCCTGGAGCACCTGAGCACCGACGGCAAGGCGCCCAGGCCGAAGATCCGCATCCCCCGGATCACCACCAAGGCCGACGAGTTCGGCGTCACCGTCACCGCCACCACCCTGCCCCGCGTCGGCCTCGAAGCCTGGCAGGACGCCGCCGACGACCTGCGCAACGGCTGGGGCATGACCCGCGTCAAGATCACCCAGTCCAAGCCCGGCCAGATCGCCGCGCGCGGGTTCCGCCGCGAACCACTCGACACCCTGATGCCCTCGCCCCTGTTCCAGGCGGACGGCTCACTCGCGGTCGGACCCGGCTCGCTCACCACGGCCGACGACGTCCTGTTCGGTTGGGACGAGGACGGACAGCGCATCCGCCTCAACCTCGCCAAGAGCGCGCACGGCCTCATCGCCGGGGTCACACGGTCGGGCAAGTCGATCACCGTCAACACGCTCCTCGCCTACGCCTCGCTGATGCGGGACGTGCAGCTGATCGTGATCGACCCGAACCTCGCGGCAGCCGCCCCCTGGTGGCGCACGGCCCACAAGGTCTCCGCCTCCGTGCATCCGGACGAGGCGTCAGATGTCCTCGCCTGGGTCCGTGAGGAGATGAATCGCCGCGAGAAGCTGTTCTGGTCAGCAAGGACCGACCGGATCACCGCGTTCAGCGAGGAGCTGCCGCTCCTGGTGGTGGTGATCGACGAGGTTGCCAACTACACCCGCTATTCGGACCGCAAGGCCCGCGAGCGGTTCGAGGCCCAGTTGCTGGCCATCGCCAGCCAGGGCGCCAAGTTCGGCGTCCGGTTGTGGCTGATCACGCAGAAGCCCTCGGCCGACGTGCTGTCCACCGCGATGCGGACCAACCTGTCAGCCCGTATCTGCCACCGGGTGGACACCGTCGAGGACTTCCTCCACCTCTTCCCGGACGGCCGGGAGCTGGAGGTCAACGCGGCGGACCGTGAGATGCCACAGGGCGTCTCGATCGCCTCCATCGGCGACATGCGCACTCCCGTGCGGATGCGCTCGGTCTACCTGCCCACCGAGTCGTGCTGGCAGATCAGCGAGGCCATGTGCCACGCCGGCCTCCAGGTCCGTGACCTGCCCACCGGCACCGAGTTCGTGAAGGTCGCCTGATGCGCGCTCACCTCCAGCTCCGTGCCAGATCCCGGCGGCCCTCCGCCGCCCGCAGATCCCATCCCGGCAGGGGCGTGACCTCCTACCTCCGCCCCTGCCGGGGCCCACCCCTCCACTACCTCCGGCGCCGCACGCCCGCGCCGTGACGCAGAAGGGTCATGCCCTCATGACGTTCCCCACCCCCGACGCCCCGACCACTCCTCTGCTCTCGCCGCAATACCTGGCTTCGCTCGGATCCCTCGGCAAGCTTCCCGGCCTCGTCCGCCAGCTGACCACCCTCGGCGGATGCTCCCGCCCGGTCCGCCTCGACGGCTACCGGACCGAGGTCGACACCGCCACCGGCCTGATCCTCCGCCACCTCGACTCCGCCAAGATGCCCGCCGGCTGCCTGCTCGTCCGCTGCGGCAACCGCCGCACCACCCGATGCCCATCCTGCGCCGAGGTCTACCGCCAGGACACCTACCAGCTCATCACCGCTGGCCTGCGCGGCGGCAAGGACGTCCCCGAAACCGTCGGCCGCCATCCTCGCGTCTTCGCGACCTTCACCGCGCCGTCCTTCGGCCCGGTTCATAACCGGCCCACCGGCAGCGCGAAGCCCGCCCGCCGTTGCCGCTGCGGCCAGGCCCACGCCGAGGACGACCCCCGCCTCGGCTCCCCGCTCGCCCCGGACCGCTACGACTACCAGGGCGCGGTGCTCTGGAACGCCCACGCCCCGGCCCTGTGGTCCCGCTTCATGCTCAACCTACGACGGGAGGTCGCCCGCCTCGCCGGTCTCCCACAGCGGAAACTGTCCTCGGTCGTCAAGGTCTCGTACGCCAAGGTCGCCGAGTACCAGCGACGCGGACTCGTCCACTTCCACGCCGTCATCCGCCTCGATGGTCCGGAAGGCAACACGTCGCTCCCACCCACTTGGGCCACCGCCGATCTGCTGACCGACGCGATACGCGCTGCCGCTGCCCGGACTGCCGTCGTCGGGCCTGAACTCGGCGGTGTGACACCTACCTTCGAGTTCGGCAGCCAGCTCGACGTGCGGCCGATCCGGAGCGCCGACTTCGACGGGGGCACCCAGATCACCGAGCGGGCCGTCGCCGCGTACATCGCCAAGTACGCCACCAAAGGAAGCCGAGGGAGCCACCGGAACGCTCGACCGCCGCCTCCGCTTGATCGGCGAACTCGCCCAGTGGGACATCCCCGTCCACGCCGAACGGATGATCCGCACCGCCTGGGCCCTCGGCACCCGCCCCGAACTCGCCGACCTCAAGCTCCGCGCCTGGGCGCACATGCTCGGCTTCCGAGGCCACTTCTCGACCAAGACCCGCGTCTACTCCACCACCCTCGCCGACCTGCGGCAGGCACGGGCCGACTGGCAGCGCTTGCAGGCGGGAGCCCCGGCCACCGGTCCTGACGACACCTCGACGCTCGTCCTTTCGCACTGGGCGTTCTCCGGCATCGGCCTCACCCCCGAACTCGCGCGGCTCGCCGCTGCCGTGGCAGCGCCGACCAAGCGGCCGGGGGTGGCTCCTGATGCGTGGCGACGAACTCCTGACCATTCCCGAGGTCATGGCCCGGCTCAAGATCGGCCGCTCCACCGTCTACGACCTCATCCGGACCCGGCGGCTCGCCTCCGTCACGATCGGCCGCGCCCGCCGCGTCCCCGCCCACGCCCTCGTCGACTACATCCACGCTCACCTGGAAGAAGCAGTCTGATGACCACACCCCGCCCTGCCCGCAAGAGCCGCGCCAACGGTGAAGGCACGCTCTACCAACGCCAGGACGGCCGCTGGGAAGCCGCCGGCTACGTCCTCGCCACCGACGGCAGCCGAAAGCGCGTCCGCGTCTACGGCACTACCCGCAAGGAGGCCGCCGACAAGCTCGCCGAGCGCATCGCAGCGAGTAACCAGGGACGACCCGTCGCGGCGGCCGACAGTACCGTGACCGCGTATCTCACGTACTGGCTGGACAGCGTCGCCGTCCACCGCCTCCGCGAGAACACCCACACGCGGTACCGGACCTGCGTCCGCCTCTACGTCATACCCGGCCTCGGCCGGAAGAAGATCGCCCATCTCACGGCCAGGGACATCCGCAGCTGGCTCGACCGGCTCCGCACCACCTGCCAGTGCTGCGCTCGCGGGCTCGACAAGCAGGAACGCTGCTGTACGGTCGGCCAGTGCTGTGACAAGCGGCTGTCTCCGCTCACCGTCACCTACGTCCACTCGGTGCTCAAGTCCGCGCTGGAGCACGCTGTCCGCGAGGACGAACTGCCGCGCAACGTTGCCCGCAACATCAAGGCCGGCACACCCCGACCCCGGCGCTTCGAGCCACTCACCGTCGCCGAGGCCAGGCGGTTCCTCGCGTCAGTCGACGGGCACCGACTGCAGGCTCTGTTCGACCTCGCGCTCCGCACCGGACTACGCAAGGGCGAACTCCTCGGCCTGCGCTGGGAGGATCTCGACCTCGACGGCGGCACGGCCAGCATCCGCCGCACCCTCCAGCGCACCCCCACCGGCGGCCTGACCGCCCTGCCCACCAAGACCGTCAGCTCCGAACGCCGCATCGCCCTCCCCACCGAATGCGTCCACTCGCTCAAGCACCACCGCGAACGTCAGAACCGGGAACGCGAGGTCGCTGACACGGGCTGGACGGACAGTGGATACGTCTTCACCGCGTCCGACGGCTCACCTACCGATCCGTCCACCCTGACCCGGCACTTCACCACGCTGTGCCAGGTGGCCAGGCTCCGCCGCATCCGGTTCCACGACCTGAGGCACACCGCCGCGACCCTGCTCCTCGAACAGGGCGTCGAGCTCGTCGTGATCAAGGAGCTCCTCGGACACGCCCACATCGGTGTCACCGCCACCGTGTATGCCCACGTCCGGCTCCGCCTACAGCGCCAAGCCATCGACACCCTCGGCAAGGCGCTCCGGGCACCCGAGACCCCTGACGACTCGCCAAGTGCAGAACCCGTCCGCTGACGTTGCCGTCAGCGTTGCCGTCAGACCGCCCAACAAACCCCAGGAAGCCCCACCGGAACTATGTCCGGTGGGGCTTCCTGGGCATCGCCAAAATCTCTCTAGCTCAGCGCCACAGAAATCGTACGAGGTCTACGGAAACGACGGTAGCTGCTGCTGGTGGATCGAGGAGATCGCACTCTCCTGAATCTCGATTACCCCGGCTTCCACTTGGGCCAGAAGCCACTCTCGCAGCTCACCGTACTCGACTGTTGGCGGAATATCGATGGCCAAGAGATTTCCGAAGGAGTGCGCCAATTCCCAGCTGCAGCCAGCACTGCGAAGCTTGAGCTCGACAATTTCCCTTTCGGTATCCCGAAGAAGGACAATCCGAACTGTCGAATGCCCCGACTCCGACGTGAAGCTCTCAAAAACCAGCTCGCGACGTTCATTGTCCGGGCGCACTCGAATGAGGTCGCCAAATGAGATTCCTCGAACAAAGAACGGCGTATTCACTACGCGGATCTCAAGCTTGACGGCCGTCTTCTCTCCCCAGAGCCGCTCGATCGAGACCGGAGGCCAGTTCGGGCGCTCCTCTTCAAGGTCAAACGCAACCTTGAAGAGCTTGGCACCACTCTCAGAAGTGGGCCGCTCGTTCGACTCGCTCACGCCTAATCCTCCAGGAATTCTCTGAGTTCGTTGTCCCACTCTTCAACCGTCTTTGCCGACTTGTCCCTATTGCAGGCCCTACAGGCTACACAGCCATTGTGGGCGGCCCCACATCCACCCTGCGCCTTCGGTATCTCATGGTCGATCTGTGCGTCATCCGGAAGACCCTTGACCGCCTTTCCGTCGGGCCCTCGTGAAGCCCTGCGCTCTACAGTCCGACCACAGTAGTCACATTTGTAAGTTCCGCCGTTCTTTGCCGCGTTGGCGTCATAAACCTGCTGTCGTCCGTTGTCCGTGAAGTCAAGACCGGCACGGTCGTCCGCGGATCCTCCACAATTGTGAACCAGGACTGGCGTCGCCCCGGCCAGCACATAGTACGTGTGGAGGAGGTTGACAGTGAGGTTATGGGTGGTGACGACGTAAGGGTAGTTACGGACGGCCCGGACGGTGAGGGTGGCTCCGTTGGGCTGGCGAAGGCGTTCGCCCGGGGCGAGCTCGCCGGCGTCCACCCATTGCTGGCGAGTTTCGCTCCAGTAGGGGTGGTGGTGGGTCGATGTGATCTTCGACTGGTGATCAGCGGGCGGGCTGCGCGGGGCCTTGTCGTCGGTGAGGGTGAGGTCGGTGAAGTCCTTGTCGTCGGGGGTGGTGATGGTGGCGGTGACGGGTTCGGGGTGAGTCTCGCCGGTTTGGGGGTCTGTCGCCAAGACGACGTCGCCCTCGTGGATGTCCTCGATCGACTTGAGCGAGCCGTCGCCCATCAGCACCTTGGTGCCGGTGGGGAAGCTGTTGCGGACCAGGGAGCAACTGGAGCCGGCTGATTCCTCGGCTTCCTTGGCTACTGCCTTGCTCTCGGTTCCTGCTGCGTCTGTTGCTACTTCCTTGGCCGCTTTTTCTTCTGCGGCCTTGACTGCTGCCGCTTCTGCCGCACGAGCCTCAGCTGCCGCTGTTCGGGCGGTGACCACCGCCGCTTCGGCTTCCTTGGCGACGCGTTCGCCAGCCTTGATGGCGTCGTAAGCCTTGCCGATCTCCTTGTAGATCTTGAGGGCCTGGATGCCGATCTTGATGGCCTTGAAGATCTTGCCCCAGGGGACGGCGTTGAGGGCGGTGTTGATGCAGGCCATCACGTCGCCCTTGGTGAAGCAGTCGCGGGCGTCGTTGAAGCCGATCAGTTCGCCGACGAGGTCGACGACCTTGTGGACGATCTCGTCGCGCTTGTGCTTGGCCTGGTTGACGGCTTCGTCGGCGTTCTGCTTCGCCTTCACCGCGGCCTGTTCCGCCGCGGTGGGCGGCGGGGTCGGGGTAGCGGCGATGACCGGGCTGTAGGTGAAGACGGCGTCGACGGTGCGGCCGGTGCCGGCCACCGTGTCCGAGTGGTTGTTGGCGCACTCGGCCGGGGTGTCGCAGGCGACCTTCAGGCCGTTGGCGTCGGCCTTGTTGATCGGACTGTTGTTGGCGTACGCGTAGGCGTTCCACTGCTGTGGATCGCCGGCGTCGGTCACCGGGTCGGGGCTGATGAAGCGGCCCGTCTTCGGGTCGTACTCGCGCGCGCCCAGGAGGGTGAAGCCGGTGACTTTCTCCTTGGTCCCGCCGACAAAGCCCTTGTCGCCGGCCCACACGCCGTCGCCGGGCTGAGCGCCGCGTTCGTTGCCGAACGGATCCGTGGGGCGACGGACCTGGGCGAGGTTGTAGGCGTCGAGCTGGATGCCGTTGGTGCCGTGGGGGTCCGCAGCCTGGTAGGCCAGTGTGGACTGGCCGTTGACGACGGTGCGGGTGATGGACAGGCCGTCGGGAGCGCCGTAGCTGCGGACGTCGGTGACGGCACCGCTCGCGGTGTCCAGGGTGAGCTGGTCGGCGCCGAGGTTGAGCGTCGTCTTGCCCGGGTCACGCCGGATCAGCTGGTTTCCGGCGAGGTCGTACAGGTAGCTGGTGGCTCCGCTTTGGCCGGTGCCGGTGATCTGGTCGAGCTTGCCCTGGGCGTTCCAGGTGAGGTTCCTGGTGCCGGGAGTGTCGGTGATGGAGGTGGTGTTGCCGGCTGCGTCGTAGGTGTACGACGTCACGGCGGTTCCGGCCGGACCGGTCTGGGTGGACTTCAACAGGGCGTGCGGACCGCCGGTGCCGCCGCCCGTCTTCGGATCGGTGGACGGGGTGTTGGGGCCGGTGCCGAAGCCCTGCGTGGTGGTGACGTCCTTGGTGGCATCACCGGTGATGTCCTTCTGTACCACCTTCGTGCGGTTGCCGATCACGTCGTATTCGTACTGCTGCCAGTACGGCGCGGGTCCGCCGACGCTGGGCTTGCCGCCGTCCGCCGACGGTCCGTTGGCGTTGGCGCAGGAACCGACGCCGGGGACGCTGGGCTGCGGTGCGGTGGTCTGGCTACCGGTGTCGGTCCAGGCCTGGGTGAGCCGGCCGAGGTAGTCGTGGTTGAAGCACTGCAGGTCGGCGACCTGGCCGTCCTGCGCGTCACGTGCCGATGTGACCTGGCCGAGCGGGTCGTAGGTGTAGTCGACGGCGTCGACGTTCGCGGTTGGCGCGTTCTCCTTGTCGAGGATCGAGCGGGTGACGCGGCCGGTAGCGTTGTCGACGACCATGGTGGCGACCACGTGAGCCCCGGGGCCGCCCAGGGTCGTGCGGATTGGTCTGCCGTACACGTCGTAGCGGACGTCTGCCACGAAGGTGGTGGACGGGTTGAACCCGAACGCACTGCTGAGGGAACCGAGCTGGCCCACGGTGTCCGTGGTGAAGGTCAGCGTTTCGCGGCCCATGCCGGCCACTGCCGGCATGACCGTGCTCGCCAGTCGGCCTGCCTCGTCGTATGTGTTGTCGGTCTGGTAGGTGCCTGCGAGTTTGCCTTCGGCCGCGGGGATGGTGGTCTTGGCGCCGAGCTCGCGGTAGCCAACGTCGTAGCCGGTGATCTCCGAGGTGTACGCCGCCCCGTTCGCTCCGCCGACGTAGCGGGTCGAGGAGGTCGGCTTGCCCAGGGCCAGCGTGTCGTAGGTCCAGCTCGCGACCTGCTTGGCCGGGTCGGTCGCCGTGCCTTCGTAGGCCGCGACAGTGCGTCCGAGCAGGTCGGAGACAGTGGTGGCGCTGACGCCTCGGGAGTCGGTGACGGTGGCGAGGTTCCTGCTGTCGTCGTACGCGGTGGTGCCGGTGCCCGAGTCCGGGTCCGTGGACTTCACCAGGCGGCCGAGCAGGTCGTACTCGTAGGTCCAGAGGTTGCCGGCCGCGTCCTTACGCCAGGCCTCCTTGCCGGCCGGCGTGTAGCCGTAGGTCGTCTCGTCGTACGGGCCGGTCGGGGTGTTCGCCTTGTACTGGCGCAGGGCGACGGTGTTGCCCCTGGCGTCCTTGATGGTGGCGGAGGCGTAACCGCCTGCGGGCGGGGTGGTGCGGACTTCGTCGGCGCCGAGGATGTCGGTGTGGGAACGCCACTGCTCGATGCCGTAGGACTGGAAGGCTGAGTCGGTGACCCGGCCCATGCCGTCGTAGGTCTTGACGGTCTGCGCGGGGACCTTGTTGTCCGGCTGCACTCCGCCGTTGGGCAGGAAGAGCTGCGCGCCGGGACTCGTGTCGTCGTTGTAGTAGGCGGCGCTGGACTTGGTCTGCCAGCCGTGGGAGTCGAACCGGGCCTCGGTGATCATTCGGCCGGTGGCCCCGGAGGGGACGCTGGCTTGGGTCTGGCGCACTCGGCCGAGGCCGTCGTAGATCGTGTAGCTGGAGGTGTAGGTCGGGGTCGGGTCGGACAGAGTGCTGCCCATCAGTGCCTGGGTGAGCACGTAGGAGGGCGCGTTGGTGCTGTTGACGGAGTAGGAGAACTTCCGGTTCGGGGTATTCGGGTTCTTGCCTCGGTCGTTGCCCGGACTCCAGCCGGCGACCGAGCGGCCGAGGGCGTCGAAGTCCTGCTCACTCACCCGCCCGTTCTCGTCGGTGATCTTCAGCGGGGAACCGCGGCCGACGTCGAGGATGCTGACGCTCTGCCAGCCCAGGGGGTTGGTGTGGGTGACCTGGGTCGGCAGCTGCCCGGTGGCCGGGGAGTAGTCCGTCCTGGTCTCGGCCCCCATCGGGTGGGTGGCGTCCGTCCGGGTCGGGTCGACGGTGCTGACGATCCGGCCGTAGGTGTCGAACCGCGCCCGGGCGGTGGTGCGGTAGACCGGCTGGCCAGAGTTGTCGTAGCGCTCCAGGACCTCGGTCGCGGTCTGCTCCGACGTGCCACCGGTCTGGCCGAGCGGCAGGTTGTCGAAGTACGACCGGGTGTCGGCGACCGTGTTGTCCTTGTTCGCGCTCTGGTTGCATGTGCCCTTGAGGACCAGGGTGCGCGAGGCCTGCTGGGTCAGCGCGCCGTTCGGGCCGGTGGCGTACGTGAAGGAGGTGCAGAGCAGTTGTTCGGGGTGGGACAGGTCACCGTTGTCGTAGACCGTGGTCGGCCGGGCGTAGACCGTGCCGTCGTACTGGGTGGAGCGTTCGCTCGTACGCCAGCCGTTGGCCAGCTTGTCGCGGTTGGTCACTTTGGCGGCGTTGACCGCACGGGCAGTGACCGGCGGCATGCCACCTGGCTGGTTGCGGGTGGCGGTGACGGGGCCGATCCACGGGTCGGACACCACCGTGGAGACGACGCTGCCGTTCTCCGCGTCGTAGTTGGAGGTGTCGCGGATGTAGCCGGCGAGGACGTTGTCGTCGGTGATGCTCCCGCCGTTCACGTCGGCGACGGTCACCTGGCGTTTGCTGGTGCCATTCGCGAGGACATCGCCGTCCATGCCGCGGAGGAAGGTGGAAACCGTCTTGGTGCGCGGCGCTTCGACAGAGCTTCCGTTGCCGGTGAGCGTCGTGACGGTGGCGTAGCCGCGGAACTGGTCCCAGGTGCGGGTCTTGGGGTCGGCCAGCCCGGAGTCGTTGCGGTGCCAGGCGGCACCACCGCCGTACACGTAGGTGGCGACGACCGGGACCTGGTCGGTGACCGCGTCCTGCTGGGTGACGGACTGGACGATGATCTTGTTGAACCAGTCGTTGGCCGGGTCCGGTTTGTCCTGGCCCGGCATGTACCACTTGACCGGCATGCAGGCCATCGTGTTGCCGTCCTCGGAGGACGGCATTTTTCCGCCGGCCTCGCGCGAGCATTCGGCGGGCTGGTAGACGACGTTGATGAAGCCGCCGGTCTCAGTGGTGATCTGCTCGATCCGCGGGCGCTTGAACGGCTCGACGGACATGGCCGTTCCGTCCGGCCAGACGACCTGCCCCGCGACGCGGTTGGCGATGGCGCGCGGTTTGAAGGAGACCGGCGGAACCGAGATCTTCGTGCGCCCGTTGGTGGCGGTGCGCTGGACGGAGCCCAGCCAGAGTGAGGGCGAGGTCCCGTCCTCTGAAGGCGGGAAGGACTGCTTCAGGGCATAGGAGTCCACGGGACGGTAGGCGGAACCGTCCCAGACCTCGGTGTCGATCTGTGACAGCCGCTTGGTGGTCCAGAAGGTGGGTGAGGTGATGGAGCAGTCGCCTGTCGCGTCACAGGTCTGGTCGACCGGGGTGTCGGCCCAGGCCTTGGCGTTCGCCTTGCGCTGAGACGGGTCGCAGTTGGTTATCGCGTCGGCGAAGCAGCGCTCGGCCGTCCGGAACCACACTTGGGCGGCCGGATTGGCTTTGCCCTTGGCGGCAATCTGGTCGGGCAGGCGCTGGCCGTAGCCGACCCAGACCGGGTAGCTGGCGCGCTGGTACTGGGCCCGGGGGCCGTTGCCCTTGTTCTGGCCGCCGCCCTGGACGTAGTAGTTCTGCTCCTGCTCGTACCGGTAGGTGATCAGGTTCTGGTGCGGGTCGACGACGTAGTCGAGCGACCACTGCCAGCCCATCTGGGACCAGGAGTTGGTGGCGGGCGAGCCATCCTTGAGGCAGGGGTCCTGTCCGCCCGGCCAGTAGATCGGCACGGTGGAGACGGAGTTGGCGGCCTGATCGGTGCCGTCCCCGCCCGGCAGGTGGTTGGCGCCGAAGTAGAACTGGGTGCCGTCCAGGGTGGTGACCCTCCAGGCCTCGCCGTTCCAGGCACCATTGTTCTGACCGGTCAGGCGCTCGACCTTGGTGCCGTCCTCGCCCTGGAGGTGCCACTCGCAGGACGCGTCGTCCTTGACCAGTTGGCCGGCGTGCCCGGTGAGCGACAGCTGGAGCAGGTCACCGCCCCAGCACTGGTCGCCCGAGTTCTGGACACCCGTGTCCTTGCACGCCTTGTAGCCCCGGACAATGGAGCCGGGGTGCCACTCCCAGCCTTCGCCGATCCAGGACGGCTGGGCGTTGGTCGAGGCGGTCTTACCGTCCACGGAGGACGAGTCGTAGCCGAGCGAGACGCTGGGTGCGGCGCCGGCGATCGCGGAGGGCAGCTCGACGGTGTAGCCGTAGGTGAAGTTCCCGGCGTTGGCACCGGCCTGCCACGCGGCCGAAGGTGTGATCGGGGACGCGGTGAAGTCACCGGTGCTGCCCTTGGAGCTTGCCTCGACCGCGAGCGCCACGGCGGGCGCGGCCGGGGCCTGCGGGCTGGCGAAGGTGCTGGCGGCTAGAGACTTGCTCGCCGCCCCGCTCGCCTGCGGGACCTCGACCTCCGCGACCAGGCGACCGCTGGCCTCGTCACGGTGGGACGCAACCGGGGTACGCGTGGTGCAGCCGGGGGCACCGGGCGTGGTCAGGGCACAGCCCGGCAGTTGGACGATCCTGGCACGGGACGCCCAGTTCGCACCGGCGTTCCGCGCCCAGGACTGGGTGTCCACACCGACCTGGACGCGGCCGGGAACCGCTCCTTCGCCGGTGTCCGTGAGGGTGACGAGCGCACCGTCGACTCCGGCGGACCTGGCCGTTCCCTGATCGGCGACCTCGACCTGGACGCTTGCCGCGCCGTCCTTGGCCGGGGCGAGCGGTATGGCCCTGGTCATGGGCTTCGCGCCCTGCGCCGTGGCTATCCATACGGGCAGCGCGCCGGCCTGAACCGACGTATCAGCAGAGGTCGGTGATGCCGACTCGGCCGCTTCGGTCTGCGTGGACATCGCACGGGTTCCGGCGCTGCCGAGTACTGCGACGGCTCTGCCCGCAGGCGGGCTGGAGTCTGCCGGCGGCGACCACCTCTTCCCGGTGTCCGCGGCGCGGGCGGCGGGCTTGGCGTTCGTGCCCTTCACCGGCTGGATGGTCGGCAGCGGGGTGTTCGGCGGCACCCAGATCTTGTCCTTGGTCCCGGCGGCGACGGCCTCAGCCGAGGGAATCGTCACCAGGGACATGAAGACGGCCAGTGCCGCTAGGGCAGCGACTCTCGTCTGGCGATGGCGCGTGAGCAGACGGGCACGACGTGACAACTGATCCCCCCATGTGAGTAGAGCCCCAGGAGACTCGACTGCGGATCCAGGCCACAGCGCACCCTATGTGCACACGATCGACCACGGAAAGTTAATCATGAGAAAAGTCTTATGTGATCAATATCACTCTTAGTGCAATGCGTCATGAGCCCCGACAACCCGGACAGCCCGCCGGGGAAAGTCTTTGACAGCAGACGAACGACAAGGGCAGCGTGCGGCTGGCCTGCACTCAATTCCCAAACGATGATGGGAACTTCATGTTGAGGTCGAAACATCACGCTCCCCCACCAGACCGCCACCGGGACAGGAAACGGACATTCGGCGCCGCTCTCCTCCCACTTGCCTGCACAGCAGTCCTCACCCTCAGTGCTGGGCTCCTGGCTGTCCCTGGTGTTGCAGCCGCCGCGCCCGCCGACCGGGGCCACGGACCTGCAGATCCGTCCTGGCCGTCACATCCGGCCAAGCCGGCCGGCTCCACGACAGCCCGGAACGACGCGATACATGCCGCCCACGCCAAGGCGAAGAGCGCCGGGAAGCCGGTCGTCGTCGACATGCTGACCACAGGGGGAAGCCAGACCGCCGCCAATCCGGACGGAACGCTCACGACCACCTCGGCTCCGGTGGCCGAGCGGGTCCAGAGCGCCGACGGCAGCTGGCGTCCCGTCAACGCGACCCTCCGAGCCAACCCCGACGGGACGATCTCCCCGACCACGGTGCTGTCCGCGCTGACCTTCTCCGGCGGCGGCACTGGCCCCCTGGCCACCATGGCGACGCCGGACGGCAGGAAGCTCGCGATCAAGGCGCCCTTCGCCCTGCCGAAGCCCGAACTCAACGGCGACACTGCCCTCTACCGGTCCGTCCTGCCCGACGTCGACCTGGAGCTGAGCGCGACCGCAGCAGGCGGCTGGCGCCAGGTCCTGATCGTCCGAACCGCCCAGGCCGCAGCCAACCCCCAGGTCAAGAAGCTGCACCTCGACACCGTCGGGGACGGACTCGCGGTGAAGGCGGACACCAGCGGAAACCTCACCGCCGAGGACGCGTCGGGCAAGGTGCGGTTCAGCGCACCGGCGCCGGTCATGTGGGACTCGACGCCCACTCCGGCCGCACCTGCCGCGGCTTCGGAGCCGAAGACCCGGGGCAAGTCCGCCGAGGCACCTGCACCCGACAGCGCCTCCGCTCCGGCCGAGTCGACCACCAAGGCCCCCGGCGGCAACGCCAGGATCGCAGCGATCACCACCACGGTCAGCGCCGGCGGCATCGACCTGGAGCCCGATCCGTCCGTGCTCGGGAAGGGCACCGGCCCCTGGTACATCGACCCGGGCTGGAACCCCAGCGTCGACAACGGCACCCAGGCCTGGGCGCAGGTCCAGTCGGCCTACCCCAAGACGACGGAGTACAACGGCACCCAGTACGGCCAGGACACTCCGGCGGCCGGCTACTGCGGCTACATCGACACCAACAACCGCTGCGACAAGGAGGGCCGCGAGCGCGCCTACTTCCAGATGGGCCTGAACTCCGCCTTCTGGGACTCGGCCGTGCTCTCGGCAAAGCTGTACGCCACCGTCGCCCGGTCATCGAGTCCCTCCACGCCCACGCCGATGGGCCTCTACTCCACCGGGTCGGCGAACAACAACCCGATCAACCAGTGGACCCGCTGGGAGGCCCAGCCCTGCCCGGAGCCCTCGAACTGCGCCAAGATCGGCACGACCTGGATGTCCGGGGAGGGCGGCAAGGAGTTCGACGTCCTGGGCGTGATGACGCAGGCGGCGCGTGAGCACTGGGGCGGATGGACCTTCCTGTTCGCTCCCGACGACGAGACCAACAAGTACTACCGCCAGCGGTTCTCCAACAACCCGCACATCGTCGTCACCTACGACTTCACCCCCGTCATCAGCACCCCGGCCACCAGCCCGACCCCGGGCTTCGCCGCCAACTCCGACTACAGCAACGCGTGCCAGACCCCGGGCACCGTCAACCCGTGGGACAACCCGGGCTGGGTCGGAGCCAACACCGACATCAACCTGAGCGTCGACGCCTGGTCCCCGACCGGCGAACAGCTCTGGACGACGTTCAAGATCTGGGACGACGACGCCGGCGGCGCCTCCACGCTCTACGACACCAACTGGGCAGCCAGCTCCGGACGCAGGACCGTCAGCGTCGGCTCACTCACCGACGGCCACCAGTACGGCTGGTTCGCGGTGACCGATGACGGCACGCTGCACAGCGCGAACACCGCGATGTGCTTCCTGCGCATCGACCGGACACCGCCGACCGCCCGCATCACCTCGACCGACTTCCCCGAGTCCGGCACCCTGGGCGGCCACCCGAAGCTCGTCGGCCAGGAAGGCACCTTCGTCCTCACCGGCACCGACCCGGCCCCGCCCGGCGGGGGCCGTTCCTCCGGCCTCGCCTGCGCCCGCTGGACCAACGACCCGGTCCAGGCCGCGTCCACCAACTGGAACTGCAACGACGGCGGCAACGTCGTGAAGATGGACGCCAACGGCATCTACACCCTGAAGTACACGCCATGGCACTGGGGGACCAACTTCCTCTACCTGCAGACGCAGGACAACGCGGGCAACATGTCGCAACCGGTCGCGTACACCTACTACGTGCCGAGCAACCCCGACGCTCCCGCACCGATCATGGGCGACGTCGACGGCGACCGGAAGGCCGACGTCCTGTTGCCGGACGCCACCGGCGCGCTGCGTCTGATCGGAGCGGGTGCCGACCCGTACGCGGCTCCCAACGCCAAGCCGCAATCCGCACCCGGCACCAGCGACTGGAGCACCGTCCAGACCACCCACCGCGGATCGTTCAGTGACCGGAACGTCGACGACCTGGTCGCGCACGCTCCTGGTGGCACCAAGCTCTACCTCTACGCCAACGACGACATTGCCGCACATCTCGACGGCCAGGCCGCCGTCGAGGTGGCCAAGTCCCGGAAATGCGCTCTGCCCGACGCCACGCCGATCACCTGCACCGACTACGGAAACGGCGGTGACTGGTCCGCGGTCACCCAGATCACCGCATTCGGATCGACCTCCGGCGACACCCCCGTCAAGGCCGGCACAGGCCTTTCCGGACTCCCGCGCTCGTCCCTGCTCTTCGTCGAGAACGGCAGGCTCTGGCTCGCCAAGTCGAACAGCGCCAAGACCCTCGACGGTCCCGCCATCCTGCTGTCCGGAAACACCCAGGACTGGAACCTTTACGACCTGATCACTCCCGGACCGGCCAACGGCACCGACATGCCCATGCTGTGGGCCCGCTCCAGGAACGACGGCACCATCCACGCCTACCAGCTGGTCACCATCGCGCCCGGCGGCTTCGACGCCACCGCGTTCACCGACCCCACCAGGGGCTGGATTGCCGGCGGCATCGACCCGAAGCTGTACCCGAAGGTGGGCTCCAACGGCGACCTCACCGGTGACGGCATCCCGGACCTGTGGGCCGTCGACACCAACAGCCAACTGGTCGCCTGGGCCGGCACCGGCACCAAGTCCCCCGGAACGGACAAGAGCGGCCCGACGGTGACCGGACTGGAACAGACTCCGGTCGTCCTCGGCAGTCTCAACCGGCCGCTCGGCAACTGGCTCGCCGCACCAGACGGCAGCACCAACGTCCTCGACGGTCAGGGCAGGGCCAACGGCACCGCAACGGGCGTCGGCTGGAGTGGCGACCAGGTCGACGGCCGGCCTGCCACCGTGGCCACCTTCGATCCGGGTTCCGGCTCGAACATCACAATGTCCGGCCCGGTGGTCGACACCCGCAAGAGCTTCACCGTCTCCACTTGGGCGAAGTCGGGCTCGGCCGGCGGTGTCATCGCCAGCCAGGACACCGTCCACGGCAGCAACTTCATGCTGTACAGCGACGGCGCCGGAAAGAACTGGACCTTCGCCCTCGCCAACGGCGACAACGACAACTGGCCGTACGACTGGACCTCCACGGTCAACGCCAGCGCGCCGGTCCGCCCAGGCGTCTGGACACGGCTCACCGCCTCCTACAACGCCGGGACGGGGCTGATGTCGCTCTACGTCGACGGCGTCCTCGCCGCCACCGGCTACCACCAGGCCCAGTCCAGCCCGCCGTCCGCAGGCCCTCTCACGCTCGGCCGCTACAGGTACCAGTCCAAGCCCACCACCTCCCTCGACGGCAGCATCAGCAGCACCGCCGTCTACCCGTTCCCGATCAACCCCACGGCGGCAGGCACGAGCGGGATCGTCCAGTCCGCCGCCAACGGCTCGATGTGCATCGACGACAACAACTCCGGAACCGCCGACGGCACCGCCATCCAGCTCTGGCAGTGCAACTGGCGATCCTCACAAGCGATCACACTGAACGGCGACGGCACCATGCGGGTCATGGGCGGCTGCTTGACCCCGGCCAACAGCGGCCGCGACAACGGCACACCCATCGAATACCGCACCTGCAACGGGACAACGGCACAGCACTGGCTCCCACTCGCCAACAACACGCTCTACCACCCCGCCTCCGGCCGCTGCCTGGACCTGCCCGCCGGAAACCCCGTCAACGGAAACCGACTCCAACTGTGGGACTGCAACACCGGCAGCGGCCAGCAATGGATCAACGCCAGCCTGCGCACCGCAGTTCTCCCGTCCCCGCCACACTCATAGCCTCCGAATTCTGAGCAGGCACCTCGGGCCCGTTCCGCCAACCAGCGGAACGGGCCCGACACGATTTCGCCCGCACGCCGCCACGCGATCAAGGCGCGAGGATGTGACTCCCGCGCCACCGCTCCTATATACAGTCCGGCTGAGGGTGTCCGACGGTACAGTGTCCCGCTGACTGAGGCCGCGGCCCGCTACTGGGTGATGACCTTCAGCCGGAGGCCGTTCGGCAGGAGGGCCTGAGCGCGACGTCCCTGGTGGGTGATGTCGGAGGGCAGTCCCTCGATGGCAGCGGTGACAGCCGCGCGCCGGTCGTCGTTGTCCTCGGCGAGCAGGACCAGCAGCACGCGGGGTCCGTCGGAGGCCTCGATCACGGTGAGGTCGCCGCCCCTGCCCGTGTCCAGGCTGGCCGCCCAGGGAGCGATCTCTTCCAGCGCAAGGGCGATGTCCGCCGTGGTGGTTGTCCTGGTCGAGGTGCTGGGCTTGTCCCAGGAGGTGGCGACGGCCGTGACGAGGACCGGCACCCCGTCTACCGTGCCCTGTGCGTGGTAGCCGTAGTCCTTTCCCGTGGAGGCCAGCATGTTGAGGCGGGTCGTCGCGTCGAGGAGGCCGGCCATGGTGTCGACCATGGCCATCCGGTCGGTCATAGGGATGCTGCCGGGGTTGTCGATCTGGATGATGCCGCCCTCGCCAAAGGGGAGGGCGATGCTCACGTTCACGGGCGGCAAGGGACCGGCGGCCCGCAGCAGGGAGGCCGCCGCCGTCAGCAGGTGGGGCAGGGAGAAGCTCATGTCGTGTGGTCCCGTTCTCGGTGGCTGATCGCCAGAGTGGCAGCCGCAGCGCTGGTGCTGGGGCTCGGTCAGAGAGCGTCGTACCGTACGGGGATCTCCGGCGGGATCTGGTCCCGGACCTCCCGGAACGGGCCATCAGAGACCTGGGGAAGTCGACAGGCGATGGCAGGCCGCGCTCGAAGAGGCGCAAAAGCGCGCGGCAGAGCGGAAAGCGGGAGGAGAGACGGTCTGATGACTAGGCGGTGTCCTGGCTATCAAGAGCGCTGGGGCCAGGGACAGCCGGACGTGGCGACGAACACGATCGCTGCCGCTACCGCTCGAACGACGCTTTAACGCGCCGGCCCGGTCCCCTCCGGCAGGACGGCCACCACGAAGGCGACGGCCTCCTCCTGTGTCTCGAAGCGCGCGAGCAACTCGCTCCGGTTCCGGACCCCGTAGAACCCCCTCGTCGTGCGGCCAGATCATGTACCCGACCCGTGTCGTAGTCCCTCGCGCCGTGGTACTGATGGAGAACCAGAGGTTGGGGTGGCTGGTCACCGGCATCAGTTGGCGGAGCACCGGCTGGGCGTACGCGGCCGCCAACAGCGCATGCACCCGCGGGAACCGGTTCATCGGCGGCATGTGGATGCCGTCGAGCTTGAGGCACCACGCCAGCTCGACAGCACCGAGCGGCTCCCGCTCGTACGCGAGGGCCCAAGGGCGGAACTCGATGCACCGGGCCTGCTCCTTGGTCTCCTCGAGCCCCGTTCCACCGGTCCAGGCCACAGCCGCCCTGACCACCTCGGCCAGCTCCGCGGTCCGCCCTCCGGCGAGGCGCTTGCCGTTGCTCTGGAGGTACACCCAGAAGGCCCGACGATGCTCGTCGGCCGGATGCACCGTCACCCGTCGGCCGAGCTCCGCGTCGACGTACACCGCGATGCGGCTCCACTGCCCGTCCGGCTCTGGCAGGACGACCCCGATGCCTTCCGCCGCACGCCCCAACATCTCGTGGAACGTCCCGGCACCCCAGTTGCTCTCGCCGGACCCCACCCCGAAGCTCATCCCGCCAGTATGCCGCCGAGCGCATCGACGGTCCCAGTCGACCAGGTGCCGGTCCTCCCGGCTCCGGGCAAGGCGGCCCGGGAGTTCTGCCCCGACTGCCACATGGTCCCTGATCACCGACAGCGCATGGTTGATGGTCCGCGGCGCATACCCGGCACTGGGGTAGCGCTTGCCTGTGGTCGGGTTGACCCTGCCGGGAGCCGGACGGCCGGGCCTACGCTTGCTCGGCTTGCGGGCATGCTGCATCCACAGGACGAAGTCGCGGACCTCCGCCGGCTGGGCTCGGCGCCAGGGCACGTCGACGGCCGCGAGGAACCGCCACCAGCGCAGAAGATCTATCCCGTAGGAGCGATGACTCAGCGGGCTGCAGTCGCAGGCCCGCATGTTCCTCAAGAACGCGTTCACGACCGTCACCTCCTCCGGGTCTATAAAGAGAACGGTGTAACTCCCGATCAAGGAGAAGCACCTGATGAAGGAAGTGACCGTCTCGGCTGAAGCCGTGGAGGCCGTGCGACCGGTGGAGTTGCAGCCGGACGCGCTGGACGAGCAGTTGATCGGGCAGCTGCTGGACCGGGCCCGCGTGAGCGGACTGCAGCTCACCGGTGCCGGCGGCCTGCTGCAGCAGCTGACGAAGAAGATCCTGGAATCCGCCCTCGAAGGCGAGATGACGGACCACCTCGGCTACGAGAAGCACGATCCGTCCAGGGCCGGCAGTGGGAACTCGCGCAACGGCACCCGGTCCAAGAGCGTGCTCACCGAGGTCGGCCCGGTCGAGATCGAGGTTCCCCGCGACCGCGAGGGCTCGTTGGAGCCGCAGCTGGTCCGCAAGCGCCAGCGGCGCCTTTCCGGCGTGGACGAGATGGTGCTCTCGCTGTCCGCCCGCGGTCTGACACACGGTGAGATCTCCGCGCACCTGGCCGAGGTCTACGGCGCGGAGGTGTCCAAGCAGACCATCTCGACCATCACCGACCAGGTCGTCGAGGGCATGGCCGAGTGGCAGAACCGGCCCCTCGATCCGGTCTACCCGGTGGTGTTCATCGACTGCGTGCACGTGAAGCTGCGTGACGGCCAGGTGTACTGACCACGGAGGTTGGTGACAGGGTTCACGGCGTGGTGATCTTGAAATGAGTGAGGGCCTTCTGGCTCGGTGTGGATTGCGACATCTACCCGGCGACCAGAAAGGCCCTCATGCCACACCGTAACGCACCGCTGACCGAGACCGGACGCCTGCGCCTGGCCCGCTGCGTGGTCGAAGACGGCTGGCCGCTGCGACGGGCCGCGGAGCGCTTCCAGGTCTCACCGACCACGGCCAAGCGCTGGGCGGACCGCTACCGCGCGCTCGGCGAGGCGGGCATGAGCGACCGCTCCAGCCGCCCGCACCACAGCCCGCGCCGCACCCCGACCCCGGACCGAACGCAGGATCATCAAGGTCCGCGTCCTGCGACGATGGGGACCGGCCCGCATCACCTACCTCCTGCGGCTGAACCCGGCCACCGTCCACCGCGTCCTGACCCGCTACAAGCTTGCCCGCCTCGCGCACCTCGACCGCGCCACCGGACGACCGATACGACGCTACGAGCACGGCGCGCCAGGCGAGTTGGTCCACGTGGACATCAAGAAGCTCGGCAACATCCCCGACGGCGGCGGCCACCGGGTGCTGGGCCGCCCCGTCGGGAAGAAGAACAGCTCCGGCGCCGGCTACAGCCACCTGCACAACGCCGTCGACGACCACTCGCGTCTGGCCTACAGCGAGATCCTCGCCGACGAGCGCAAGGAGACCGCTGCCGCGTTCTGGACCCGCGCCCAAGCGTTCTTCGCCCAGGCTGGGATCAGCGTCCAGCGGGTGCTGACCGACAACGGCTCCTGCTACCGCTCCCGGCTATGGCGCGACGCCCTCGCGGCCGGCGGGATCACGCACAAGCGCACCCGTCCCTACCGGCCGCAGACCAACGGCAAAGTCGAACGCTTCAACCGCACCCTGCTCGACGAGTGGGCCTACGCCAGGCTCGCGCACCGGACGTCGCGACGGCCAACGGGCTGGACGTCGGTTCAGCGGGGCTCACCGAACCAACGTCCGAGCGCCGGTTCCAGGTCGTCCGAGCTGCCGGCCCAGCAGACATAGCCGTCCGGCCTGATGAGCATGGGTTCGGTGCAGGCACCTTGCCCCACCCGGTCCACTCGGTCCGACCACGGGCAGGTGACCTCGGCGAGCCCGTCGGCCGGATC
Organism: Streptomyces sp. SP17BM10; assembly: GCF_036322405.1. Taxonomy (NCBI): domain Bacteria; kingdom Bacillati; phylum Actinomycetota; class Actinomycetes; order Kitasatosporales; family Streptomycetaceae; genus Streptomyces; species Streptomyces sp. SP17BM10. The sequence continues at coordinate 112,179 of NZ_JAQYXB010000479.1, read as the reverse complement.
GAGCAGGACACCGCGTCCGGACCGCAGCAGTTCGTGCAGCCGGGCCGGGCCGAGGTCCAGGTCCGGCGACGGCAGGCCGATGAGCGGATGCGCCTCGGAGCCCGGCATCGGATAGCGGATACCCATCCCGGACAGCACGTCGTCGAGACGGTACTGGACGTCCCGAAGCCGGGTCATGTCCGCGAAGAGTTCTTTGGCCGCCAGCAGATCCGGTTCGCGAGTGCCCTCCCAGTCCATCAGCAGGCTCTGCGCCTGGACGTTGCGCAGCACAGCGGCCGCGACCGGGTGCCGTTCCGCGTGATACGTGTCCAGCAGCTGCTCCGGTGCCCAGCCACGCACGGCGGCGCCGAGCTTCCATCCGAGATTGAGCGCGTCCTGCATCCCGGTGTTCATGCCCTGGGCACCGATCGGAAGGTGGATGTGGGCGGCATCGCCCGCCAGGAACACCCTGCCGTGTCGGTACTGCGCGACCTGCCGGGCCGCGTTGGTGATGCGGCGGGCGTAGCACAGTTCGAGCAGTTGCACCCGCGATCCGTACACGGTGCGCAAACCGTCGCGGATCTCCTCCTCCGTGACCGGGACCTCCCTGGCCAGCGACCGGCCCGGTCCGCCGAGGGCGAGCCTGCGCAGTGGCCTGCCCTGCGCGTCGGTGCCGAGCGGGAACACCTGCGCCCAGTGCCCGCCCTCACTCCACGCGTGCGTCGTCAACTCCTCGTCGCCGCTCAACCGCACGTCGGCGGCCACCACGGTCACCGTGCCCGGTCGACCGGGGAACTCCGCTCCCAACAGCGACCGCACCGTGCTGTGGGCGCCGTCCGCGGCGGCGAGGTAACGGGAGCGGACGCTTGAGCCGTCGGCGAAGGTCGCGGTGACTCCGCTCTCGTCCTGGGCGAGGCCGACCAGATCGCGGTCCCACCCGACGGCGATGCCGTGTGCGGCGAGGTGCTGCGCGAGAACCCGTTCGATCACCACCTGCGGCACGGACCGCCACGGCAGGCGGTGTCGGCCACGGGTGAGCGGCAGTGGGATACCGGCGAAGTGAGCGGTGCTGTCCTGGTGCATTCCCAGGGCCAGCAGCGGTTCCAGCAGGCCGCGCTGGTCGAGTGCCTCCTGGGTGCGAGACTGCACGCCACCTGCCTTGGACGACTCGCTGCGCCGCGAGAGCTTGTCGACCAGCATGGTCGACACCCCCGCCAGCCGCAGTTCGTTGGCCAGCATCATTCCGGTCGGGCCCGCGCCGACGACGAGCACATCGATGTCCATGGGTTCTTCTCCCTGCGTGTGTGGATCAGGACGGGGTCAACACTCCGCCGGCCGGGCCACTCGAGCCAGAAAAGCACTCGACTGCGTCGGTATCTGACTCTGAGTAGGGTGTTGTCGGTGGAATCCGACTACGACGAGCTGGATCGACACCTCGTGCACGCCCTGCAGATCGACGGTCGCGCCCCGTTCAGCACCATCGCCGGGGTTCTCGGCGTGTCGGATCGCACCATCGCCCGCCGGTACGCCCGGTTGCGGTCAACCGGGGCGGTCCGGGTGATCGGCGGGGTCGACCCGACCGCGCTGGGCGCAGTGGTGTGGTTCCTGCGGGTGCGCTGCGCGCCCGCCGCGGCGCTCCCGGTGGCCGAAGCGCTGGCCAGACGCCCCGACACGTCCTGGGTGAGCGTCACCTCCGGCGGCACCGAGATCACCTGTGCGGTCCGCGCCGAGAGCGAAGCCGACAGCGAGGCGCTGCTGCTAGCTAAGCTCCCCCGCACGCCCCGCGTGGAGGGAGTGACCGCGCACTCCGTGCTGCACACCTTCTACGGCGGCCCGGACAGCCTCATCGCCAGACTCGGCCCGCTGGAGGAGGAGGCGATTGAACGGCTGCGCCCGCCTGCGGTACCTCATCGACCGGGGCCGATGCGGCTCGATGACGGCGACCGGAGGCTGCTCGCCGCACTGGCCGTCGACGGTCGGACCGGGTTCGAGCAGTTGGCTGCGGTGACCGGCTGGTCACCGACGACGGTCCGGCGCCGGATGAGCGAACTGCGCGGGCGCAGGTTGCTGTACTGGGACATCGACGTCGATTGGAGCCTGTTCGGCGTCGGCACCCGCACCCTGCTCTGGCTCTCGGTCACCCCCGCGAAGCTGGCGCAGGCCGGTCAGGCACTGGCCGAGCATCCGCAGGTCGCGTTCGCCGCCGCCACGACCGGGCCGACCAACCTCTACGCGAGCGTGGTGTGCGCGAACCAGCGGGAGCTGTACCGGTACCTGACCACCCGAGTGGCCGCGCTGCCGGCCATCACGCACATCGAAACGGCACCGGTGATCAAGACCCTCAAGCAGGCCGGGAACCAGAGGTAGCCCCTGGGCAAACCGTTGTGAGCCCTGGTGGTTGAGGGAGATCCGGCGTTCGTGGAAGAGCAGTAGGGTCTCGCTCGGCCGTGGGGCCGGTCCGTAGCCGACGAGCCGTTCGAGAAGCTCGGCGACGGCGGCTGCGGCCGTTGCCGTGGTGTAGGCGACGATGGCGGGCTCGACGCCGGGCAGCGCTGGGGCGTAGCCCTCCTTGGCCAGCTGGAGCTATTCCTCGGCGGCGCGTTCTTGGGCGGCTGCCAGCGCGGGAGTGACCCGTCCGCGGCACAGCAGGCAGGCGGCGCCGGGGTGGAGGACGGTGATGTGGCTCGCCTGGCACCGGCACCCCCACTCCCCTGCCCGACGGCTCCTCCATCGCCGAGTACCATCAGCGCGTCGTCGCCGCGGTCCGCGTCGGTGGCGAAGCCGTCGCCCCTTCTACGGCCACCCGAATCCCTGACCCCTCAAGGGGTGCCGGAGCTGACGCTGTGAGACCGGTCCGCCTCCGCTCGGGGGCTCGGGAGCGGACCGGTCTCCCCCTTACTGTGCGGGGCCGTCCACCGTCGCGCCGCCTGGACTGGTCCGGATCGGCGCCGGCCTTCTTCCCCATAGACCGTGCGAGGCCGGGAGTAGCCCGGTCAGGGCGTGTCACCGGACCAGTCCCAGCGGCGCGGGTCGGCGGGCCGCGGCTCGTAGTGGGCTCGGCCGCCGGGTCCGAACGCGCCGATCTCCGTGGACAGTGCGGCTCCGTCGGCGAGGCGCTCGTGGTCCCAGCCGGTGACGTCCAGGAGGAGGCCGTCGAGCGGGCCGCCGACAAGCTCGCGGTATTCGTGTCCCAGGCGAGGGCCGGGGTTGGGGTCGTCGTGGTCGGTCCCGTAGACCCGGCCGCGCAGCAGTTGCTCGTCGTCCATCACGCCAGCGTCCCAGCCGGCACCGACAAAGTGGCCGCGACCGGAACGAAGCCCGTGCGGCCGGTACCGTGACCCGATGACCAGTCAGCCGCGCCGCCGCCCGCTTCACATCCGTCCGTCCGACGGTGTCGACGAACAGGTCCCGGACGCCACCGGCCGGCGCCGGCTGCCGGCCGAAACGCTGCAGGCCGTGACGGCGCCACCACAGCCGATCACGCCCTTCGTATTCGGGGCCCGACGGCCGTTGGCCGCTCCTGCTCGCACCGCCCCGGAGGAGGCAGCGCCGTAGGCCGTGGTCCCGCTCTGGGCCGCTAACGTGCGGACCTGCTCAGAGGCGGCGCAGGACCGCCACGGGGGTGGTCAGCCGGCGCCCGGCGTGGGTCTCCGCCACCCGGCCCGCCCGCCCGGGGACGGCAGTGGTGTCCATGTGCTCTGACGTCCTTTCCGTTGATCTTGACCCTAGCCTCGGGCGCTGACACCGGGCACGGACGGACGGCCGGCACCGCTAGCTGATCGGCACGCCGCGGGCCGGGTCTTGGCGTTCGCGCGCGCGGTGGTCAGCGCGGCGGGGCGCAGTGTGCCGGTGCCCCAGCGGTTGTTGGCCTTGTCGAGGACGGGTTCGAGGCGGCGCTGGTCTTCGATGGTGGGGTCGAGGGTGAGCTGGGTGTGGGCGTGGGTGGCGGGGGTGAGGTGGCCCGCGCGGGAGGTGAGGGCGCGGATGCGGGCGCGTTGGAGGCCGAGGCGGGTGTGGATGGCGCAGAGGGTGTCGCGCAGGGCGGGGGTGTGGTGGGTGGGTTCGTGCAGGGTGCGGGAGCGGGTGGTGGTGGAGCGCCGTGGCAGCCGCCCTGTACCGGTTCCGGATGGCCAGGGCCGAGCAGCTGCCACCGCTGCAGGCTATTCATCCTTTCTCCCGGTATTACGTTCGAAGACCACGAGGAACGGCGATACGTAGCCGCTTGCCTCAACAGGCGTCGCATGGCCCGTGAGGACCAGCGAAACGCCAGCTGCAAGCGCCGAGCAGTACATCACCGCCCGGACGACAGGACCTGACGGAAGCTGACCTCGCCTTGGGCGACGCGCGGGTGAGGTCGACGTCTCAGACATGCTGAACATGGTGTCCCCTCAGCCGGGTTGACGGTGCTGCCCACCTCACTGAACTTCCTGGAACTGCGCACGCGAACCAATGAAGGGTTCCGAGCTGCGCGTGACTCCCGGCGGCCTCACTCAGCAGTGATACCCGCGCGCGCCGGGCGTGACCTCCTGCCTGAGGACCCCACACGTGGCCAAAAGTCGGAGAGGAGCGACGAGACGTACGTAGATTCGACTGGCGTGGCTGGACGGAGTGCAGAGAACGGAGCGCGGGTGCAACGCGTCTTCCGCGTTGCAGCGTTGCACCCGCTCAGGCTCCTGACGTTGCTCCAGTGGTTGGGGTACTTCTCGGCATGGTGCAGCCGGATGCGCCACCAGGGGCGCAGCGGGGCGGTGGATCCGTTCGGGTAGGCCTTCGCGTGGACGAACGCGGTGCGCTGCTTCGGCACCCGCTTCGCCGCCCGCGCTACTTGGTCGTCGGCCTGGCCGTCGCCGTGCTCGCTGTGCTCCTGGCTCACCGTCCCTGCTGGCCCGCGCGGCGCCTGTATGGCGCTGTGACAGGTCATGGTCGTGCGGTGGTCGGGTTGGTGTCTTGAGACGCCTTTGCCCTGGCAGCACTCGCTTCGCGGGTTTGCGACGGGGAGAGGGATACTCCGTACGGGGTCTGCCGGAGCCGGCCAACGGACCCGGCTCCGCGCGTTGACCACGCATCCACGGGCCTTCCCTCACAATCAGGGTGATACATCACTACATGCTCCCAATTCGCACTGAAGGACCCTCGGTTTCCATGGATGTGCGGGGACTTCGGTCCCGGGGCCGCTTCGGGTGCAGCGATGTGCAGCGGGATCGGTCACCGCGCGGATCCGAGGCAACGGTGGTGCTGCATTCCAACCACGGACCGCTCATCACGGTCCGCTCCCCCATCCTCTGATTGCAAGGAGAGCGGTCATGCCCGACACGCCACCGGTAGAGCCATCCGCATGCCGTCCGCGCCCGTATCGACGAGGTCAGCGGGCCGTCGCCTGTGCCGGTGCCGCCGGTCTGGCCCTGGCCGGCCTGGCCGCGGCCGCCCCGGCCCACGCCGACACCCTGCCTCCCGGCTGCATTCAGACCAGCACCACCCCTGTGGCCACCTTCGAATGCACCGCCGGGCTGGCCCGGTACTGGGCCCTTTCCGGCCTCGACACCGTCGTCACCATCACGAACACCACCCAGGGCGCCCCCGGTATCAGCCACACCGGCACCCTCGCCTACACCGGCACCGGCACCTTCACCCTGAACGTCACCGGCGGCGACGGCGGTGCCGGCAGCGACGGCGGTAGCGGTAATGAGGGCCTCATCACCATCGCCGCCAGCGCCAACACCAGCACCATCACCGTCACCGGCGGTCGGGGCGGCGACGGCACCCCCGGCGTCAACGGAACCACCCCCGTCGTGGGCGCCGGCGGTAACGGTACCGCCGGCGGCAACGGCGGCGACGGCGGTCGCGGCAACCTCGGCGACATCATCGTCAACAGCGCCGCCGCCGACACCGCCGTGACCGCCATCGGCGGCAACGGCGGCACTGGCGGCGACGGCGGTGACGGCGGCACTGGCGGCAACGGCGGCAACGGCGGCCGTGGCGGCAACGCAGGCAACGGCGGCACTGGCGGCAATGGCAACAACGGCACCATCAACGCACCCGCCGCCATTGTGACCACCGCCGGTGGCAACAGCAGCGACGGCGGCCGCGGCGGCCACGGCGGCCACGGCGGCGACGGCGGTAGCGGCGGTGACGGCGGCAACGCAGGCAACGGTGCCGGGGGCCTCAGCGGCAACACCCGTACCATCACTGCCACCTCCGTGACCACCACGGGTGGCAACAGCGGCTTCGGCGGCAACGGCGGCACTGGCGGCGGCGTCGGCTTCCGTGGCGCCAACGCAGGCAACGGCGGTAGCGGCGGTAGCGGCGGTAGCGGCGGCAACGGCAGCAGCGGCGGGACGATCAACGCTTCCACCGACAACGCCAACACCGGCGGCATCGGCGGCAATGGCGGCTTCGGCGGCAATGGCGGCATCGGGTCGGTCATTAGCGGAGGCAGCAACGGCGGCAACGGCGGCAATGGCGGCAACGGCGGCAACGGCATCTGCCAGACCACCGTGCCTGCCAACGCAGTCAACGTCGGCGGCGTTGGCGGCGTCGGCGGCGTCGGCGGCTTTCGAAGCTTCACCACTAACGGCACCGATGGTACCGCCGGCACGGACGGCGCACCCGGCAAGCCGACCTGCTGACCTGCTGACCTGCTGATCGACGGCGGGGCCCAGGCCTGGTTCCCGTCCGGTCCTCCGCATCGTCATGTTCCCGGATCGACCCCGCGGGGCACCAGCTTCGGTGCCCCGGACCGGGGCCGGACCACGGCGGCTACCGCGGTTCCTCGTCCGCTGCCGGAAGGACGACGTGGCCGCCGAAGCGGTTGGCCAGGACGGCGTCCCGCTTCGCCTTGAGGACCCACTCCTGACGAGCGGACAGGTTGGGCTTCGAGGCGAGCACACCGCTGAAGCGCGCCGAGGAGGAGCAGCAGGCCGGCGCGGTGTTGAGGTGGGTCTGGAGGATCAGGTTCTGGAGGCGGCGGGCGGTGGGCAGCTCGCCGCGGCAGGTGTTGACGGTGAGGATCTTGCCGGGCAGCGGCTGCTCGCGGGTGGGCTGCCAGCGCACGGCGATGCCCAGGCCGTGTGGGCCGGGTTCCAGCACCGCGCCCGGGCGGCCGTCCCAGGCCCGGACGACCTCGATGTCGGCGGCCGCCAGTGCCTGGACCGTCCGGTCCCACAGCGAGGGGAGGCCCTCGGCAGCGGGGGCGGGCTGGGCGGTGGAGTGGTGGTCGAGCGGCGCAAGCTGGCCCTGGGGCAGTGCGGCCGAGCATACGGAAGCAGCTACGTTCATGAGCACGCCTGCTTGCGATGCGCCATGCTCCGACCCGACCCCGCCGAACGACCCCGGCTCATCGAGATCCGCGACAACCTCATCGACCGCATCGCCGAGGCCAAGCGGGAAGGCTGGCTCGGCGAAGTCGAAGGCCTCGAAACCAGCCTTGCTGGCGCCAACGACAAGCTCGTCCAGATGGACGCCGCCACAGCCCGCGCGCCGTCGGCGGTCGACCTCGGGATGCCCACCTTCGACCAGATCGCGGGGCGCGCCACCGACAGCCGACGGTCGACACCGTTCTCCAGTTCATGAGCGACAGGTCAAGCGTCCCAAGGCCCGCACCATGCGTCGATCGCTTCTCTGGAGCTGCCCGCCCAGGCGGCCGCAGTTCCGCGCGTATGTGGAAGCGCATCGACCCACCGTTCCCAGGGGCCGTCCGGAGAAATGAATTGCTCGGCATGACGTGTGCCCAACTGGGAATCCAGTCTCATGAGAGCCCCAAGGGCGGGTCCCTGGTCATACCGGCATTCCAACTGTGGAAGATAACGGTTCAAATAGGACACAAGGATGTCTGCATCGTCCTGGGTGCCGAACCGAGCGAGCGCAAAGCAGTAGCCCTGACCTGCATGGGTGAGTTCGCTGGCCAGGAGGAGGTCCCCGATGCGTTCACGCCATTCAACCGCCGGGCGACACCGACCAACCACGCTGCGGTCAGTCGGGAACGCCATTCATATCCAAGGAGTGCCCTGATCTCCTGGTCGCTCGCCTGGAGAGAATCAGCTTGCAGCGAATCTACGAAGGCAGCTCTCGCCTCCACCGCAAGGCGGAGGAAATTACCCCCCAGCAGTTCGAGGTATCGCCGTTCGCCAGCGACATATCGGGCCACGACGTGCCCCTGGCCGACTTCCTGAGGATGCTGCATGCTCATCGCCGCATCATGACCTACCCAGGAGACAGCCCCACCAGCGGGGTCCCAGAAGCTCCAGTCCATAGTTCGGAGAATCCGAGTCGCTGATCACCTGGCCGCGATCACTATCATGACCAGGCGCCTCACGCGGCGCTCATCACGCCGGACCGGTCAGCCAGCCTCGCGCGAAGCCCAGCGGGACTGACGGCCGACGCGGTCCCCACCGGGACCGCCCCCCGGGCTCGACCGCAGACCGGATGCCCGCATCTCAACTTTCCCACCGCTGTCACCGGCCCGTCAGCGGATTCGCCTGGTTCCGGGGCCGACACCGGGCACGCGGGCGATCGAGACGCGGCCCTCGGCTTTCACACAGCCGAGGGCCGATTCGTCCGGCGGACCACACACGACGACAGCGCGGCGGACCTCAGGGGCGGGTTCAGCTGTGGAGGTCGCAGCCGCCGCGGGTGCTGTCGGCGCAGGCCGTGCTCGGACTGCGTCTGGACCTCGGCCGGCGCGGTCATCGCGGTCCTCCGTCGCCTTCAGCCTCGAGCGGGCCGTCGGCCGTCGGTGCGGCGGCGGCTTCCTCGGCCTCGGAGGGCGGGAGCGGGCGCAAAGTGACGCCGTCCGCGATCACCCATGCCGAGGCCTTGTCCTCGCCCCAGCGTGCGAGGGCGATCCACGGCAGTCCGGGTCCGGGCCTGCGGCGGGCGGTGACCAGGGCCGAGGCCCATGCGCCGCCCACACGCAGCCAGGCCAGGCGCCAGCAGCGCTCGGTCTCCTCAAGTGAGGGTGGGCCGGCGAGCTCGCGCGGCACCACGACCGCGTCCCGCCACGTGCCGGAGTACGGCGTGGCCGCGGGGGCGGGGCCGGCGGGTTCGGGCAGTGGCCTGATCCGCTCCTCGTCGAACAGGAACCAGGCCCACCCCTCGCTGCCGACACCGAGGCCGTCCTGGGCCCAACACACGGGTGGCGGTTCCGGTGAGCGTGCCGCCCGCCTGGAGGTAGGCGACCACCCTGCGGTGGGTGCGCCTCCACTCCGGGTCGAGCCGCCACATCGGGTCCAGGGCGTCCAGCTTCGCCTGCTGCTCCTCGGCCAGGCCGGGGTCCTTGCGCTGGCGGTCCATCCGGCGGCCGATGTTGTAGTCGTCCAACACCGCCCTCTTGGGCGTGGCCAGGTCACCGTTGAAGTGGTGGTAGGCGGTCGCGTAGGCGAAGCCGCGCTCCCAGGCGTGGGCGGTCTTGCTCCAGATCATGCCGATGGCGTCCAGCTCGGAGCGCCGGGCCGGGCTCATGGCACCGGTCTCGTTGAGGTGGCGCTGGTTGCGCAGCCAGGTGCGCAGCTCGCGGTTGTCCTCGGTGTTCGGGGGGTCGAGGTGACCGTGTCCGCGGTAGAAGTCGGTGGCGACGCCGAGCATGTGCTCGAACTCCTGCTGCCGGGGGAGAACATGCGGAGCTTGAGGCTGCGCAGGATGTCGCCCCGGTGACGGGTGGCGTCGATGCGCAGCCAGGCGAGCGGCTCCTCTTCGGGCGTGGCAGCGTCGCCGCTCTCTGCGTCGTCGGCGTCGGTACGGCGGGAGTCCGTCTTGAGGACGTGGTCCTGCTGGCGGTGGGTGCGCAGGTCAGCGACGCGGCCGACGACCCGGGAGTCGACGCTGGCGAGCGCGCGCAGGACATGCAGCACCGGGGTGTAGGCGGAGGCGCTGACCGCCTGCTCGGCCTCCTCCTGCACCTGGGGGCCGGCCTGGCCGACGATGGCCGGGTCGGCGGTGGGCAGGTCGTCGGCTTCCTCGCCGTCCGCGTCGGGGCTGGGGATGTAGACCGGGATGATGATGTACGCCACCTTGCCCTCTTGGGGCTTCTGGCGGACGGCCCGGCCGAGGGCCTGGACGATGTCGACGACGGAGGTCTTCGGGTCGGCGAACACGACCGCGTCGACTGCCGGCATGTCGATGCCTTCGGCGAGCAGGCGGGCGTTGCACAGGATGCCGCACTCCTCGCCTTCCTCTCCCGGCGGGCTCGGGTGTCGGTGATGTCGGGTTGGATGAGCACGTGACTGTCTATGACGTAGCCCGCCAGCTCCCCAGCATCGCCGACCTGCGGGACAAGTGCCGTTCGCTGGCGATACTCGATGCGATCCTGAGCCCGGACTGGGAGGGCCGGTACTACTCCTTCAACGCCGGTTGGGCCGACGGTGAGGAGATGGCGTCGATGCGCAACGGGTCGGGAGACAAGTACTCGATCGTGTTCTCGGGGGCCGGGGCCTATGTGCGGGGCTTCGATCACGAATCGCCGATGAGCCCCTTCAGAAACGATGGCGAGGTCTGGCCGGGAGTGATCGACGAGGTCCCCGAGCTCTTCAGGCCCTTCGTCGAGGAGCCGGCGTTCACCGACGAGGACGACGTGCCGGTCGTGACGGCCTGCTTGTGGCGGGGGCCGACGGACGAGCGGTGGCATCACGGGACGATCGACTTCCCCGAGGGTGCTGTCGATCCTGACGGGGCGACGAGCCTGTTCGGCCTCCTGGTCGACCGTTCTCCGGAAGCCTTCCAGCGTTTCGCCGAGGACTACTACGAGGTCACCATCAACCTGGGGGCGGTGACCCAGGTCCATGCCTTGCGGCCGCTGAGCCAGGAACTCATATCGTTGCTGAACCCTGAGGTCAGCTTGGCGGACCTGGCCCAGGACATCTCCGAGATCGGCTATCCGCAGCTGGACCAGGAGTCGGTCTGAACGCCCTGCACGACGACAACGGCATCCGTGGCACCCTGGTACGGCAGGAGCCCCTGCGCCAGGTCCCCTTCGGGCCCACCCGCTCAGTCCCGTTCGCCGGCGGGCTGCTCCAGTCCGAACCCCGTCGCGCCCTGGCTGTCGCCGCAGGGGGCACGGTCACTGCGGCCGCCCTCGCCACCCCGGACAGGCTCGGATGGGCCATGGACCGGAACTACCGGGAATCCGGCCGGTTGAACGTGCTCACCCTGCCGAAGATGACCTACGAGTACTACCGCCTGGTGGACCAGCAGATCCTGCCGCGTCCCCGGCCCGTGGCGGCACCGCGTGGCGCCACCATCTTCGGCGGGATTCGCCTGGCCCCCGGTGCCAACCCGGCCTTCCCCCTCCAGGGCTCGCCCCGGGAGACCTCGCAGGACACCTTCAACCTCGACTGGTCGGCCTCGACTCCGGAGGCGGACGCCTATCAGGCGCTCGCCCGGATCTACAGCGCCTTCGGACTCCCCGGCCGCAAGAACCCCTACGTACGCGGTGAACCCGAAACTAGGTGACCATCACCCGAGCTGTGCCGAGGCGGACTTGCAAGCCCTCGGGAATGAATCTCAGGATCTCGTGGCTGTCGATCAAGCCGGGGTGGTCACAGCTGCCCGGCTCCGCTTGTGCAGTTTTGAGGGAGTGCCAGCAATATGACCGTCACACAGCCTGCCGCCGAGCGCGTGCGCGTCTCCGCAGAACCCGACTGGTACGAGTCGGCCGGTATCTCGCTCGGCGTCCGGGTCGGGAACTTGGTTTTCACATCAGGGCAGGCGCCGATCGATGCTCAGGGAGCCACGGTCGGGGCCGGGGACTTCGAGACGCAAGCCCGTCAGGCGCTCGCGAATCTGTCGACGGTCCTCACAAACGCGGGCTCTAGCCTCGCCGAGGTAGTCAAGGCGACCGTGTTCGTCACGGACATAGCGCAGCAGGACATCTTTGCCAAGTTGCGCGCGGAACACTTCCCGGACAAGCCTCACCCCGCGGAGTCGTTCGTAGAGGTCTCCTCACTCGCCAACCCTGAGTGGATGATCGAGATTGAGGCCATCGGACTCGTCCGGTGATGCCGGGTACTCACAGGCTCCTCGGCGGGTTTACTGACATCGGCGCTTCAGGGTGATGGTGGTGGGAGGTCGAGGGAGAGCCCGGTCCCGGCAAGGAAGCCGTCAAGGATGTCGGAGCGGTACTGCAGTCGTTTGAGGCGGTTCCGGACGAGGATTTCGAGTCGGTCGAGGGCGACGCTGGCGAGGTTCGCCAGACTTCGTTTGACGTGGGCCCACAGGTATTCGACCGCGTTCAGCTCGGGGGCGTATGCGGGCAGGACGAACACCGCGAGCCAGTCCCGTGCGCCGATCAGGTCGCGCATGGCGTGGGAGACATGGGTGTTCAGGCGATCCCACAGCAGCACGATCGGTGCCCTGACCAGGTGGTGTATCCCATCGATCAGGCTGATGTAGTCGTGTTCGGACAGGCATCGGCGTTCGCCCTTGCGGCCGCTGTGTCGCAGGACGCGGTGGCACAACCGGGTCCGCGAGCCCGGTCGCATCGCGAGCAGCCCGGCGACCGAGATCCGGCCGGAGCCCCGCCCGCAGACCTTCACGACCGGGGTGATGCCGCGCCGTCCCCACGTGCGTCCTGTGGGCGGTCTGCGGGTGAACCCGGCTTCGTCCTCGAAGCAGAGCCATCCGTCGCAGGCCGCCCGGGCGCTTTTACCTCCGCCCAAGTCGCCTCCCTCCACGCGGTGACGGCCCGCTCGTCGCGTTCCGCGGCCCGCCGCACGGGGACCTGCGAGGTGAAGCCGAGCCGACGCATCAGACGGGTGGCCCCCGAGGCGCTGTAGGACACGTGGAACTTGCGGCCGATCAGCGTCGCCACCCGCGCGCCGGTCCACACCTGGTCCTGGTCCCAGCCGTGCGCGGCCGGCCCCTGCCCGAGGTACTCGGCAAGCTTCTCCCGGCACCGGGCCGACAGCTTGCACCGCTGTCCACCCGGCCCCCGTGAAGCCAGCGCCCCGGCCCCGTCCTCCCGCCAGGCTTGGTGCCACTGGTAGGCCGACTTCGCGGTCACCCGCAACCTGCGGGCCACCTCCCCCGGCGGGACACCTTCGTCGAACAACGCGGCGGCCTCCAGTCGCAACGCCTCGCGGCACTGACGTGCCTTCGCCGTCAGCCCGCCCCCACCCGCATAGCGCATACCAACGGCATAACACTCAAATGATGGTCAGTCAGCTACACAAACAGGCCAATCACCTTGAAGCACCGAGGTCAGTAAACGCCAAGGTCAGAGGACGAGGGTGCGCCAGCCGCGGGTGATCTGGTCGTCCAGGGCAGTACGTTCGACGGCCTGTCCGGCCAGCAGGGCGAGCAACGCACCGCCGTCCGCCGGACGGGCACTCGCATCCCGGGCGAGAGCGCGCTCCACGACCGCCGCCAGACCGGGGTCGAGCGCCCGGACGGCCGCGAGCGAGTGGTCCTCCGGGCCGAACTCGACGATCTTCCGGATCACCGCCGGGCTGCTGGTCGCCGCGAACGGGCTCGCGCCGTGGGCCGCGCACACCACGCAGCAGCCCCAGGCCCAGACGTCCGCCGCAGGACCGATCGGTCCGTCGCCGAACTGCTCCGGTGCCATGTAGGTCAGCGTCCCCGGTCCACCGCCTGTCCGGGTCAGCCGAGTCGCGTCGACGATCATGGCGATGCCGAAGTCCAGCAGCTTCGGGCCCGCCGTCGTCATCATGATGTTGGCGGGCTTGAGGTCCCGGTGCACCAGACCACTGCGGTGCACCCCGTCGAGGGCGACGGCGAGCGCGAGGGCGAGCGCTCGCAGCGCCTCCGGTGAGCGGATCGGGCCCTGTTCACGCAGGTACGCCTCCAGCGGGCGGCCGTCCAGCAGTTCCATCGCGATGAACGGCGTGCCGTCCGCGAGCCCGGTGTCCAGGACCCGCGCCGTGTACACGCCCGGGACCATCGCCAGCACCTGCGCCTCGCGTTCGAAACGCAGCCGCAGGTCGTCGTCGTCCACCAGCTCCGGGTTGAGGGTCTTCAGCGCCACCTGCGTGGCGGACCCCTGGCGCCGGGCCAGGAAGACGGTGCCCATCCCGCCCGCCCCGATGCGTCCGAGCAGCTGGTACAGCCCGATCGCTCGCGGCTCGTGCGCCCGCAGCGGCTGGCAGGGGATCACCGGCACCACCGGCGCGGCGGCGTGAGCGTCCGGCTGCGTCGGGAAGGGAACAGGGACGGGCGCCTGTGCGCCGAGCGGAACGGTCTGCGGGGAAACGGCGGGACGGACCCGCGCGGGCGCGCGCAGCAGGGCACCGGTCGCGATCAGCGACACCAACTGCCAGGCGATCAGGCAGGCCAGCACCAGGAACGGCAGCACCAGGCAGACCGCCACCCGCGCCGCCAGCTGCCACACCAGCTCCCAACGCGACCGGGCGCTCTCCTGCGCGGTCAGCGGCATGCGCACGCGGACGGCGATCCACTGGGTGAGGAGCCAAGGAAGGAGCCACCCGATCGCCAGCACGACCCCGAGCTCCTGCGCGATCTCGGTGCTCGACGCAGGCATGGGCGTGAACAGCCTGGCCTTGTAGATCGTCGAGAACGGCCACGGCGCGTTCTCGACGAAGTTCATGGCATGGCAGTGCTGGCCGCCGAAGAGTCCCGGGATGAGGTTCTTGTAGGCCAGGGCCAGGAAGCCGGTGACGGCAATGGTCAGCAGCACGGGCAGCAACGGCTCGAAGCGAGCGGCCCCCTTCGGCCGTGGCAGTTCGGCGCCCGGCGGTGTGAACACCCGAGCCCGCCGACTGCGCAGGTGCGCCATGAACACCGGGATCGTCAGCACACGCAAGAGTAGCGCCGCGACCACGACCAGCAGCAACGGAACGACCAGGTACGGATTGTGGCTCCAGTCCGCCCACGCCGGCCCGAGTCCAGCCGGTATGGGCCCGCTGGTCCACTTCTCGTACTGGCACACGTCGTCCATCGCGACCTCCCCGTTCGTCGAGCTCCCCGGCCCGGGCCGGTCGGATCATACCGATGGCCTGATGTCCCGTCAGCGCGTCTCCGACGCCTCGGCAAGGCGGGATGGTCCGGGTAGTACGAGAGCGCGGCCAGAGACGGACCGTCCGGACCTGCTGCGCCCCGCTCCAGCCTGGTGTGGATTGTCGTGGGGATAGCAGTGGGGTATGCCTTGGAGTGGCAGTGGGTTGGTCAGGAGATGCGTCAGTTGGAATGACGAGGGCGAGAGTTGGGGTCACGGACCGCGACCGTCTCGGCGAGGAGACGGTCTGCCAGCTCCCGGCTCGCCGGGGAGAAGATCACGGCCGCGGCCGATGGTCGATGGTCAGTCAGAAGCCGTTGCTCTATCGATCTTGGCGGGAGTGAGTTCGAGTTCGCCGACTCGGTCGGGTGATCCTCTGGTCAGCTGGGCATGAAAGTGGGACCTCCCGCACAGCTCGTGGGTGTCGAATCCAACCGAGCAACAGGAGGCCCCCTGGGGCTGCAGTCTTCCGTGTCTGCCTCTTGTCGTTCAACTCTGCACCCCTGCCGTGCGATTGTCTCGCTCACCGGTTCGGGAATGCCGGGGACCGCCCGTACCCCTCCGACATGAGCGACGCGGAGTGGGCGGTCGTGCGTGACTCGATTCCCGTCCCTGCCTGGCCGGAGGGCCGGGGCGGGCAGCCGGACCGGCGACTACGAAGGCCGCACCGACCCCTCCGAGGCGGTGATCCGGTGGTCGATGAGCATGGTCATGAGTCGCCGGCTCGCCCGGCGAGCACGCTGAACATCCCCGGGCGTTCCTCCGCGAGCCAGCCGCGTGCGGCAAGGCGCTTCGCCTTCGACCGCACTCCCTCGACCTTCGCCGCGATCACCTCCAGCCCCAGTGCCGCCGCGAGCTGCCGACAATCCATCACCTCCCCGCTCTCCGCCAGGATCGCCACGAGCCGCCGGTAGTCCGGCGCCAGGCGAATCGAGACCGAGCCCTTCCCGCCACGTCTGCACAATCGATCCGGGCACCGCGCCGGCGACAGCGACCCGCGCCATCCGTTCACCGGCGGCCACGGCTGGCGGCGCCTCGCCGCCGGCGCGGGGCCCAGACAGGACTTCGGCCACCTTCTCGCGGGCGACCACCAGCCGCTCCCACACGGCCTCCGCCTCCCACAACTCGGTCGGAAGAGCCTCCACTTGCTGCTGAGCGGCACGCTCGCGCTCCTCCAACAAGCCCCATCACCGACGGCATCCAGCACCTCCACCGAAGAGACGACACGACACACGGTCTCTCCCGCCGAGGCGCCGATCTCATGCCTGACCAGCGGAAACGCACTTCTGACTATCGGAAAGGAAACGGCTTCTCAGTGTGCCCTCTCGCAATTGCAAGTGCCCGCTGTCCTGTTGCCGGACGGCTGCCTGACCCCCTGCCAGCGGGATGACAGCGGTCTGCCGGCGAGGTGCGGAACCGTCTGACATGTCGGGCGGTACACCGCGACCGAGGAGCGCGGACGACCGCCCGGCCCGTTGACGAAAGGGCTCTCGCGTGACTCGTACCTCCCCTCCCACCGGCCCGGTCGCAGGACGGCGCCGGCCCAGGGCCTTCTGCACCACAAACCGACGGGAGGTAGGCTCCTGGCGGCTCGTCGCCAGTGCCGCCGCGACCGCGCTGCTGGCCGCGGTGTGCCCGGCAACTGCGGTGGCTGCGCCGGACACCGTCCCGGTGCCGCGACTCGCCTGGGCGGCGTGCGCGGACGACTTCGAGTGCGCGACGGCCCGCGTCCCGCTGGATCACCACGACCCGCACGGCGCCGGGATAGACCTCGCCGGCACCCGGCGCAGGACCGGGCCCACCGGATCGGCTCACTGTTCTACAACCCCGGCGGCCCGGCCGCGGCCGGCACCACGGCCTTGCCCATGATGCTCGGGCAGTTCCCCGAAGAGGTGCGCCGGCGCTTCGACATCGTCAGCTTCGACCCGCGCGGCACCGGTGGCAGCGCTCCCGTCCGGTGCTTCGACGACCCGGCGGACGAGCAGGCCCTGCTGGCGGGCACGGCCGCCGGCTACCCCGAGGGCGCGGACCAGCAGCACGCCTGGGCCGACGCCTACCAGCGCCTGGCCCGGCAGTGCGCGGCCCGCAACCCCGATCTGCTGGCGCACATCTCCACCGCGAACGTGGCCCGGGACATGGACCTGCTCCGCCGGGCGGTCGGCGACCGGCAGCTCAGCTACCTGGGCACCTCGTACGGCAGCTACCTCGGCGCCACCTACGCCAACCTGTTTCCCGGCCGGGTCCGCGCGATGGTCCTCGACAGTGCCCCGGACCCGGTCGCCTGGTCGACCGGCCGCGGAGACCAGGCCGCCACCACGGGCGCCCTGCTGCGCAACGGCAGCGACGTGGCCACCGCCCGCGTCCTGGACGCCTTCCTCGACCAGTGCGGCCAGGCCGGCCCCCAGACCTGCGCCTTCTCCACCGGAACGGCCGCCGCGACCCGGGCCAGGTACGGCGAGCTGCTGCAGCGGCTGCGCACCCGGCCGGTCGCGTTCAATGGGGGGACCTTCACCGCCGGCTCGGCCGTGGAGGCGACGATCATCGCGCTGTACGCCACCAATCCCGTCGCGAAGCTGCCCATCGGCTGGACCGGGCTCGGCGCCACGCTCCAGGGACTCTGGAGCGCCACCGATGCGTCCGCCACGCAGACCGCACCGCTGCCGCCCGTCCTGCGCCAGTCTCCGGACCAGGCGCTCGCGGTGGTCTGCTCGGACAGCGCCAACCCGCCCGCCGCCGCCGACTGGGCCGCCCTGGCCGAGCACGCCCGAACCCGCTCCGGCGAGACCGGCCCGTACTTCGCCTGGGCCGACGA
Organism: Streptomyces sp. SP17BM10; assembly: GCF_036322405.1. NCBI lineage: Bacteria > Bacillati > Actinomycetota > Actinomycetes > Kitasatosporales > Streptomycetaceae > Streptomyces > Streptomyces sp. SP17BM10. The sequence goes on along the minus strand of NZ_JAQYXB010000479.1, from coordinate 94,429 downwards.
GCGGTGCGCCGACTGGCCCGCCCGCGACCGCGACCGCTACGACGGCCCGTGGGACCGCCGCACCTCCGCGCCGAGTACGCGGCCGAACGCGCCGGGGAGGAGGAGACGCCCGAGGACCGCGACGCGGCCCGGATCCGGCTCATGGTCTGGTACCTCGCGGCGCAGGAGAACTGCAGGACGGCTTCCTTCTTTGGCCATGCACTCGAAGGCGTGCTGGAGGAGACGCCGCCCGCGCCCGTCTTCGACGGGGCGAAGGCGGCCAAGTGGTGGTGCACCCGGGAGCTGGCGAACATCAAGGAGGTGGTCCGGCAGGCCACCCGGTCGTCCCATCCCGACCTCGCCTGGCGGATCACTGTCGGCCTGGCCGGATACGACACCCTGTGCTTCTGGACCGGGGAGACCGACGATCTCAGGGCCATGGCCCTGGACTCGGCCCGTGAACACGGGGACCTGCTCGGCCAGGCCTGGATGTTGCAACGGGTCGGCGTGGCCCACGGGATGGCCTACCGCAACCAGGAGGCGATCGCGGCGCTGCAGGCCGCCCTTGAGGTGGCCGAGAAGATCAGCCGCAGGGACATCGCCCTCGGCGCCCTGAGGAACCTCGCGGTCGCCCACAACCACGCGCGGGACGGTGCGGCAAGTCTCGCCTACGTGCGCAAGGCCGTCGAGCTTGAGCCCACGATCGCAGACGAGGGCCTCATCGTGGTGACCATGGCGGTCCCCCACCTGCTCAAGGAGGACTTCCTGAGGGCCGAGCCGATGTTCCGACGCGCGCTGCGGATCTGGCGCGACCACCGCAATCTCCACAACTGCGCGGTCACGCTCTCGAGCCTCGGCGACACGCTGCGGGGCCTGGGGCGTCGGGAGGAAGCCCTCGCCGCTCTCGCGGAGGCTCACGGCATCCAGGAGCAGCTGGGCAACAGCGGCGACCTTGCCGGCTGCCTCGTGACCACCGGCCGCACCCATCTCCACTTCGGCGATTGGAACGAAGCCCGGACCTGCTTCCAGCAGGCCTTCGACATCGCCTGCGAGTACGACCTCGGCGCGCTGATCGCCCAGGCTGGCGAAGGCCTCGCCGAAGTCGACCGGCTGCGCGCCGCCGCCGACTGCGCCGGGGGCTGACGCGAGCAGCCGCTCGGCACCGGCCGGGACCCGCACCCGGCGGTCGGGTGCGGGCCCCGGCTGACGGCGGGAGACCTCCCTCGGCGCCGGAGGGACGGGTCAGGACCCGTCGGACGGGCCTGAGCGCGCTCAGTCGCCGATGGGCCCGTCGGGGAGGCGGTCGGCGAGGTACGCCGCCAGGTCGGGGGCGTCCGGGGGCGAGGAGGTGACGGACCCAGACGCGGCGTTCGTATTCCATGGTCGGCAGTTCCCACACGCAGCCGGCGTACGGCGTGGTGTTGACGGCCCAGTGGGTGAGGTCGTCGTCGGGGCAGCCGAGGTAGGGCTCGCCGGCCGCGGCCGTGCGGGCGTGGACGACGTTGCCCCAGACCGAGGCGTACACGCAGAGGTAGAGGGCGCCCTTGCCCTCGTGGAGGACCAGCCAGCCGGCGGGCGGCATCTCGCCGTCGGCATCGGGGAGCATCGTCGCGGCGGTGGCGTAGGCGGCCTCGACGAGCGGGGCGGCCAGCGGGCGGCCGGCGTCGCGGGTGACGTGGTACGGCTTGAGCTGCCAGGCGCCGATCGTCAGGGGCGGCTGGGCCTGGACGTGCTTGTGGTGGAATGCCATACGGGGAACGTAGAGCGGACCGGCTGACATCCTGTGTCAGTCGTAGGGGAACGGGGGCACTTGCCGTGCGGGCGAGCCGACTGCTGTCGATCGTGCTGCTGTTGCAGAGCCGGGGACTGATGACCGCGGCCGCGCTGGCCGAGGAACTGGAGTGTCGATCAGGACGGTCTACCGCGACATCGAGGCACTGTCCGCCTCGGGCGTGCCGGTCTACGGCGAGGGCGGCCGCGACGGCGGGTACCGGCTGCTGGACGGCTACCGCACGCGGCTGATCGGGCTGACCCCGTGCGAGGCCGAGACGCTCTTCCTGCTGGCACTGCCCGGCCCGGCCGCGGACCTCGGGCTGACCTCCTACGCCGCGTCCGCCCAGCTCAAGATCGCCGCCGCGCTGCCCGCCGCGCTGCCCGCCGCGGTGGGCGACCACGCGGCGCGCATCGGCGCCCGGTTCCTGATCGACGGCGAATCCTGGCGCCCAGCCGCACCCGGCAGCGGGCAACTCCCGTTCCTCGCGCAGGCGGTGAAGGACGAGCAGGCGGTCGGGTGCGGTTCCGGGACCCCGGTGCCGACGCGGACAAGGTGTAGTCGCTGTCCCCGTACGGGATGGTCCTGGACGCGGGCGCCTGGCACCTCGTGGCGGCCCGGACACCGGGCGACGAGCCCGGCGTACTCCCGGTGGGCCCCCGGACGGGGCCCGGCACGTGGGTTGATCAGCCCTGCTGGGCGGCCTTGACCTTGTCGAGCTGGGCCTTAACCCACTTCCGGTCCGGCAATCGAGGTGTCGGCGAGGGCCGAGTCGGCCACCAGGGTGAAGGTGTCGCCAGTGCGGACGGCCGGGGACAGTAGTCCAGGCCTGCGGCGCGGTCGCCGGCGGCATGCCGGCCTTGGCGACCCGGCCGTGGCAGTAACTGCTGTCCACCGGGAATTCGGGCACCTGGAGGATCGCGCGCGTGCTGCCGGGCGTCGATGCGCGGCCACTCGAGGACATCGCGGCACTGGCTCGCCCGCTGATGCCCGCCGTCTTCCAGCCGTCCCGCTTGGAGGCGCCGGTGCCGGACGCCCGGGCCGTTGCTGTCACCGTCGACCCGGGCCCCTCCGATGGGTCGCTCCCGCAGGCGTGAAGGCGGTCGTCGCGGCCGGCGGAAAGCTGCGGTCATGCGGCGTGTTCGACGTACTCGAAGGTGACTCCACCAGGGTGACGCACGATGGCGTTGCGTCCGGTCGGCACCTGGTTGGGGCCGGAGAGGATTTCGCCTCCGTGGGTATCGACGAGTTCCTGCAGGCCGTCGAGGTTGTCGACGAGCACGGTGCTCTGCACGTCTCGGAACGGCGCGAGGGCCTCATCGGTGCCGGCGACGACGAGGAAGCCCCCGATGCCTGCCACCTCGACGCCGCTGTACGGGAACCGCATGCGGGTGTCCTCGCCCGTCAGTTCGCGCAGGGCGGGCAGCGCCCGGTCCATGTCGTCCACATAAAGCCGGGCCAGCGTGGCCAGTGTCTTCATCGTTCCACCCCTCAAAGATCAATTCGACTTTCTCGAACTGTCGAACTGTGGGGCATCATAGGCCGAGATCCCCAGGAGGAGGAAACGCATGCGCCCGCTGCCCCAGCCCCAGCTCGACGACGTCGAGATGGCGACCGTGCTGCACGCCCTCGGCGACCCCGTGCGACTGGAACTACTGAGGCGCCTGGCCGCGGACGGCGAGTCCACGTGCAGCCCGGAGGGCATCGCCGTGCCCCGCTCGACCCTGTCGAACCACTGGCGCATCCTGCGCGAGGCCGGCGTCATCTCCGTCCGCACGAGCGGCAAGACCCGGCTGGTCACGCTGCGCCGCGACGAACTCGACACCCGCTTCCCCCGCCTGCTCGACGCCGTGCTGGACGAACCCGCCCACGCGACAGCGTGACCCTCATGGACGAGAGTTGATCAGGAGCGGAGCCAGAGGCGGATCGCGGCGAGGGTGACCGCGCCGTGAAAGACGTAGCCCCTCTTTACTGACTTCGGCACGTCAGGGTGAACCGTCCAGAATCGCCTGACGGGCCCGTTGTGGTGGCTGTGTCCGATGGTGTGTGAGATATGCGGATGGGGGCGGTCTGACCGCCGCGGGACGGCTGCGCCGGGAGACGGTGCGGATGCAGGCGGCCGAGCTGTTCGAGCAGGAGGTCAAGCCGCCGGAGGTGGCCCGGCGTCTGCGGGTGAGTCCGAAGTCGGCTTACATCTGTTCCTGGTCGGCCTGGCTGGCTCCGGCGTCGCGGGCGTCGTAGAGGCGGCGGGCGACGTTGCCGGGCATCATATGGCTGATCATGCCGGGCGCGGGTCGTCGGTGGAGCCGCCGGCGGCGGTGTAGCCGAAGGTGGCGGACAGGTGGAGGGTGAAGCCGTTCTGTTCGGCGGCCTTGCGGACGCGCTCCTTGACCTTGGGCTGCCACTTATGCCGGACCTTGGTCTCGATGGCTTTGGCGGCGGCGGGTTTGGGGGCTGCCTGGCCCTTGAGCCAGCGCTGCACGGTGCGCTGGGAGACGCCGAGGTCAGCGCCGAGCTGTACGCCGACGAGCACTGGGCGACGGCGGGCAACCGGCACAAGGTCGGGATGAAGCTCAAGCAGGCCGCCCGCCCGGACGGCTCCGAGGCACCGACGGCCTGACTGGCATCGTCCGGTCTTCGTCCCCGGGCCTACAGGTGCGGGCCGACGCGCAGCGTGATCCGGCCCGGCGAGCCCGGCTGCTGGTCGGGTCGCCCGGGGTATCGCGCCCCGGGCGATGGCGCCGTGGCCGGGTTTCAGCGCTGGGTGATCTGGAGCAGTTGCTGCTTGGTCCATCCGTCGCCAGTCGGGGTCAGCGCGGTGATCCGGTCGTTGGCGAGGTCGACGAGAAGCCTCGGCTTGGCTGCCTCTTCGAGAAGGAGGACCTGGGGGTTCCCGTTGGTCTCCACGACGGTGCTCGCGCCGCATTGCAACAGGTGGTCGCGGAAACGGTTGACCGCCGTGGTGGCGTCGGCCAGGCGGAGTTTGAGGATCTGCTGGGTGAGGCCCTGGCCGGCACCACCTCCGGTGATGGTCGACTTGATCCAGGTGTCCACACCGGCCGCGCGCACACGTGCGGCGTTCAGGTCGTCGGATGCGCTCCACGGGAACTGTGCCGGGTCGCATGAGGTCGAGGGCGCGGCAGGGGCCTGCGGGCAGCCCGCAGACAGGGTGAGGGAGGCCTCGGAGCGCGTGTACGGGGCCGTGGACCAGACGCTCTCGGGGTGGAGCAGGTCTCCGTCCGGTGCGTGGTACTCGGCCGAGCACGCGATGGCCTGGGTGGTGGCGGGCTTTGCCCCGCCGGCGGGGTCGTCGTTGTCGCACGCGACGAGGACGGTGAGGGCTGCCAGGGTGACGAGTGCGGCCGGTGCGGTGCGGTGGTTCATCGGTCTCCCCGTGACGGGTTCGGGCATCGGTGGTGGTTGGTACGGCCCGAATGCGGCCGCACCCCGCACACGGGGTCATCAGGCGTTGTAGACCTCGGAGTAGCGCTCCGGTGCGGTGGCAGTGCCCCAGGACGTGCTGGTCTGACAGTTGCTGTAGGTGTGGACGATGCGGACGCCGAACCGGCGGTTGATGATGCCGTCGTTGTAGCGGACGGTCGTCCATGCCGGAACGTTCACCGTGAACGTATCCGTACTCGAGACCGTCGCCGACGCGGTCACGGATAGGCCGAGCGTGGCCTGGATCTCGGTCACCAGGACGTTTCCGCTCACCGAAACCTCGGCGCTGACGGTGGCGCTCAGCGTGCCGGTGTTGGTCCTGGCGATGGCACGGCTGATCGAGGCGCCTGAGTTGTTCGACACGGTGCCGCTGTCGTGGGTGCTCCAGTCCCAGCCGGTCTGCTCGTAGTAGCGGTTCGTCACCGGCTCGCAGTAAACACTGCTCTGGCCCGGGTCCACCCCGGTCGCGCTCGCCGGAGCAGCCCCCACGACCCCGGCCAGGACCGCACCCGCGAACACGCCGGCAACAGCCTTCTTCATCATCAAAATTTCCCCTCCCGATTTCCGCCCCTGGTTGGGGCGGACACATAGGACCCTAGGCAGCCGGGGATGCTCCGAGGGCAAAACTTGAGGAGCTTCTGAGATTGACATGCCAAGTAGCGTTCCGCCCTCCGTTTCAGTCACGGGGGATGCCGGTGACCGTGAACCCTCCGGGCGGGCACAATCGACCCAGGCACAGGCGAGAAAACGGCGGCCCGCACCAGGGGACGTCGTGGTACGCGAGACCTACATCGCGAGCGTCCCCCAGCGGCTCCCGGCGCTGCCAGCAGGCGCGGGCGGCGCGTCACTGTGACCGAAACCGGCTTCGGCGAGGAACCCGGCACCGCGCAGGGCCGGGCCCGGACGGGTGCCTGGTCGGGGCGTGGCGGGCGCTGGTGGCCCTCTCGGCGACGGGTGAAAACTGACCGCTGAACGGCGGATCAACGGTGACCCACCTCGCGATCGTCTGATCATCCTGATCTTCATTGAGGGTCAGGAGGAGAGGGTGATTTCCGTGGAGGACTGGGCTGAGATCCGCCGGCTGCACCGGGCGGAGCACATGCCGATCCGGGGGATCGCCCGGCACCTGGGTATCTCGAAGAACACGGTGAAACGGGCCCTGCCCACCGACCGGCCGCCGGTCTACCAGCGGCCGCTGAAGGGCTCGGCGGTGGACGCCGTGGAACCCGCAGTTGCTCAAGCAGACCCCCACGATGCCCGCCACCGTGATCGCCGAGCGCATCGGCTGGGAGCGCGGGATGACCATCCTCAAGGAGCGCGTGCGCGAACTGCGTCCCGCCTACCTGCCGGTCGACCCGGTCTCGCGGACCGTCTACCAGCCCGGTGAGCTCGCCCAGTGCGACCTGTGGTTCCCACCGGTCGACATCCCGCTCGGTTACGGCCAGTCGGGCCGCCCACCGGTGCTCGTGATCGTCTCCGGCTACTCGCGCGTGATCACCGCCCGGATGCTGCCCTCGCGGAGCACCGGTGATCTCATCGACGGACACTGGCGCCTGCTCTCCAATTGGGGAGCTGTCCCCAAGACGCTGGTCTGGGACAACGAAACCGGCGTCGGCAAGGGCAGGCTGACCAGCGAGTTCGCCGCGTTCGCCGGCCTGCTCGCCACCCGGGTGCACCTCTGCCGGCCCCGTGACCCGGAGTACGCGAGGCGGCTCAGGCCGTGGCGGGTCAGGACCCGGTGGACGGTTGAGGGTGCCAGTCCGAGGATCGGGCCGATCCGGGCGGGGCCGAGCTTGCGCTCGCGCCGCAGCCCGCAGATCGCACTCTCGGTCGAGGCCGTGTGCGGTGCGGTGTCGAGTGCGGTCGGCTGGAGCGGTCGTGCAGGCCCGCCTCGCCCTCCTGGCGCCACCGGCGGACCCACTTGTGGGCGGTGGCCCGGGAGATGCCCATCTCGGCGGCCACATGAGCCACCGGCCGGCCGGACCGGACCCGCTCGACCAGCAGCCGCCTACCGTGCACGGTCAGCCGGGCATTACGGTGTGACACGAAGACCTCCGTGTGTGGTGTGGAGCCTAGACACCTCCACCACACCGGAGGTCTTCGCCATGATCAAGCCCTACGGCCGTCAACAACGCTCGTGGTCAATACACCTAGGGCGCGGGTCCGCGCGGGCCCGCCGTCAGCGGAAACGACCCCGCCGCTCGAGTCCTGCTCCTGAAGCCGGCCGTCCCTGCGAGCGCCGCCTCTGCCCGGTCGACCGGCTGTGGCGGTGTGGGTCACGGGCTGAGTTTGGTGATCAGGTGCGTGAGTGCTTTTCCGGAGAGGTGGCGGCGGTGGGAGAGCTCGTTCCTGGCTTCACGCAGGGTGAGCAGGGTGGAGGTCTGCGGCGGGGTAAAGGCGAGGTGAGCGTTTGTCTTCGCCGAGTACAGGGCGCCGAGTTCGAGGGCCTGAAGCCGGGCGTCGAGGGGGGCGGATCCGCCAACGGTCCGGTCGGTGGCGTACATGCTGAGCAGTTGCTGGGGGGTGCAGCTCGCGGTGGGCAGGACCTGGGTGACCAGGGCGTCGCGGGCGTCGTCGATGAGCGGCAGGAGGGTGCGGCTCTGTGCCACCCACAGGAGCCTGTTCAGTTCGGTGTCGCCGCCTGGGGTGCACAGTTCGGCGGGGTGGGTGCGCAGTTGGCCTTCCCAGGCGTCGATGGTGCCGTTGTTCCAGCGCAGACGCAGGGCGTCGGGGGGTTGGTGGGCGTGCGCGCCGGTTCGGCGGGCGGGGGTGCGTTGTGCGGGCAGTACGAGGGGGCCTGGTGAGCACAGGGCGGTGAGGGTGGCGCGGAGGGTTTCGGGTTGCCCGTCCCAGCGGGCGGCGAGGGCTGCGGCGAGATCGAGGTAGGGGCCGCAGACTTCCACGATGGTGGCCTGGGTGAGGGCTTCGCCGATGCGGGTGCGGCCGGTGTCGCTGTGGGTGACGGTGCGGGCGGGCAGGGGCCGGTTGACGGCGGTGACGGAGGCGGTGTCGACGCGGCCGAGTGCTCCCCACCACCAGTGGACGGCCACGTCTGTGCGGGCGAGGTCGTCGGGGGCGGTGGCGGGCAGGCGGTCGGTGGTGGCGACGACGAGGAGTTTGGGGCGCTGCTCGGGTGCCAGACCGAGTGCTTTAGCGGTGGCGGGCAGGCGCTGCAGCAACCGGGCGAGGTCGTCGGGGTCGTCGTCGCTGGCGGCGTGGAGGACATAGGTACAGCCGTCGGCGTGGTGGGCGCTTAGGCGCCGGTAGACGTCGTCGGTGGGGTCGCTGTCGGCGGGGCGTGGGGGCAGGAGGCTCTCGAGTCGGGCTTCGAGGCTTTTGATGCGGTCGGGCGCGTGGCGGGGCCGGGGTGGGGCGGGTGCGGGGGATAAGGCGGCGGCGTCGCCGAAGGCGGCGGTCATGGCGTCGAGGAGGAAGGTGTCGTCGAGGTCGAGCTGCGGCGGCTGACCGGACCACAGGGGCGCGACGGGCTCGTCGTTCGGGTGCGCGGGATCGGGTGCTGGCAGGGCGCCGGGGGCAGGGATGCGCTTGTGGGGGGTGTGGTCGCTGAGGGCGGCGCGCAGCAGGTCGTCGCCGGTGGCGCTGGCACAGGTGGGGAGGATGAGCAGGCAGGAGTGGCCGGCGGCGAGGTCCTCGGCGATGCGCCGGGCCAGGTGGCGCACGCCCGGCAGTGCGGTCAGGTCGTGGGTGGCGGGTGCGGTGGCGTGGGGGCGGCTGGTGGTCACGCGCCGTCCGTGAGGGTGGCCAGTGCGCGGAAGGTGACGGGGTCGAGGGCGATGCCCTGGGGGTGCTCGTCGAGGACGCCGAGGCCGGTCAAGCGGGCGACGAGGTCGAGGATTCGGGATTCGGGCACGCCGATGATGCTGGCGATCCGGGCGGGGGTGTCGGGCTCGGGCTCGTCGAGGAGCTGGGTCCAGCCGGTCAGGAGCCGGGCGAGGTCCGCGTCGAGGCCGATGCGCCGCAGGTGGCCGCGGCTCCACTCGAGGCTTTCCGTCAGCGCCCGGACCTTCTCCAGGGCGGTTTCCAGCGGGGTGCCGGTGCGGGTGACCTGGTGGACGGTCATCTCGACGAGGCTGGGCCACCCACCGGTGGCCTCGACGAGCTGCCGGCGCTGCTGGGGGGTGTCGAACGGGCACTCCGGCCAGGCGCGCAGGCTGTCGGCGCTCCAGCGCTGCGGCCGGATCGCGTTGCCGATAACGTCGTTGCGGCCCAGTGCGGCGTCCGGGTGGACCAGCACGACGGCGCGGCGGGCGCCGGCGCCGGGCCCTTGCGTACCGCCTGCGGCGCCCAGGAGCTCTAGCGCCGCGCTCAGCTCGTCCTGGTCCCGGCCCCGCAGGTCCACCAGGAGCAGCTGGTCGTCCTGCTGCGGCGCGGCGAGGAGCTTCGCGTGGTTCGCGCCGCTCGCACGGACCACGACCGTGTTCCGCGCCGCCGCATAGGCCTCCACCGCGCTCACCACAAGGGCGGGTTCGAAGATGTCGCTCACGGACACGGCGCTCACCCCGGGCCCGGTGACGGCGGACAGCTGCTCCTCCGTCAGCGGGCTGTAGCGCTGGATGGCGGACCGGCCCTCGCCGACCATGCGGCGCGAGAACCTGGGGTTGTACTCGTAGGGGAGACGGAATTCGGTCTCCGTCAGCTCCAGTTCCAGCGCCTCCGGGGTCCCGAGCATGCTGACCACGTTGGGGCTGCGCACTGCGTACGACGGGTCGTCGCCGGGCTGGCGCACCAGCAGACCCAGGCCGACCATCTCCTGCAGGTAGATCTGCATCTGGCTGGCCGTCAGCTCGCGGAAGCCCTCGGGCCAGCGCTCGCGCGCCTCCTGGAGCAGCTCGGCGGGGCCGTAGCTGTTACGGTAGCCGTCCTCGAGGCTGCGCAGGGCGATCACGAGCGCCAGGACCCGGTAGCGGTCCTCCAGGTTGATCGTGATCCGCATGCGGTCCGCGATCTGGGCCCGCACGTGCGCGGAGGCGCTGACGCTGCGCAGGTCCGCCTCGGTCACCACGATCGGCCAGGTGGTGTCCTCCACCGGAGCGGAGCGGAGCGCGGAGACGAGCTGCTCGCAGAAGATCTGCACCAGCGACGCGAGGAAGTTCGTCGCGGCCAGCACCCTCCACACCAGCTCCGGGCGCTCGAAGACGAACCCGAGTGCGGCCATCGGCTCGACCACCAGGCGCTGCGCCTCGGCCGGGCTGAGCGGGCCGACGAGGACGTCGGGGCCGCCGTGGACGAGCGGCACGTTGGACAGGTGGCTGAAGCGCTGGACCTGGTGCAGGCCGGCGAAGACGACCTTGAAGCGGCGCTCCGTACTCTCCATGAGCCGCTTGAGGCGCAGCACGTTGGGGAAGGTGCCCTCGCCGCCGAGGCCGTTCACGGAACGCGAGTCGGCGGTGAGGAACGCGTCGGACTCGTCAAGCAGGACCAGCAGCCGGCGCTCCGGGTCGCCGGCGAGCCAGCGCTCGATGTGGCCGACGACCACATCTGGCGCGTCGTCGGGACGCTTGGCCCTGTCCGGCAGCACGCCGACGCGGCGCAGTTCTGCGGCCAACACCGGCCACAGGCGCTCGGCGGGCTCGGCCTGGCCGACGCCGTAGGCATTGAGGTCGAGGTAGACGGCCTTGTGGCGCTCGGTGGGGTAGGTCGCCTCGACGCGGCGCAGCAGAGCGGACTTGCCCAGTTGGCGGCCGCCGTAGAGGAACAGCCCGCCCAGCGGGTCGACGACCTGGGTCATCTCCTCGCGCCGGCCGTAGAACACCTCGGGCGGCACCAGGCCGGCGACGAACGGCGTGTAGGTGTTGAACGCGCTCCAGGGCAGGGTGACGCGCTGGGTGGCGCGGAAACTGCGCGGGTAGCGGGCGGCGATCCAGCCGATGACGGCGGGATCGACGACCAGGGCCTGGCGCATGCCGGTGCGGGCCCGGGCGACCAGGGCGCGCCGCGCGGCCAGGTCCATGGGGTACAGGTACAGGATGATCGTGGCGGTGCTGTCGTTGTCGTCGAGCAGGTCCAGGACGGTGCGCCCGACCTGCCGGTCGGAGACGATGACGACGTTGTAGCGGCCCTGGGCGCGCGAGCCGAGGGAGGCGACGTAGCCGGGGCGGGACTCGGTGACCCCGGCGGCGCGCAGGGTGGCGCGGATCTGACCCAGGGCGCCGTCGGCGTGGGCGAGTCGGGAGGGCTCCGCCTCCAGGCCGAGCAGCCGCAGCACCCGCGGCAGGTGCCGCTGCCACTCCTGGTTGCGGGTTGAAGAGTCGCACAGCGCCTCCCACGCCTCCAGCGCGGGCTGCACGCCCTCCGTCAGCTCGCTCCCGCCCGCGTAGTGCCGCGCCCAGGGACGGGCGCTGTAGCCCTGCTGGAGACGGCCGTCCTTGGGGTCGAGGCCCAGGCCGGTGGAGAACGCGGCCAGGTCCGCCCCCCAGTCCACGGTGCCCCAGTCGGGCAGCGGCTCACCGTGCTTGATCAGCGCCAGGTACTCCTCGGCGGTGGCGGTGTCGTGCAGCTCCAGGAGCTTGTCCACCTCCGCGCGCGTCGCCTCGTCAAGGTCGAGAGCGGCGAACTCCTCGTGGAGCTTGACCGCGTAGGCGCGCACCGCGGTGTGCATCCGCTCGGTCAGGGCGCCGATGTCCTCGATCGCCGGCCGGTACGCCCCGGCCGGACGGGGCTGCTCCAGGCGGGCGAGTTCGCCGGTGAGCTCGCGCTCGGTGGCGGGGTCCAGGGTCCGCTGGATGCGCAGCTCGGCCAGCAGCCCGGACGCGGCGGCGTGGTCGGCGCGCAGGCGCGCGCTCCACTCGCCATGGGCGGTGTCGATCGCCGCGGCGAGGTCGTGCGCGGGCAGCGTGTCGGAGGGCACCGCGGGAACGGCGCCCTGCGCGACGGCTGCGGCCAGGGCCTCGGCGAGGTGGACGTCGCCGAGGGCGCAGTGGGCCAGGGCGGTGACGTGCGCGTCGACGTCGTCGAGCAGCGGGAGCAGCGCGGCGGCGAATCCGGGCGCGTCGGGGTCGGGGCTGCCGTCCGGGTGGCGCGGCAGGCCGGTCAGGGCGAGCAGGGGCCGGCTGTCGGGCCGGTAGTCGCCGAGATCCTCGGGCAGGCCGTCCGCCCGGGCGGTGAACTGGTGCTCGCGGACGGGGGCGTCGCCGCGGAGCCACTGGCACAGCAGTTCCAACAGGGTGCCCTCCACACCGGGCAGTGGCTGGGCGGCCGAAGCGGCCGCGAGCGCCGAGCGCAGGGTCGCCGCGACGTCGAGCCGCGTGCCGGCCTGGGACGCCGCGATGTTGCGTGCCTGGTCGAGAAGGTCGCTGACGCTGGTGATCGCCCGCAGCAGCGACCGGCGCGCCTTGGCCTCGATGGGCTCGCGGGCCTGCCTAGGGTTGCGCACCAGCAGGTCGGCGTCGATGATCAGCCGGTCCGGCTCCAGCCAGGGGACCGCGGCGGCGGCGTCCTCGAGGGCGCCAGCGGCGGCTGCTCCATCCGCCCAGTCCGCGATCACCTGCAGGGTGCGGCCCAGCGGCTGGTCGGCGGCCGCGAGACGGGCCAGCACCTGGGTGGCCCGCTCGTAGCTGGTCCGGCGCCGGGGAAGGTCGGCCAGCAGCTCGCGGGCCAGGTCGCCAATCTGCTCCCGCGTCACCCCGGGGCTGGTGTGGACGAGCCAGCCCGGGGCCGGGCTGACCCGCTGGCAGTGCCGCACGGTGTTCACCGCGGCGTCGACGAACGCGGTCCAGTCCTCCGGCATGCCTGCGGCGTAGTCGGGCTGGTTGAGGATGTCGTTGGGCCAGCCCGCCGCGAGCCCGGCCCGCAGGGACGCGACCAGGGCAGCGATCTGCGCGCCCCGGTCGTCGCGGAACTCGGCCGCGGTGCGGTTGAAAGCGGACAGCACTGCGGTGCCGGACGGCTCGCTGGCGCACGCGAACGCCGCCTCCACGAACGCCATCGTCTCGGCACGCAGATCCGACTCGTCAGACCCTCGCGTGAACCAGTACGCCTCGGCCAGGCGCCGCTGGGAGATCAGGTCGGCCACCGGACCCGCCCCACCGCCGCTGCCGGACCACGGCAGGACCACCGGACGGGCGATGTCCCGCTCGGGCTGCTGGGTCGCCGCTCCGCTCTCGGCGGGCCCGAACGCCCCGTCCGCCGCGGCGCCGTCGACCGCCCCGGTCTGCGGGGCGGCCTCCCCGCTGGGCAGAGTGTCGGTTGCGGGTTCCGAAGCTGCACCAGCGTCCGCAGCGCCGGCCGCGGCACGCGCGTCGTCGCCAGCAGAGGGCGCTTCGTCCACCGGCCCGTCGGCGCTCTCAGCGGCCGGTGCGCTCTGCGTCCCGTCGCTGACCGCCAGCCTCTCGCCGCACGGCACCTCCGCCTGGGGGGCGAGCCCGGACAGCTCCTCCACCACTCCCACGCCCGCCGAGTCCGCCACATCCGCCATGTCTTTCGAGGACGCTGGGTGGTGAGCAGGGGCGTTCGGGGGAGCGGCCTGTGCCGGCACGACGCCCAGCGCCGCCAGCTGCTCGAGATAGTTGTCGCGGACCATCACGAGGGCCGCTCTGGCCTCCTCGTCGTCCTCGTCCGCCAGCAGCGCGTCGTACTTCGCGACGCGTCCGCTCAGGTCCGCGAGCCGCTGCTTGCGCAGCTCGGCCTCCCGCTGGGCCGACTCGACTATGGCCACCTCGCGGTCGAAGTCCTCGAACGTCCAGTCCTCGGACCCCGCAGCCGCATGTCCGACGATCTCGGCGAGCCGGCCCACCAGCACGCCCAGGGCCTCGTTGTGCGAGGCGAGAGCATGCGCCACATCGACCCGGACGGGCCGACCGGACTCAACCCTCTCAGCCGCCGCCCGCAGTGCGGCCGCAGTGTCGGCTGCCGTCCGCCGTAGCGCTGCCACATCGCCAGCGAGATCCCCTGCGGTCTCCACACGCACCCCTTCGTCACACCCCACGCGCTGGCGGCCCGCACCTGACATGCCAACAAAATCGCCCCAGTATCGCCAAGTTGTACCTGCGGACGTGCACCTTTTGACGATTCGCGCACGCTAGCAGCTCCCCGCCGGCGACGTGCCGAACTTCCGCGAACGTAGATCCTCGCCAACCACGCCGCGACCGTGGCCGAGTGTCACGAGCACGCCACCACCGTCGCCGAGCTCTACCGAGCCGCCTACGCGGCGGTGAACGCGTGACCTGGAGCTGGGAATACGTCCCCAGCGAGCAGCACGTCACCGTCAGCGCCCCGGCCGACTTCCTTGCCGTCGTCGAGCAACGGGCCGCCGAACTCGTCCGCGCTGCTGGGGTGCTCTACCTGGACGGCGCCTCCTACCAGGGCAGCGGCGAGCCGATGCGCTACCTCGACGTTGCCGGCGGCCTGCTCGCCTACTACGTCGTCCCGCGTCTGGAGCTTGTCGTCGTGTGCCAGCTCACGCCGCCCGTGTGACCCGGTAGGTCCTGCCACGACGACCAATGGCCGGGCCCTTCACGCTCGTCGACGTGAAGGGCCCGGCCATCAGCCTACGCACGCTTTTCAGCCCTCATACAGATTCCGCCCCCCTCTCGGCCCGGGAACCACGACCCTGGATAGAGGCAGGGGCGCCGATGGACCTCGCAGCCGGGCTGGACCATGCCGAGCACCGGGTCCCACCCGTCGAACCTGGCGGGTCGTGGAGCCGGCGCTGGGAAGCCGCAATCGGCGTGGCGCTGGCCCACCTCGTGGCGGCCACCGGCAACCGACCCGTGACCCTTCCCGCCGGCCCCGTCGCCGAACTGCTTGGCCACGCCGTCGGCCGGTACCTGCCAACCGGGCCCGAATCCCCTATCCGTGGGCCTGGTCGGTCCCGGGCTCCGCGGGCCACGCCCCCGCCCCGACGTCCGCCGTCCCGACGAGGACGAGTACAACCGCCCCCACCAGAGGCGCTGAAAGCTCCTCCTCCACCTTTAGCTGGTCGTCCAGGACGATGACCGGGCCAACCGCGTCCGGATCTGCGCAGGCCCGACATCGGCTGCAGGCTCTCGTCCGGCCCCTCCCCCAGGCCATCCTTGTCTTCGAAAATCCGGTCTCTCTCCGCCTCCGTCGTGGCCGGCGCCTCAATGTCCGCCCCGGGAACGTAAACGCCGTTTATGCACCGCGGATGACCGCGGACCGTGGACCCCCGGGTACTCCCCCACCAGGGCCTGGAGTCCTTCGCGCTGGCCATGGTGGGAGGTGCAGAGGTCGGCGCGCCCCGTGATCCTCCGCGCTGGCCCGTCGCCGAGCAGTTCGGCCACGCCATCGACCTGTACGAGCCCGCCGGGCCCGGTCCACTCTCCGTAGGGCTGGCCGGTCCCGGATCCCGCCAGCCCTCCCCCACCCCAGCATCTTCCTCGTCCCCCGCCACCTCCTCACCGGCGCGTCGTGGCGCCCGCCCGGCGATGAGTCGGCCGTGGTCCCCCTGGACAGCGGCGCCCGGTTCTACCTCACCCACCCAGCGAGATCCCGCAGAGACCCGTCTTCGGGATGCTCCTCCACGACGTCCTGCGCGACGACTACCCCCTGCCCAGCGCCCCCGGCACCCCCTGGAACCTCACGACGGCGCATTCAGGGACACTCTGGTCAGGTTGCCCGCGATCCGTGGCCCCCGATTGCGCCGGTATCACAACGCTGCGTGCTGCTCGTGAATGCGATGCGTGCCGACGGAACCACGTCGGTCTCCTCCGGCTACGCCGCCATCGCGGCCGGCGGCGGTTGACGCAGCGAGCAGCGGACCTTCCGCTTTTCCTGAGACGGCACGGTTGCGCGGGTCCGATGTCGGAGCCCACGGTTGCCGGTCATCCCGCGGCATAAACGGCGTTTACGTTCCCAGGGCGGTCGTCGCGGAGGCGGAGAGAGACCGGCTTCCCTGCGACGATGATCACGGCCTGGGGGATAGGCCGTACGAGAGCCTGCATCGGATGCTGGCGTGGGAGGGGAGCGGCCGAAGGGCGCCTCCTTGGATCCGCCGGCTGCCGCGGCCTGTGGCGATTCGTCAGCGATCGCGATGAGTAGACCTTTCCCTCCTAGCCCACGAAACCGCAGTAGCCCTCGGCGAGACTCCGCACGGCGTACATCCACGGCGACCGTCGGCGTCGGCCTCGCATCGCCGACTCCGGGACGACCAGGGTCAGAACGAGCCGGCGGCCTCCTCGCCTGCGTCACCCTGGATGCGCTCACCGGACCCCTGAGTCCGGCTCGGCGGAACCCCTATTGATCGGTTGCGTACCGTCCCGCCGGAATTGGGCTCGTCTATACACACCCGTTGAGGCACAGCACGGCCGCGCCCCGTCCCTCTCCGACCACGGCTTCGCGTTCCGTTCCCGACGCGTCGGCGACACCCACCTGACCCAGCCGCTCTTCCTGATCCACGACTGGCTGGACCTCTGGGAGTCGCTTCCCAGGAGAAGCGGAACCTTCAATGAGACCCCGTCTAGGCATGCTCCTCCCGCCCGCCCTCGGGCATAAGCGGCCGACTCCGTGCTCGGAAGGCGGGATGCGTGCGCGCGTCTCAGGCCGTGCCGCCTCTGCCGGCTCAGCGACTCGTACGGCACGGGTTCCACCGTGCCAACGCCCCAGAACGGCAGTCCCGCGCCTCAGACTAGTTGTCCTTCTGCGTTTCGGGTGCGCCGCTTTCGCTGGGCGCTGACCGACACCCGGGGGTGGCGACTGGCGCCTCTCGCGCCACAAGGCGGATACCCCGCGGTTGGCCACCGCTTGTACCTCCTCTGGGATCTGGCTGTCCTGTCCGCGCGACCTGTACATAAACGGCGTTCACGTTCACCGGATCCCGAAGTCGTTGACCACCGCTCCCGCGCCATGTAGAGGCCGTCAAGTCCACACTGCGGCCCGCACCGCTGAGGCGGTTCAGTTCAGCGGGGAAACCGACTCTTGAACCTGCCCCTTGGCCCGCCGGATGCGGCTGACCTTGGCGGCCTGACGCTGCGCGCCACCCGCTCCGCGCCGACCGCTTCGCCAACATCGGCCGCCGCTGGGCATCACGCCCGGCTCTCTGGGCCCGGGGCCGAGCCGGCGCATGGCGTCGGGGCACTGGGCGCTGGTCACGGCGGTGGCGGCCCGGACTTCTCCAGCCGTGACGGGATCGGTCACCGCCTGGTGCCTGGCGGCTTCCGGAGCGGCTGAGCCCGCGTCTGCTCGGCCATCGTTGATCGCTGGGGCATAAACGCCGTTTACGTGGACCTGCCCCGGGACGGCCGTGCACGGTCGGTGCCTGGCGGCAATCGGCAGGTCAACTCCACGTTCGGATACCCGGAGCATCGTCCTCCGTCGTGACGGCGACGGGCGGCGTGTCAGCTCGCCACGCTCGCGCGCCGCTCCCACGCGCCTCGACATAAACGCCGTTTACGTGCAGTGGGATCAGGTTGTGGATGACACACCGGCCCTGGTGTCACCAAATCAGCCACTAGCAACTAAGGTGACGCCATGGCATCTCCATACTCTGGTGGCGGCAGGGAAAAGGTGGCATCCAAGCTGCCGCCCTCGCTTCGTCAAGAACTCAAGACCCGGGCGGCCCAGCTCGGCATCGACATGCAGGTCGCCGTCACCGACGCCATCGAGCAGTGGCGCGCCCGCCCGGCCGACGACAACCCCGTGGTCGATACCGCCGGCGCCGAGAGCTGGAACACCTGGCTTCCCACCGGCCTCCCCGACGCGTTCAAGGCCGACTGCGCAGACCGCGACATCTCCTTCGTCCAGGGCCTCGCCCAGGCGATCCGTGTCTGGATCGACTCACACGGTGTCCCGCTCACCGACCTGACGATCCCGCAGTACACGCGTCGCTTCGTCGTGTGCAACCAGAAGGGCGGAGTCGGCAAGACCACCGTCGCCGCCGGCGTCGGCCAGGCCATAGCGCTGGGCCTTCCCCGCACCACCGGCGCCTCCGGCCTGCCCGAACTCGCCGGACTGCGCACCCTCCTCGTCGACTACGACCCGCAGGGTCACCTCACCTCTCAGCTCGGCGCCAAGCAGATCGCCCCCGGTACCGAGAGCCTGGTGACGCACATGGTCGAACGGGAGAGGACCACCGGGAGTCTTCTCGACCAGGTCGTCCCGATCGCGCCGGAGCTCTTCCAGGGCCGGCTGAGCCTGTTGCCTTCCAGCTTCGACGCCTTCCTGCTCGACTCGCGGCTCGGCTCGGTCCGCGGTCCCCGTGAGACCAGCCTCCAGCGCGCACTCGCCCCGCTCGAGCAGCACTTCGACGTCATCGTCGTCGACGCGCCCCCCAACCTCGGCCTCGCGATGGATGCCGGCCTCTACTACGCCCATCGCCGCAAGAACGAACCCGCCGGAGCATCCGGCGTAATCATCCCCGTCGAGGCCGAGGACTCCTCGGCCGACGCCTACGCCATGCTCGACAGCCAGATCCGCACCGTCAGCCTGGACTACGAGGTCGACATCGACCGCCTCGGACTTGTCGTCAACAAGTACGACAAGCGCAAGGGCTACGTGGCCACCCACTCCCTCGAGGAGTGGCGCTCGCTCGGCACACCGCCCGTCGTCGCCGTCGTCCCCGACCTCAAAGAGCAGCGCGAGGCCGTGCACCTCAAGCAGCCGCTGCTGATGTACGCACCCACGTCCGTCCAGGCGCAGCGCATGCGCGAGATCCGCAGGAGGCTCGGATGAGCATCGCCAAGAAGCTCGCCGGTGGCGGAGGCTCGTTCGGCTCGCTGGCGCAGGGCGAGCGCCGCCAGGACGAGGTCGTCGCGCGCAGCGAGGCCCTGGACGCGACGGGGCGGGTCCGCCGGTCCTCGGTCGCCCCCGTGGCCTCGGTCGTCTTCAACCCGCTCAACCCGCGTAAGACAATCAACGACGAGACGATCGACGAGCTGGCCGAGAGCATGAGCCGCGGCCAGATCGTCCCGGTGACCGTGGTCAGCCGGGGAGCCTTCCTCGATGCGCATCCGGAGCAGGCCGGGGCGATCGGCGACGCCGACTTCGTCGCGCTGGATGGCAATCGCCGTTTGAGGGCTGCGCAGCGGGCCGGGCTGGAGGTGCTGCGTGTCGACCTGAACGACGACCTCGCGGCCAGTGCGTCTGACCTGGTGGAGGCGGCGCTGGTCGCCAACATCCACCGGGAGGACGTGGCGCCGTTCGAGGAGGCGCAGGCGATCGAGCAGCTGGTGACCGACGTGTACGGCGGAAATCAGGCCGCGGTGGCGCGCAAGCTTGGCAAGTCTGCGGCCTGGGTCGGCCAGCGGCTGGCGCTGCTTCACCTGACGCCCGAGCTGCAGGAGCAGGCGAGCGCGGGGGAGTTGGCGATCGAGGAGGCCCGCAAGATCGGTGCGGCGGCGCGTGCAGGAAAGCTCACGGCCAGCGGCCAGCTGGAGCGGGCGGAGGCGGCGAAGAAGGCCGCGGCCCACAAGCAGGCGGTGAAGGCCGAAGCCAAGGCCAAGCGTGCGGCTCCGGCGCGACCGGGAGCCGCGTCCGATGCCCGGGCCGAGGCGTCGCCGTCGCCGCGGGCCGCCGGCGATGTAAACGCCGTTTACGCTGCCGGTGCGGAGACCGCGACTTCCGACGGCGGCCAGGAACGGGAGCGCGACGTAAACGCCGTTTATGCGCCCGCTGTCCCGGACCAGCGTGAGGCCCGGCCCGAGGGAGGAACGGGAGGCGGGCTCGGTCTCCCCAATTGGCAGGACCTGAACGGTGTCGCCGGATGGATTTGCAGATTCCTGACGCCGGACGAAGCGCGCGTTGTCGCCCAGACCGTGCTCAGCAAGGTCGAGGAGATCGAACAGAGCAGCGCAAGGGGCCACTGAGGTTCACGCTCGGGCAGGAGCCCGGTACCTGCCCTCATTGGTGGGTGCCGGGCTTCTGTCGTGCCTGGCGCTGTGGGCTTCGTCATTGCCACCACGGCCCGGGTGCTGCCGGCCGGGCTGGGCCACCAAGATCAGAGCCCCGTGCCGGCATGCCCGGCGGTGCAGGCACAGTGACGGCAGCCTTGTCACACGGCGTGTCTAGAGTGACCGGCAAGATCATTGGCACGTCGGACCGGGTTCTGCCCGGACGGATTGTGGGGGGATGACCTGGTGGAGCCGGGAGCCGGGGGAGCGGGCACAGTGGGTGATCCGTTGGCGGGGGTGGGGCCGCTGCGGTTCGGGATGAGCCCGCAGCAGGTCGCGGACGCCCTGCAGGGCGAGACCCCGGCCATCGCCGGGGACATCACCCGTTCCCGAAGGGCACCCCCTGGGAACGGGACGGGGACCCCGAGGAGTGGCGCGTCAACGAGGAACGCTTCGCCCGAGCTGGAGTCACCGCGCACGACTGGCACAAGGCCAACGGTCCCGAGCTGGCCGCGGTCACCGTCCATGGACGGACCGGGCCCCAGGTGCTGCTTGACGGCATCCCTCTGATCGGCAGGGCCCCGTCCAGCGCCGAGACCGACCTGATCCGGTACCTCGAGGACCACGGACCCGACCTCCGCTTCACTTGCGCCGGAGACTCGGGATCGAAGGGGCTCAACCTGTGGGTGCGCGCGGAGAGAGCCGGCGACGCCAGCGTCAGCGCCGCCCGGTTCTGCTTCGCGCACTGGGAGGAAGACAGCTGACCTCGAGAGGCCGTCCACCGACAGCACCGCCCCGCTGTCCCTGTACCTGGCGCTGAGCACCGTCCGGCGTATGCGCCTGTCGCAACACGCTCCGGGTACGCCAGCGTCAGCGAGCGTCCCGACGAAGCTCTCATGCGGCGGCGGAATCGGCCACCTGAGGCAAATGTGTCCTGGACGCGACAAGAAATTGGCCCCCGGAACGGGCCCTTCTGGCGCCTCGCAGGAGGTGGCCGGTATGCCGGGCTTCTCGACCCACTGGCAGGCCGCCAGCGAGGCCCACAGGGATTTTGATCATGCAGGCCGTTGCCGATCGATCAGGTGAGGGCCCGGAAACCGCCGACCCGGCACTCGTCGCACCGCCGCTGTCATCCTGGGCGTGATCTCATCGCCCCCCGCTGTCCGCCGCTGCTGACCTCGTCCTCCCGCGTTCCAGTCAGCGCCGGGCGAGCACCACGGCCGCAAAGGGCGGGCGATGTCAGGAGACCATCGGCGAGATCGAGGCGCTGCCCGCCGACGAGGTCGACGACCGGGACATCACCGTCGCGAGGCTGCTCGCCCAGGACGGCCGCCTCGACGATGCCATCACCGTCCTTCGGAAGATCCCAGGCCGTCAGGTCGCGACCGACCTCGCCACGCTGCTCATCCAGCAAGGCCACTGCGACGAGGTGATCGCCGTCATCCCCGGGCATCCAGGGACAGTGGGAGGAGGACCGGCGGTTCTGGGACGGGTTTTGGCAGCGCGGCCGGGCCGCCGAGGACGACGGCGGGTGCACCGACGACCCACCCTTTTGAGCCCGGCCGGGTGTGGTCCGTGCCCTGGTGCGCCGCGGTCCGGCCGACGGCACGCCGTCATGACGCGCCCGCTCGGACCTGCGGCTCCGTCAGCTGATGACGGGTCCGGCAAATCGCTTTCAATCGTGTTGTCCGCACCGATAGCGTGCGGGCCTGCATTCGCACACGTTTTCATTTCTCGGGGGACTCTTGTCTACGCCACCGCCCGCCCACCCCGTGACCGCCCCCGCACCGGCGGGGCAGCCGTATTACGGCCCGTCGTGCCGGTTCTGCGGCTCGGTGCCCGCCGTCGAGGCGACTTTCCGGGGGCATCAGGGGTTCCTGGTGATCATGCGGTTCCTGAAGCTGCAGGGCCCGTTCTGCCGTTCCTGCGGCATCGCTGTGCACCGAAAGATGACCGCGGACAGCGCCTGGCAGGGCTGGTGGGGCATCGCGTCCATGCTGATCAACCCGATCACGATGCTGGTCAACTTGCCCCACCGGGCCAAGGTCAACAAGCTGGGCGTGCCCGTCCCCGGCGCTCCCGGACAGCCAGCGGACCCGGGCAAGCCCCTGTTCCAGCGGGCAGCGGCCCTCGGGCTCCTGGTGCCGGTGCTCGTGGCCGGATTCATCTTCTACCAGGCCGGGAGTTCCCCCTCCTACGCCTCCACCGGTGACTGCGTGTACAACCGACACGTATCCACCGGCACGACCGACTCCCACGCGGACGTGGTGGTCGTGGGCTGCTCCGACCCGAAGGCCGAGGCCAGGGTCATCGCGCGGGAGAACGGCACCAGCGACGGCGAGGCCGCCTGCCGCACGTACGACGACGCCGACGCCTACTACACGCAAGAGGGCCCGGACCCGTACACCCTCTGCCTGCATTCCCTTCGCTGAACCACAGCTCGCCCCCGGCCGCCTTCAAGCGCGGCCGGCCACGGTGCGCGTTGGTGGGACGGCGTGGCTGCTGCCCGCAGATCGCGCCGACCACGGCCCTTTGCAGGCCCTCACGAAATACGTCACCGAGGACGGGGACAAGCTCGGCGCATGGATCGGACAGCAGCGCAAGTACTACACGAAGGGGTGGCTGCGCGAGCAGCACGTCACCGAGTTGGAAAAGCTGGGCGTGATTCGGGACGTCTACGACGCCCGCTTCTCCGGTGACCTAGCCGCCGCCCGCGCGTACAGGCCGAGCGTGGGCACCTGCGGAGCGCGTGGTTCACGGCGCGGCGCAAGGAGTACCGTGAGGGCAGCTTGCCGGACGAACGGATTCGGCGCTGCCGGTCATCGGCATGGAGTGGACGGTCCGCAAGAGGCCGCACGGCCGTCCCACCGAGAAGCCCCCAGGGCGGCGAACGGACAATCCTGATGCCCGTTACCTGGTCAGGACACCCTGCGCGGCCGGCTCTGTCTCGCCTCTACGCCTGGACCGCAAACGGCCAGCTGCGCTCCCGGATCTCCACCACGGGCAGCACTGCAACGCCCTGCAAAGCTTCGAGACTGCGGGCGGAACGGTGCAGCGGCTGTCCTTACCGGAGGCCGATGAGGCCCCAGCCGCGCACCTTAGCTCCGGCGACGACGTCGCCCTACTCGTGCAGGAGCGCGGCGGCGTCGTCGAAGGTGGAGGGCCGGCCGGCCCAGCCAGCGCACTCGGCGTCGAAGGGCGCGCGGAGTTCCTCCAGCCGTGGTGCGGCCGTCTCCCAGGCGCGGGCAAGGCCGGGAATCTCGTCCGGGGCGCAGAGCAGGAGCACCTGCGGGCGCCAGGGTGAGGGGTCGTCAGGGAAGCCGGCGGCCGGTGCGGGGCCGACATCTGGTGCCTCGGGGACGAGGGCGCCAAGGAAGTGGTCGAGGGCCGCCCGTAGGTCGGGAGCCGCTGATTGCCTGATGTCTTTCCAGGCGGCGGCCAGGCGCCAGTGAAAGCTGTAGGAGCCGGTGGTCCCGTACTGGTAGCGGGCGCACCACGCCGACTCCGACGGCCACACCCAGCCGTGGGGCTCAGCGACGGCGAGGGCGGGCGGGTCCGCATCGCTCCAGGGGACGGGAACGCGGTGTCGTCCAGCACGTCCAGGCGCTCTTGCGCTGGTATCCGGGCCAGCCGGTTCCAGTCGGCCATGACCACGGTGATGTCCAGTCCCATCCGCGCAGGTTAACAACCCGGTACGTGCGCCCGCGGCGGACATGTCGTGGACCCGAGACTTGCGCGCGACCCACACTGAGCTGACGGCGATGCCCTGCCGGACGTCCGCAGAGCCTCAGAAAGTGTTGGGTAATTGATCAACTGCCCGGCGTGAGGCTTGGACAGTGATCTTCGCGGTCACGTCGACAGGTGAGCGAGCCGCTCCTGCCGAAGCGGGACCTGCACCGGGCGGGCGGCTGTGGTGTCGGACGGTGTTGTAGCGGTGGGCCCAGCGGAAGACCGCCAGGCGAGCCTCACGCTCGGTGCTCTGGACTTGGCGGCCTTGAAGCAACTCTTGCGCGGCGCTCACCGCGCTGTTCCCGAGCCGACGGTGCCGCTGAGTCCTCGCACGCGAGCAAATGCATCAGGCCATTACGGGCAGCTTCCCTCCGGAACGGGCGCTGCTGGAACCACCGACGTCGAATCACCGGGCACGCCCGGCCACGATGCCGCCGAAATCGCTGGCACGTCACCCCCCCCGGACCGGTCAAGCCTTCGGGAGCGTTATCCCCAGCTCGAGCATGGCCGGCGAGGCTGGGCCGCCCTCGGAGCGCTCGGTCTTGTAGCCCTTGACACCCGGGGCGACGGTGCGTGGGTCGACAGCCTCGGAGGGGGCACCGGTGGAATAGAGGCCTTCGGGATCCTGGTCGCGATCGTGGGGCAGAAGCCAGAAGACGCGTCGGCGGAAGGTACCGGAGGCGCGGGAGGACTTGGCGTCGGGGCCGAGAGTCGCGTAGCCAACCATGCGGCCGTCGCGGTGGTAAGCGGGGCGGCCGCGGCGGGTGGTGAGCCGGTCAAGCGACTGGCGGACGTAGTCGAGGCAGGCGGTGTCTTCAAGCCAGACGAGGTCGGTTTCGTGGGCGAGCTCGGCCGGGTCGATCAGCGCGCTCACGCGTTCTGCTCCTCTGTTTCGTCGGTGATCAGGCCAATGCCCGGGTAGTACTTGCGGCTGTTGGACAGGACCATCTCCTTGGGAGAGGTCATACCCAGTGTCTCCCGAACTCGTGCGGCGAACGCACGGCCGGATACGGGATTGGCGCCTTCGAAGCCGCACCAGCGGGTGTAGGCGCCGAAGAGCTGGGACTGCTCGGCGCGCATGCCCTCACCGGTGGCGCAAGACTCCTTGAGGAAGCGGCCGACGTGGTCCTCGGTCTCGGCGTAGGCAGTGGTGGCGGTCTGGACGCGCTGGGGACCGGCTAGGTCCTTCTCGCCGGCAAAGTAGCGGCGGGCGCCGTCGATCAGCCAGGCGAGGATGCCCGGGCCCTCCTCGGCGACCAGGACGTGGGCCAGGTTGTCGATCTTGCGTTCCTCGGGGACGACCCGTTCGAACGGAATCAGCCGCATGCGGCGCCAGAAGGCAAATCCGCCGGTGCCCACCTCGGGACGGTGGTTGCCGAGCAGCCAGAGCTTGTGGGTCGGCTCGAAGGAGAAGAAGTCCTGGCGCATCCGACGGGCCTTGATCTTGTCGCCGCCGGTGAGGAGCTTGACCCGGGCCTCGTCGAAGCGATCGCCAGGCTTGAGCTCGGAGCAGACGATGATGCGGCGGCCGTGGAGTTCGGCGAGGTCGGTGGGGTGACCGTCGAAGGTCTTGGCCATGAGGAAGCCGGGCGGAGCCGCGTCCGCGTAGTCGCCGAGGAGCTGGATCATGACGTCCAGGAGGACGGACTTACCGTTCTTGCCCTGGCCGTAGAGGAAAGGCATGACCTGGGCGCCGACGTCGCCGCTGATCGAGTAGCCGAGCAGCAAGTGCAGGAAGTCGCGGGTCTGGCGCCCTTCCTTGTCGTCGCCGAAGGTGTCGGTGAGAAAGCGGTCCCAGCGTGGGGTGGGCATGCGGGCGGGGGCCAAAGTGGTGGATCGGGAGTGGTGATGGACCTTGGGGTCAGGCGCAACGACCGCACCGGTCCGCAGGTCGACGACCCCACCTGGGGTGCACAGGGCGTAGGCGTCGGCGTCCAGGAGAGCAGCGTTAAGGACCATTCCGGGGGCGGACTTGGCCTGGGCGAGCATGGCGTTCATGCCCGAGGTGGACAGGGCTCGCCGGCGGTGTCGGCGAAGGTCGGTGTTGGTATAGAGGCCGCGGGGGTCGTGGGTGGCGATGTTCTCGGCCATCTCACCGGCGGCCCACACGACGGTGTCGTCCTCGTCGAGCTGCCAGCGGTGGGTGGCCCAGCGGTACCAACCGATGCCGGGTACGTGGCGGTAGTCGCGTCCGTAGAGGTGGACGAAGAGCTTGGCGTTGCCGCGGTCGGAGAGGGAGTCAGGCAGAAGGCCGAGCGGGGTCGCCTCGGGGCTGCCGGTGGCCTGTACAGCCGCCTTCAGGGCTGGCTGGAACACACTGGCGGGCGCGGCGTCGAGGAGGCTCTCCTGGACGACCGTGCCGGGCCTGGGCGGCGGGGAGGGGCTGGGGACCGGGGGGTACTCCAGGATCTGCTGGGCTGCGACCACGGGATCGAAGACCGTCCTCTTGCCGGTGCTGTCGTTCATCCGCGCGCCTCCCTGACGTGCAGGGGCTGCCGGATGCCCGCGGCAAGGCCTGAGCGGATGACGGCGGAGCTGTGCCTGTACTGAGCGGGACGGGCCGTGCGGGCGGCGTCCAGAAGGAGCTGCTCAGCGGTGTCGTGGTTGAGGTGGCCAGCCGAGACGAGGCCTCCTGCGGTGAAGGCGGCACGGTTGAGCTTGGTGGTGAAGGCGGCTCCCTCCGGGGTGCTGGCGCAGTCGGTCACGTCCTGGAGGACGGTGTCGAGGATGCGCTCGACTCCTCGCTTCCCGCCTCCTGATGCCACGACGGCCTGTCGGCCACGGGCAGGGATGGCCGTCTGAAGGGCCTGGAGGGGCCTAGGAGGGCACTTGAGATGTCCGGTGCGAGTGAGCTCCTCACTGAGCCACTGAGGCAGCGGAGCGGGCGTTCTGGCCCCTGGGAGGACCTCGTACGTGCCGGCAGCTGTGACCGTGCCGGGGGCGACGATGTAACCGCCGTGCGCGCGGACGTCGACCTGCCAGGCAAGGGCTCTACCGCTAGAAGAGCCGGTGGAACAGGCGAACTGACGGTGGGTGTGGTCCTGGTACCAGATGTGCAGGCCGCCGGAGGGGGTCCGCACGCGCAGGGTGTTGGCATCAGCGGCCGGGTCCGGGGCACCGCGGAGAGCCGCCAACAGGGCGAGCGTGTGGTAGCCGTTCTCCAGGCCATCGAGGCTGACACCTTCGTGGATCGGGATGCCGGGCAGGATCCGGTCACGGGCCGGGACGGCGCTGGTGTGGCTGTCCACGTCGATAACGACCAGGCCTGCCGGGCCGCAGGCGACACCGGCCCCGAAGTCGGGGTTGGCGTGCCACCAGGCGGTGATGACGTCCTGGTCGAGGGTGGCGGCGTGGAAGCCGTGGCACCAGCGACCGGCCGCAGGGCAGGCACAGTCCGTGGGGGAGTGGGGGGAGTCCTGGCAGGGGGCACAGTTAGCGGGCGGCGTCTTGCGCCCCGGGGTCAGCGGGTGGACGGGCCAGCCCTGGGCGGCACACCAGCGGGCCACAGCCAGCGAGTCTGGCTGGCGGACCGTTCGGTCGCTCCCCACGGCCTTCGGCGCCGTCACGCTGGTCCCTTTCCCCACGATCGGTAGCTGCTCAAAAACTTGGGTCGCTCGCTGCGTCGCTTGGGGCAAACAGCCAGGTCAGAGTGCCGGTGAGTGCCCGATCAGCGACTGAAGCGACCGAAGTTCAGAAGATAGCTCACACAGACTAGCCGAGCGAGCACGCAGCGGCCGGGATCGGCTGGAGTCGCTGGCACCCCCCAGCGACCAAAGCCGGGGGCAGCGACCGAACAGTTCAGTCGCTGGTTTTGGGTGCTGAGCATTTTCGCAGGTCAGAGCCACTTTCCAAAGAACACAGCGACTGAAGCGACTGAAGCTCGGGTCTATAACGCACACACGCACACGCACGCACGCGGGAATGTCGTCATATACCTGACCTTGAGTCGCTTCGGTCGCTGATCCAGGGGCTACATGGGCTCTGACCTGGTCTTTTATCCAGCGACCGAAGCTCAGCTACTGAAGCGACTCAGTCTCTCCGCGGATCCTCTTCCGGCGTGTCGCGCCGGCTGCGGCTCCCTCGAGCGTCCCGACCTCAGTCGCTGAGTCGCTTCAGTAGCTCCGGTCGCGCGCCGCGTGAGGATGCTTTGGATGGCGTGTGAAGATGTCAGACAGCGACCGAAGCGACCGAACTTCCAGGGTCCGTTGTGCTCAACAGCCGCCAAAGGCCCGGCCCTACAGTGGCCGTCGCTTTTGCCCCTGGGACGCTGCTGGCCAGCGCCCTCAAGGTCCGCTACTTCAAGGGACGGCGAGCCTTCAGCTCCAGGCATCCCGTTTTCGCCGCAGACCGCCTCTAATAACGAGTAGTCGCACGATAGTGACGCGATCTTGATCGTGTGGGAGCCCCGCGTTTTGCGCGCTGGTATGTGGCGATGCTGGCCTGGCAGGATCGGCTCGTGATGAAAGCCTCGGTGACTATGCGCGAGCTTGTTGTCGGTGACTGTCACGCTGTACATGCCTTCGCCAGCCGGCCGGAGGCTTGCCGCTACCAGGCGTGGGGGCCGAACACCGAGGAACAGACGCGGAACTTCGTCCAACGCGCGGTGGATGCCCGGTTGCAGTCCCCGCGGACGCGATTCGTCTACGCGGCCTGCCTCGACGGTGAACCCGTCGGTATCGGCGAGTTGAAGGTTCGCAGCCTGGCCCACCGTCAGGGCGAGATCTCCTATCTCGTCCATCCTCGGGTGTGGGGTCGAGGCGTGGGCACAGCCATCGGTGGGGAACTTCTCGGCAGAGGGTTCGGGCTGATAGGACTGCACCGGATCTATGCGACCTGCGATCCTCGCAACGTCGCATCGGCCCGGGTGCTGGGCAAGCTCGGCATGACCCACGAGGGCCGGCACCGGCACACCGCGCGGATCCGGGACGGCTGGCGTGACTCCGACGTCTTCAGCATCCTCGACCAGGAATGGGCGCACCGGCTCGGGCCTGAATGATCGGGGTATCGGTGGCCAGGCTCCGGCAGCGGCCCTGGTGCCGGAGGGCGAAGAGCCGCGCGGGGTCATCTGGCGTGTGAAGTCAAGCTGGGCCCGCGCGGCCCGTTTCTGATTCTGCTCTGTGCGGGATCTCGAAGGAACACCTGGGTGCGCTGATCACCAAGTTGGCCGGGCCGTGGACCGCCGCCCGAGACTCTGAGCTTGCCAAACGGCGTGGCCATGGTCGACTGCGGGCGGCCGGGGCTGGGCCGGATCACCAGTTTGTCTTCGTGGACCGGGTGCTGGTGACCTTGGTGGTGCTGCGCTGGGCGCTGTCGCACAGGGTGCTCGCGGCGCTGTTCGGAGTCTCGCCCTCCATGATCGACCGGGCGGTCGGAGAGGTGCGCCCGCTGCGGGCCGCTCGCGGCTTCGCGGTGCCGGATCGGCCTGGGATCAGGCTCAGGACCCTCGCGGACGTGTTCGCCTATGCCCAGGCCGAGGGGATCACGCTGCGGATCGACGGTACCGAGGTGCAGGTACGCCGCCCGAAGGCGGGGCGGCTGGGCCGTAAGGCGTTCGTGTCGGGCAAGAAGAGGCAGAACACCGAGAAGGCCACGATGATCAGCGACGAGCAGGGGCGGGAGCTGTGGCTCGGGGCGATCCGCCCGGGCCGGATGCCCGCTGCCACCGCAGTACGCACCGAGGGCATCGAGGAGCAGCTGCGGCTGCACCCGACGGTGAAGGCCGAAGTCGATGCCGGCTATGCCGGCCTGGCCCGCGACTTCCCCGGCCAGGTCAGCGCCCCGCCGAAGAAACCATCGGCGGACGCCGGGTCGTCCGAGCGCAACTTCTACGACCGCGCGCCGCCGCCAATCCCAACGGCGGATCATGGTCGGGCACGCCAACGCAGAGATCAAGCAGTGGCGGTCGCTGCAACGCTGGACCGGCGAGCGCGACGACCTGCCTGAGGTCATCGCCGCAATCGGCGCCCTGGTCTCCGACCGCAGCGCCAAGCGCCCGACCCGCAGCAGGCCGAGCACGGAACTCGACCTCGTCCGCGCGACGGCCTGCTGATCCACCTCGAGCCGAACCGCCGTCTGCCGGATGCCCCCTTGGGGACACGGCCGTGCCTAAGGTCGAGGACTTCCTGAGGAGCCCGGCGGACCAATCGGGCGATGAGCCTGCGCCGCCCCGGTCCTGAGCCGACCCACCCATACACTGACGGTCTGTCGCACTCGAAGCTGCGACAGACCCTGCCGGCTTTCCCAAGTGCTGCCGCCGTACAGGGGCCGACAGCTCGGAATCCAGCTCTTCAGTCTGTGCGGCCAGCGACATCCCTTCCGTGACCGTGACAGGCGGCGTTCTGCGCCCAGGAAGCCCTCGAGGGTCTGCCGGTATCGGTGCCGTGATCTCGGACCCGCCGACCGGGGCGTCGGCGGGCGCTGCACTGCGAAGCCTGCCGTGTGGATGGGAGTCCTTTTCGCCCCGGATGGGAACCGGGGTGACCACGCTTGCGTCAAGATCTTTCGGAGTTGCCCCAGAGGACCGCCCTAGTGCGTCCTGGGGATGACGAGGCCCATGAGGCCAGCTGTAAATACTTTTGAATAATCGTCACTTCATGGGCACATGGGGCAGTGTCTGGATCTCGTGCCCGCGTTTTGACGACTGGAGGTCAACACAAGAGCAACACGACTCCCGCCTGATGGCCTGGACAACTCGTGGTCTTGTCGACAAATCGCAGGTGCCTGGCCTCTCGCCTGGCTAAAGGGACTGGCGTTCACCAGGGGGAGCGCGTCAGAATCACAGGGCACTGTGATGATCTAATGATCAATCAACTGGGCATGCGGAAGGCGCAAGGGGGACGTGGTGCGCGGCAGGATCTACCAAATCAGGACAGAAATGATCAAGCGATCGCATCGCACTACCGTGCAGGCCTTCGCCCTCGCGGGTGTCCTGGCGTTGGCGGCGACCGCTACCGCGTGCAGCAGCGGGTCCGACAAGCCCGTCGCGGCTGCAACGCCCTCGTCGGCCAGCCCGACCGCCGCGACTACGACGTCCGCAGCCCCGTCCCCGACGGCGGATCCGACAGCGAAGGCGACCACCGATGTCCTGGCCGCGTACAAGGCGTTCACCGACTATCAGGTGACGGCGATGACCACGGGCCACGCAGACATCAACAAGCAGAGCGCGGTGGCCTCCGGGGCTGCCTACCAGCAGCTGGGAGCCGAACTCTTCAAGCTCCAGCAGGCTGGGATCATCTTTAAGGGCACGCCTGTCAACCACCCGGAGATGACGGCGGTGGATCTGTCGGGAGCTGCGGGGAAGGCCACCTTGACGGACTGTGTTGACAGCTCCGGCTGGACTGCAGTCTTTTCCGCGACTGGCAACAGCGCTATGCCATCCGGCGCACCTACTCGCGTTCCTGTAGCTGTTTCGGCGGAGCAGATGCCTGATCACTCATGGCGGATCAGTCAGTACTCGCCGGACCGAGGGCGGACATGCTGAGGCGTCGGCTCGCGGCGGGCAGCATGACCCTGGGTGTGTCTGCTGCTGCCTTGATTTCGGCCCCCGCAGTCGCTGATGGCGGGCAATGCCCTCCAGGGATGGCGCCTGCAGGTGTGGCGTGCGTCTGGGTCGCAGACCCGGGCGCCCCCCCTGGGGGCAGTTCGGGAGGCGGGAACGGTGGGGGCAGTGGCGGGGGCTCTGGGGGAGGCGGCAGTGGTGGAGGCCCTGCCACCTGTACCTGGCAGGGGCAGACCGTCCCGTGTAACTCGCCTGACTGGGGCTGGTTCAACGCCCAGGACGGGTGTTACTACAATCTGATGAATCCACAGCCGGATCCCACCAACTGGGTGTGGGTGGGCCACCAGCCCGGTGACGGGGCCATCTACGGCCGTACCTGCCCGTTCGGTTACGAAGGTGACTCGGCGCCCAACGGTCCGGTATGGCTGCAGAACCCGCCTCCTGGCTTCGGCGGCGGCCCGACTCCAGCGCAGCTTGCGCAGGAGATCTTCGCCACGATGAAGTTCGACGTTCCCGACATCGGCACCGCGCCGGAGAAGGACGCGAAGGGCGTGATCGGGATGCCGGTTTGGCTCTGGGCGAAGTCGTCCCAGAAGAGCTGGGGTCCGTGGGTCGAATCGAAGTCTGCCGGCGGTCTGTCGGTCACGCTCACGGCGAAGGTGACGCAGATCGACTGGGCGATGGGCGACGGCGGCTCGCGTACCTGCACGGTGCCTGGTACCCCGTACACGCCGGACAGGGGGGCCGCGCAGTCGCCGGACTGTGGCTACCGCTACACCACGACCAGCGCGGGCAAGCCCGACGGCAAGTTCCAGGTCAGTGCTACGACGACGTGGGCTGTCCACTGGGAAGGCGGTGGCCAGCAAGGCGATCTGCCGGCGATCAAGAAGACCGCGAACACGGCGCTGACCGTGGGCGAGGTCCAGGTCCTCAACTAGTTCAGGTCCTCTCTGAGAGGTCCGCTCAGCTCCTCGGGTCGTAGGCCGTTCGTCGGCCCAGGCTCGGATTCTCTTACTCGTTACTCCTCGGGGGATGTAGCTCTTGAGCAGCACCGTCACCCGGCCTGATGGCGCAGGCGCGCCGGCCGGTCCTTCCGTTGTCGCTCCGGCGGCTCCGCCGCGCGCGCTGACGGCCCGGCGCCGTCGTCCGGCGCTGATTGGCCTGTCGGTGGCCTTGATCGCCGCTGGTGGTCTCCTTGGCGCCTTCGCCGTACTGACGACCGGGCAGCACAAAGCGGTCGTCGCGCTGGCGAAGCCGGTGGCCGAGGGCGCGGTGATCACCGACGCGGACCTGACCGAGGCGTCGATCACGCTGGACCCCGCCGCGATCAAGCCGATTCTCGCGGTCAACCGCGATGCGGTGGTCGGCAAGCGGGCGGCGAACAACCTGCACGCCGGCGCCCTGGTGACCAAGGAGGATCTGACCGACGCGCCGCTGATCGCCGCCGGGCAGCAGCTCGTGGGTGTGCTGCTCAAGCCGGGGCAGCTGCCGTCGACGCCGCTGACCCCAGGCACGGCGGTCTTGGTGGTGTCCACCCCGGGTGAGGACTCTGCCGCGGCGGCTGCGGCGAACGCCGCGAACGCCGCGCCGCCGTTCACAATGAAGGCCAAGGTGGTGCGGGTTGGCGACTCGGAGACCACCGGGAACCGCACGGTGGACCTCGCGGTGGCCGGCACCGACGGGCCTGCGCTGGCCGCCCGTGCGGCGACGGGGCGCATCGCGGTCATCGTCGCGGCAAAGGGCCAGGGCTGATGGCGGTCGTCACGGTCTCCGGCTGCACGGGTTCCCCGGGCGCCACGACCACCGCGCTGGCGCTGCTGCTTTCGTGGCCGCTGGAGCCGGGGCGGCGGGCGATCCTCGCGGAGTGCGACCCGGACGGCGGTTCTGTGGTGCTGGGGGCGCTGTCCGGGCGGACCCCCGGGTCGTACGGGCTGCGCAACCTCGCGGTGGCCGACCGGCAGGGGCAGCTGGGCGAGGCGTTCTGGCGTCAGCTGGTCGACCTGTCGGACCGCGGTACAGACCGGCTGCTTCTGCCGGGGATCACCGACCCGGCGCAGGCGGCCGGTCTGGCGTACACATGGGAGCGGCTGGCGGATTTGTTCACGTCGATCGAGAACGTTCTGCCCAGTCACGACGTGATCGTGGACCTCGGACGTTCCGGGGCGTTCGGCCTGGCATCGCCGCTGGTGCGCAAGGCGGACGTGCAGTTGGTGGTGGTGCGCGGCACCCTACGCGGCGTGCAGTCCGCGCAAGTGCGGGTGCGCGCGCTGCGCGAGGACCTGGAGGCCCACTCACCGGGGTCGGACGGCCTGGGTGCCGTACTGGTCGAGGCGGGACCCTATGGCGCCGACGAGGTGTCGCGCGAGCTGGGTGTGCCGGTGGTCATGACGCTGCCGCATTCGCCGAAGGCGGCAGCCGTGCTGTCGGACGGCGAGGAGGGCGGGCGCGGGTTCAAGCGCTCGGACCTGATGCGCGCGGCACGTACAGGGGCCGAGCGGGTCAGCGGCCTGGTCACCCAGCGTCGTGCGCGGCTGGCCCCCGTTCCCCGTTCAGATGCTCGGGGAGGACAGCCGAATGCTCAGCGGTAAGCCTCTCCACCCTGATCCGAGCGTGCAGCCGGTGCCGCAGGAGAGCGCAGCGGCGGCTGGTCCGTCCGCGCTGCCTTCAGGGCTGCGCTACGGGCCCGTGACAGCCGCTCCGGCGGCGACTGCCACGGCGACGCCGACACTGGTCACCCGCGCCCCTGCTGCCGCCCCGTCATTGCCCAGCTCACCCACGCCGACCGCGACGGCACCAACTGTCACCGCACCGGGTGCCGCCCGGCGTCCCGCACAGTCCGCCCCCCAGGCGCGCCGTGCCGCTCCGGTCGACGCCGTCGACCACGCTGTCGCGGCCCAGCTCAAGCGGCAGGTCGCCGACCGGCTCTCCCGGGAGCTGGAGCGCGACCCGTCGATGGACCAGGCGACTCAGATGCAGCGCGGCCGCGCGCTGATCAACGAGGCCGTGGCCGTGTGGGCGACCGCCGCCGCGGTCGACAGCGGGCTGCCCGTGCCGCCGGAGACCGCCCGGCGGATGTCCGGCGCCATCTACGACCTGCTGTTCCGCGCCGGCCGCCTCCAGCAGTACCTGGACGACGACCGCGTGGAGAACATCCTCGTGAACGGGTACGACCGGGTCTACATCGACTATGGCGACTCCCGGCGCGTCAAGGTGCCGCCGGTGGCGGAAAGCGAGGAGGACCTGCGGGAACTCCTGCGCGACCTCGCGCGTCGCAGCGGCTCGGGCGAGCGCACACTCTCCACCGCCAACCCCTTCCTGGCCCTGCGCCTGGAGGACGGCTCCCGCATGCAGGTGATCAGCGAAGTCACCCCGCGCACCTACGTGACGATCCGCCGTCACCGGGTACGAGACATGGACCTGAACGGCATGGTCGGACTCGGGTCGATCGACACCACCCTCGCCGCGTTCCTGGCCGCCCTGATCCGCGCGAAGAAGAACGTCATGGTGGTCGGCACCCAGGGTGTCGGCAAGACCAGTTTGCTGCGGGCGATGGCCCGCGAGATCCCCCCGGAGGAGCGGATCGGTACGCTGGAGACCGAGTTCGAGCTCTTTCTCCACGAGGACGACGGGCAGGAACGCCAGATCGTCCCGATGGAGGCCCGCGAAGGCAACGGCGAACGCGTCAACGGCCGCGCGGCCGGCGAGATCACGGTCGGCGACCTGATCTACCCGGCGCTGCGCATGAGCCTGCGCCGCATGGTCGTCGGCGAGGTCCGCGGCGCCGAGGTCGTGCCGATGCTGCGCGTCATGACCAACGGCGAGGGCGGGTCGCTGTGCACCCTGCACGCCCGCGAGCCGCACATGACCTTCGACCGCATCGCCGAGCTGTTCCTCGAGTACGGGCACGGCATGACCGAGAACCTGGCCTACCGCCAGTGCGCCAACGGCCTGGACTTCGTGGTGTTCGTGAAGATGATCGACGAGACCGGCATCGGCGGGCGGCGCCACCGCTTCGTCAGCCACGTGCTGGAGGTGACGGGCATGGGCGAGAACGGCCGCCCGTCCACCAACACGGTCTTCGGCCCGCGCCCAGAAATCGGCGAGGAGCGCGCGGTGCCCCTGATGCACCCCAGCTGCCTCGGAGACCTGATGCGCGTCGGTTTCCCCGCCGTCCTGCTGGACAACCCAGCTGGCACCTGGACCCGGCCGCTCGACCTGATGGTGAGGATGCCGTGACGCGTCTTCTGTTCGGCCTGGTCGCCGGCATGCTCCTCGTCGGTGGCCTGGTGGGCGCCGTCGTCGGCATCGTCGGCACCACGGCCCCACCCATGCCCGGCCCGGCCTCGCGCTTCCGTGCCGCCCTGACGTCCGGCGAGCGCGACGAACGCGCCCGCGCCCGAGCTCGCGCCCGGCTGCTCGCCTCGGCGGTGGGCGGTGTGCTGCTGTGGGTCGTCACCGGCTGGTTCATCCTCGGCCTGATCCTGGTGCTCGTGGTGGCGGGCCTGCCCTGGCTGCTCGCGTCCACGAGCAACAACAAGGCCCAGATCGAGAAACTGGACGCGCTCGCCGAGTGGACCCGGCGGCTGTCCGACGTGCTGATGCTGGGCATGGGCCTGGAACAGGCGATCATCTCCAGCCGCAAGACCGCTCCCGTGGTGCTGCAGGAGCCGGTGGGCGAACTGGCGGCACGTCTGCTGTCCGGGTGGCGCCCGGCCGATGCCCTGCGGGCGTTTGCCAACACCCTCGGCGACGCGACGGCCGACAAGGTCATCTCGGCGCTCATCCTCAAGGTGAGCGACCGCGGCCCCGGTCTCGCGCAGGCCCTCAACGACCTCGCAGACACCATCCGCGAAGAGGTGCGTCAGCGCCGCGACGTCGAGGCCGAGCGAGCCAAACCCCGCACCACTGTGAAGTGGCTGACGTGGATGACCGTCGGCATCGTCGTCCTCGGCAGCTTCGCCACCGACTATGTGCAGCCGTACGGGACGTTCCTGGGGCAGGTTGTTCTGGCGGTCTTGCTGCTCGGTTTCGTCGGCGTGCTGAGCTGGATGCGTTCGCTGGCCTCCTACAAGCCCACCCCGCGCTTCCTGATCGCGGACCCGCGTTCCAGCGTCAAGTTTCAGCAAGCCGCGGCTCCGACCGCCGGGCAGCCAGGTCCAGTTCAGGAGGTGTCCGCCCGATGATGATCAATCCGATAGCCGTGATCGGCGGCGCACTGGCCGGCGGCGGAGTGGCCCTATTCGTCCGAGCTATGGTGCGGCCCCAGCCGCACCTGGCCGCCACACTGGACGCCGTCAACAACCCGCGCGTCGTCGACACGACCGAGCTGACCCAGGACGAGCGCGTCGGCGCCTGGCTGGAGACACACCTCCAGCAGGTTCCCGGAGTGAGCATCCCCCGGACGAACCTGGCCCTGGTCGGCCAGAGCCCGGGCCGCTTCCTGCTGACCAAGGCGGCGCTCGCCTTCATGGGCCTGCTGATCCCGTCCATGCTGTGCGCCATGTGGGCCATTGTTGGGCTGACCATGCCGATAGCCGTGCCGGTTGTGGTGTCGCTGGCACTTGCCGCGCTCCTGTGGTTCGCGCCGGACCTCGCCCTGCGCGACCAGGCCAAACGGGCCCGCCAGGAGTTCGCCCACGCCATCGCCGCCTATCTGGAACTGGTGGCGCTGGAGCGGGCCGGTGACGCCGGTCCCGCCGAAGCGCTGGAGAAGGCCGCCGCGGTCGCCGAGAGCTGGGCCTTCGTCCGCCTGCAACAGGCATTCGCCCGGGCCCGGGTCGACAAGATCGCCCCCTGGGAGAGCCTGCGCCAGCTCGCTGCCGATCTCGACCTGCCGGTCCTCGCCGACGTCGCCGACATCATGCGCCTGTCCGCGAACGACGGCGCCGCCGTCTACACCACGCTCCGCAGCCGGGCGAAGAGCTTGCGCACGGAGCTGATGGCGGGCCAGACCGAGGAGGCGAACGCGGCCTCCGAGGCAATGACCGCACCGGGCGCCGTTATGGCCGTTCTGGTCATGGCACTCATCGCGTTCCCGTCCATCATCCGCATCATGAACGGCTGACCCGTCATGGGACGAGCAGCACACATCAACGGGAGGAAACCCATGAACAAGTTCGGCATCAAGGTGCGCGAGGCAGTAGCCGCAGACCCCGAGAACCTGCCGCTGCTGGCAGTGATCGACGTCCTGTCCACCCGGATCAAGGCGCTGCGTGAGGACAACGCCGAGCGCGGTGACATCAGCATCACCACGGTCATCGTTTGGGTGGCCGTCATCGCCTGTGCCATCGGGATCGCTGGCGTGATCGGGATCCTTGCCTCCAAGTACAAGGACCAGCTGACGAACTCCGACAAGAAGTGACCGAGCATCAAGGCGTCTGCACGTCAGAGGAACCGGGCCGTCGCCATTGGCGGCGGCCCTTCCTCGCCGACGACCGCGGTGACGTGTCCATCGAGATGGCCATCGTCTTCCCGCTGGTCATCGTCCTCACCATGATGGTTGTCCAGGTTGGCCTGTGGTACTACGCCCGGGAGATCGCCCTGTCCGCGGCCCGTTCGGGCGTAACGGCTGGACGCGGTCACCAGGACTCGCCGGACAAGGGCGTCACGCGGGCGAGGGAGGTCCTTGACCGGACCGCGGGCAGCTCGCTGCTACAGGCGGGCGCGAGCGTCTCCTCGACCGCGGACCGGATCACCGTCCGGGTGACCGGGCGCGCGCCGAGCCTGCTGCCGTTCCTGTCGGGTCCGTCCATTGACCAGAGCGCATCCGCGCCCCGAGAGCACTGGACTGGCCATTGACGCTCCGTAAGCTCACTCGTCGCCGGGACGAGGGCAGCGCCTCCATCGAGGCGGCCATCCTCGTCCCGGTCCTCATGCTGTTCATCGCCATGGCGTTCATGGCCGGACGGATCGCCCTCGCGGGCCAGGGCATCGACTCGGCCGCCGAGGACGCCGCGCGTGATGCCTCCATCGCCCGCAACCCGGACGCGGCCGCCGCCGCCGCCGCGTCGGCGGCCCGGAACACCCTGGCCCAGCAAGGCCTGCACTGCCAGGGCACCCCGAGCGTCAGCGTTGCCGTGAACATGGGCCCCACGGGAACGGGCGGCACCGTCACCGCCACCGTGGTCTGCAATGTCGCGCTGAGCGACCTCGCTTTCCCCGGCGCGCCCGGCAGCCACACCCTTCGCAGCACATTCACCTCTGCCATCGACCGGTTCGTGGAGCGCTGATGACCGACCGCACGACGCGGACCGCCCGCAGGCGCGTCACCGAACGATTCGGGGACCGCCGCGACACCGGGAGCATCGCCCTGTGGTGCGCGATCCTGGTGCCCGCGCTCCTGCTGATCATCGGGCTGACCATCGACGGCGGCGGCAAGATCCGCGCCACCGAGCGCGCCAACCGCATCGCCCAGGAAGCCGCCCGTACGGGCGGCCAGCAGCTCGATGCCGGCCAGGCCATCCCGGGCAAGGCAATCGTCGTCGACCCCGGCAAGGCCGTGGCGGCCGCGACGGCCTACCTCGCCGCGAACGGGGCCACCGGCACCGCCTCCGTCGAGGACGGCGGCCGGAAGCTCTACGTCAAAGTCGACGGTCCCGCTTACCGCACCAAGTTCTTCTCGCTGATGGGTATCGGCGAACTCGACGTCCACGGCGAGGCGACCGCAACCCTCGTCTACGGAGTGAACGGACCGGAGGCCCCCTGATGTCCCGACGTCCCGCCGTCCGGCGCCGCAGCGTACTCGCCGACCTCCTGCGCATGCTGGTCTCGCTGATCGCGCTGCTGGCTCTGCTGGTCGCCCTGCCGATCGGCCTCTACGTGGCGACCCGGGCCCTGCTGCCGCTGGGCCTGGACAGTCTCGGCTCGCCGGGCGACCTGCTCACCAAGCAGGACACCGGCGGGCTGGCCCTGCTGGTCCTCGCCGCCGTCGGATGGATCGGCTGGGTGCAGTTCGCTCTGTCCGTCCTGCTGGAGATCCCGGCGCAGTTGCGCGGGCGCAAGGCGCCGAAGATCCGCGGCTTCGCACTCAGCCAGCGGGCCGCGGCCGGCCTGGTCGGCGGGATCCTGATCCTGCTGCCCACGGCGGGAGGCGCGTTCGCCGCCACCGCCGCGCCCACGATGCCGGTTCCGCAGGCCCGGGTGGCGGCAAGCGCGTCCGCCGTCGCCGGACAGCAGGGCCAGATCCAGGTCCAGAGCACGGCGGTCCAGGCCTCGTCGGACCACCGGGTCTACACCGTCAAGGACACCAGCCCGGCCGACAGCCTGTGGAGCATCGCGGAGCACCAGCTCGGCGACGGTGCGCGCTGGCACGAGATCGCCGCCCTCAACGAGGGCCGGACAATGCCCGGCGGGGCAGTGTTCCACGCTTCGGGCGACATCCAGCCCGGCTGGCAGCTCTACCTGCCCGGGGACGCGACGGGTGCGCCGGCCGGGACTTCGGACACACGTCCCGCGGATGCACCGGCCACCGTGACCGTCCATGCCGGAGACACTCTGTCGTCCATCGCCGAGAGGGAACTGGGCGATGGCGACCGCTACCCCGAACTCGCCGAGGCCAACGTCGGGCACACCATGGCGGACGGGCGGCAGATGACCAACCCCGACGAGATCTTCCCGGGGTGGACCATCACCATCCCGCAGCCGTCCAAGGCGGCTCCCCCCGCCGCGGCGACACCTTCCACCCCGGCCCCCGCCACGCAGCCGCCTGCCGCGCAGCCGCCCCAGAGCCCGGCACCCGAGACCCCGGCGCCAGCGGAGCAAACGCCGGCCGCACAGCAACCGGCTCCGTCCGTGCCGTCGACCGTGCCGACCCCGGCGCCAAGCACCGCACCGGCGGCTACACCGAGTACCGTGCCGACCACGGCGCCCTCGGCCGCACCAAGCACCGCACCGTCAACCAACCCGGTCGCCTCGCCGGCGCAGACGCCCACCAGTACACCGGCCCCGGCGCAGAGCCCCGCGCAGCCGTCGGCATCCGCGACAGCTCCCACGCAGGCAGCCTCCCCGTCCGCGACCACCTCGGCCGCGCCCTCCGCCAGCGCCATCGCTGAGGCCCCTCAGCCGGCCGGGCCAGCCACCGAGTCGCAGAAGGCGGACGCCCCCGAGGCAAGCTCGGCAGAGCTGGTGCAGAGCAGCTCCTCCGTCGACATCGCCGCCATCGCCACCTGGGGCGGCCTGGCCGCAGCAGGCATCGTGTCCGCGCTGGGTCTGAAGCGCATGCTCCAGCAGCGCGGCCGCCGCCGGGGCGAGCAGATCCGCATGCCGCAAGCGGCCCCGGCTGCCCCCATGCAGCCCGCGCAGGTCGACCCGGTCGCGGCGGCCTCCCACCGGCTCGCGGATCTGGAACGGCGCCTGCGGGCCACTGAGGACCCCGTCGGAGCGGATCTCGTCGACCGGGCGCTGCGCACGCTGGCAGCCAGGCTCGCCGAGCAGGGCCGCCCGCTGCCCAAGGTGGCCGCGGTGCTGCTCAGCCCGACCTCGCTCGACCTGGTGCTACTGGAAGGAGCCGAGCAGCCTGTCGCGCCGTTCGCCCCGACTGCGGACCCGACACGCTGGAGGTGCCCCGCCGTGGGTGCGGACCTGCTCGACGCGGAGAGCGCCCGATACATCGTCGCCCCCTATCCGGCGCTGGCGACGCTCGGACGTGACGGCAATGACCTCGTCCTGGTGGACCTGGAGACGCTCGGGGTCCTCCTGCTCGACGTGAACGACGCGCGGCCGATCGTCCGCGCGCTCGCCGTCGAACTCGCCTCGGCGCCCTGGCGGGACGACCTCGGCGTCCTGCTGGCCGGTCTCGACGATGGCCTCGCCCAGCTCGACAGCGGCTACGGCCGCCTACAGCCGGTGGGCACCCTGACCGAGGCGCTCACGGATCTGACGTCCTGGAACCAGGTCATCCGCCAGGCCCTCACTGACGCCGGCATCCCGAGCGTCCGGCACGCCCGGACCACCTCGGCCACCCCGGATTCGTGGACCCCGCGCATCGCTGTCAGCGCAGTGCCGCTCACGACCGGCGACGTTGCCGACGCCGGCCAGCTGTACTCCAACCCCGTGTGCGGCGCCTTGATCGCCCCGGCCAGCCGCGACGTGCTGCCGCAGGTGGTGCGACTGCCCGGACTTGGCGGTGGCCCGCTTACCATCGGCGGTTTCACCCTCGGGCACATGGTGCCCCAGCGCATCACGGACGAGGACTTCGACGCGCTGATGGAACTCTTCGGCCTCACGAGTGAGCCGAGCGAGGCGCCGGCAGCGGACGAGACCGCGGTGGTGCCGCCCGCCACGGTGCTGGACCTGGGACCGGTGCTGCCGACCACCGTCGTGAACCTTGGACCGGTGCCGCCTGCGACGGTGCTGGACCTTGGACCGGTGCCGCCTGCGACGGTGCTGGACCTTGGACCGGTGCCGCCTGCCACCGTGGACGAGGTGGTGAGCGAGACGGCTGACGAAGCGGTCCACGAGGCCGAAGAGTCCGTCGGCCTCCCCGACCCGACCGGACCTGTGGTCAACGTCCTCGGCCCGGTTCACCTGACGGGCGTCGATACCAGCTCCATTCAGCCGGCCGCCAGCATGCGCCTGACCGAGGTCGCCGCGTGGATCGCGCTGCACCCCGGCCAAGCGATGCAGCAGCTCACCGTCGACCTCAACCCCTCCGACCCGAACTCCGTCTCGTCGGCCGGGCTCGTTTCCGCGCTGCGGCGCTGGCTCGGCAGCGCCGACGACGACACCCCGCACCTGCCCCAGGACACTGGCGCGGGCCTGCGGTTTGGCCCACACGTCGCTTCCGACTGGGACCGGTTCCTCCAGCTCACCAGCCAAGGCACCCACCGTGCCCGGCAGCAAGCGCTCGCCCTCGTCGCCGGCCGGCCTTTCGCCGATGTTCCCCTGCGTCGTTACATCTGGGCGGAGGGCTACCGGCAGCAGATCATTGCCGCCGTCGTCGATACGGCCGCTCAGGTGGCCGAGCACTGCCTGGAGGTACGTGACCACCGCGGAGCCCTCGAGGCGGCCGACACCGGGATCCGGGTCGAGGCCGCAGCCGAGTCGCTGTACCGCCTGGCCATGCGAGCCGCCCACCTCGCGGGCGACCGCGAGAGCGTCGAGCGGTACGCGGACCGGCTCGAAGCCGTCCTCGAGCAGCTCGGCGCCCAGATGGAACCCGCCACCTCCGAGCTGCTGCACAGCCTGCTGACCGCGGACCCGCGCCTGGCCGGGTGGCCTTCATGACCGCACCCGCTGACGCCCCTGCCGATGCCCCGGCCCCGACCAGGGGCGTCGGCAGACGGCTCGACAGCGACAGCATGGCGGTCCTGCGTAGGCACGCCGCCGCGGTCGGCGCCGCGGCGGTGGCCGCAGGGGCGGCACTCGCCTGGCGCTTCGGCGCCTCGCCGCTCCTGCCGGCCTACCTGGTGTTCGTCGCTCTCGGCTGCGCCCTGAGCGCGGTCGACCTCGCGCTGCACCGGCTGCCGGACGCTCTCACCCTGCCCGCTTATCCGCTATTCGCACTGCTGCTGGCTTATCCGTCAGTGCAGGAGCCCGGTGCGGCGCTACGAGCGCTCCTCGCCGCCGTGGCAGCGCTCGTCTTCTACTTCGCCGCCGCATTACTGCCGGACGGCCCGGGTCTGGGCGATGTGAAAGCCGCCGGCCCTATTGGCGCACTGCTCGGCTGGACCGGCTGGTACGCGGTCATTGCCGGCACGTTCCTCGCGTTCGTCCTCACTGCACTTGCCGGTAGCGTCCAGATCCTCGCCCGCCGGGCGCGCGGCCGCAGCCGGCTCCCCTTCGGCCCGTCCCTGTACGGCGGGGCTGTCCTGGCGCTGCTGCTGTTCGGCCGCTAGGAGTAAACGCCCGAGCTGAATCCGGCGGAGATCACACGCCGAACACGTACAAAGCGCGTCCAATCGGTTCTGGCGAAGCGCAGAGAGTCGGCTGGCTGGTGCGCCGCCCGTCTCGGCTACCGGCTGCCAGGCACCCGGCGAAGTACGTCACGCAGCAGGTGGACCGTGCCCTCGGTGAGGACGGTGCGGTGTTCCTCCGCCAGGGTGAGCAGTTCGGCGGCCTGTGCGGGGTCGGCGCCGAGGGCCGGAACCGGGCGGGTGATCCAGGGGTGCGGGGTGAGTTCGCGGATCCGTGTGGTGGCGTCGGTCCGGCCCCGGGCGGCGAGCCTGGGGTGGGTGTCGCCGCTCGCGAGGACGGCGGCGCGCAGTGCGGTGAAGCGGTCGCGCCGACTCAGCAGCCGGTAGCCAGCGCGCCGGACAGCCGGCCGCTGAGGGTCGGTGAGCATGTCCCAGAGCAGGTCGGCGGGCAGGTGGGTGGCACTGGGGAGGAGGGCCGCAGCGGCCTCCTTGACCACCGCGGCGGAGTCGTCCCGCAGCAGCGCCGTGACCCGGGGCACGGGCACCACGTCGAGGCTCCGCAGGGCCCGCAGGACGTGGGCGCGGACCTGGGGGGCCGGGTTGTCCAGGAGCGCGGTGAGCAGGGGGACATAGGCCCGGCCACCGGTCTCGGCGAGCCCTCCGATCGCCCCGACCTGCGGCTCGGCAGCCTGCACGGCCGCGCGGTAGTGCGCCAGCGGGTCCGTGCCGGTGCGGCGTGCCGCCTCCCGCGCCAGGGCCCGGATCAGCGCGGACGGGTCATCGAGGTACGGCACCACGGTCTGCGGTGAGCCGGTGCGCATCAGCCCGGTGAGGGCGGTGATGCGCACCTCGGCGTGACGGCTGCGGGCCAGCCGGCGCAGCAACTCGGCCTGGTCGGTCCACACCGCCTGCCGGGCTGCGGCCTCGGCGGCCCGGGCCCTGACCTGGCGGTCGGGGTCGCGCTCGGCGAGGGCCGCGAGGTCGCGGAGCCCGAGGCGGTGGGCGACGGCGTCCAGGGCGAAGCGGCGCACCGGCGCCTCGGGGGCCGTGAGGAGCGTTCCAGCCAGGGCCGTGGTCGACCTGGTCAGCAACGGCACGAGCAGCTGGGCGTGGGCGAAGGCGCCGCGCCGGCGCCGGTTGATCAGCAAGGCCGTGCGCACGGTCGCCGGAGTGGCCAGCAGGGGGTTGGCGTGGAGCAGCACGGCCAGGCCCGCGCACGCCGTGTCCCGTACCTGCCGGACCCAGTCGCTGGTGCGCAGCACGAGGAACGGCATAGTCCCGGGGTGCGGCTGGTCCAGCATCCGCCGCACCGCCCGCTCACGGATACGACC
This sequence comes from Streptomyces sp. SP17BM10, assembly GCF_036322405.1. Lineage (NCBI taxonomy): Bacteria > Bacillati > Actinomycetota > Actinomycetes > Kitasatosporales > Streptomycetaceae > Streptomyces > Streptomyces sp. SP17BM10. The sequence continues at coordinate 50,027 of NZ_JAQYXB010000479.1, read as the reverse complement.
GTCGGCATGCGAGGCCGCGACGGCGAGCACGACCGGGTCTGCTTCGGCGAGCCCGGGGGTGGGGCGCGTCGGATGCCACCACTCCCGTCGTATGAAGGCATCCAGGTGCAGCAGCAGCGCCGGGCGCTCCGTCAGCGCGCGCAGCGCCTCGAACGAGTCTCCGGGACTCCCGGTCCGACCGACCTCCAGCAGCGCGGCGATCAGCTCCTCGAGCGCACCTCCGTCCCGAACCCGCGCCCCCGCAACCGCCAGCCGGACACGCTCCAGAACATCCAAACCGGCAGACGACGGCAAGGGCGGAACAGGCTGCTGACGACGGACGAAGAAGTTCACCGCGCCATCCTGCCGGAGCCGACCGACTGGCCGCTTCCCATATACGACGCCACGAGCTTCCCGGGCCTGACGGTGCTCACCGGTGCCCGGATACTCGCCGATAGGCGACGACCGCACCCGGTTCGACACTGCCCGCGATCTGAAGGCCTACGCCGGAAGCGCCCCCGTGACGCGAGAGTCCGGCAGGAGCCGACGCGCCAGCCATCGACGGATCAAGAGCCAGTGGACACGCCCTACGCGCTGGTGGCAGACGTCAACAAGGGCATCCGTACGGGGACGCCCGAAAGTGGTCAGGTCGAGATCCCGTCTGTGAGCACCAACGGCCCGCCTACGACGGACATGGCTGCCAAACGATGGGGGACAGCACCGGCTGGCCGTCAGAGTGTCGCCTGTTTCGCCCTCGTGAACCCCATGTGTGTGCTTGAATCGCTGGCGGCAGGGAGCCACAAGGCAAACAAGGAGGCACGGCCGTCGGACGGGACGCGAAGCGGGCCAAGCAGGCCCGCCGGGACAAGCGCAGGCGGGCAACTGGCATGCCGCCATTTCCGGAAGCAGCGATGAGACGCATTCTGGCAGCGTGGGATCAGGCAGTCGCCGCGGGGCTTATGGACGACGGGGCGGAGACGAAGTACCACGTCGCCCCGGACGGACAGGTGCTCTCCGTCGCGGTGGGCACCAGCGGGCAGCTGTTGGCCAATGGCGAACCGCTGACGCCATCCGTGGCCGACCGACTCCGCCTGGAGATGCCCTGGCTGGCTGGGATCGTCACCTTCTACGAGAACAACCAGGCCGCCGGCCGAGGCCTGGAGGGCTCTCCGGAGGACGGCGTCAGCCTGTTGGAGCCGCCCGCGGGCGACTAGCACCAGATCGCTATGGTGTCGCGAGTTGCGTAAAGTGTGCGCTTTGTGTCAATCTGAATTGCATGACGCAAAAGACACCAGCTCAACTGAGGGCCGACGCGGAACAGACCCTCCGGGACCCGGGGCGGCGCCGGATGAAGCTCCTGGCCCAGCTGGAAGAGCTCGACGCTGAACTGCGCCCACTGATCCGGGCCGCCCGTGAGATGGAGCTCCCGATCCGGCGGATCACGGAGCTCACGGCCGTGGCCCCGAACACGATCCGAGCCTGGACGAAGGACGGTTAGGGGCGGACGCGACAGGCACCACCGGATTCGGTACCAGCACCCGGATGAGGGAGATCTCATGGTGAGGGTAGAAACGGACATGGCGCCGGAAGGCGGGCGGCTGTGGGGGGCGACAATCACCCCATACGGACATGCCCGCTCTGGCTCGTGGATTGTCCAGTGCTTCAGTGCGAGGTGTGCGCGGCTCGGCCCGTTTGCTGACCTCAGGCAGGCGCGTGCCGCGCTGCTGGCTCACCTCGGTGACCATCACCAGGCCGCTGGGGCCGTTCCCGAGCAGCTGCGCTGCCGGTGTCGTACTGAAGGCCACTCATGGCACCCCGGACCATCGCAGGCGCTCTGTGCCGGCAGCGGGGTGCGGGTTCTGTCCTCCGATCCAAGTGGGGTTGCTTGGCGGTTGAGCGAGGTCTGCCGGACCTGTGCGGAGCAGATTCCCCGGGCGAAGGTCGTCGGCGCGCAGGCGAGGCGGACTCTGAGTGGGCGAGCGGATCACATCGACGCGCCGAATCAAGCGACGCACAGGAATACCGCAGCCAGCTTCCTTCCTCCTCAGCCCCCGACCAGCCCGCAGGCGCCAAGCTGCGCGACCAACACCGAGCCGAACCCGCCCAAGGCCGCAGGCCAAAACCGCCTGCTGACGTTCCACCAAGGGCAGGCGGCACGCCAGCTTCTTGCCTATATCGCCACGTTGCCACTCACAAGTCTCGACGCCCGGCTGCTAGCGACCACTGTCGCGATTAGGGCGGCTCGTGAGGGCCGGGCCAACTTCATCGGGCAGGACCTGCGCGCCCTGCGCCTGGACGATCCGGCCCAGGCCCTCGCCGATCTCGGCACGCTCGGCTGGCTGCCCGACGGAGACCTGCTGAATGGCGATGCGTCGCAGGCCATCTCGATCACCGCCCCCGGCCTCGGACCCGAAGGCCCGTTGCAGTTCGGCAAGCAGACCCGTACTCGAGTGTCCGGCTGGACCTCACGTGTTGTGGCGGCTAAGCCCCTCAAAAAGGCCAGGTCTGACCTGCGCCTTGCAGCCCTCTACCTGGCTGCTCACGCCGACCCTGGCGGTCGCGGTACGGTCGCCGGCCTGCCCCAGGAATGCGAGGCGGCGGTGCCAGGACTCCACGATGCCGGCTACCTCGACGCGCTCGAGCACCCCGACTACGGGATCGCCGAGGGGCTTCTGCACCTCGTTCCCTCCCCCGATCTCACACCCGCGCCCCGCCTGGACCGCCCTGAACGGTTCCGCACGGCTGACGGGTACCCGAAGACTTCCGCCACCCGCATCGGCACTCCGCGTCGTTCCTCGCGAATGCTGGAAAGGGAGTAGCGGCATCGGAGGACGCCGATGAAAAACGGTGCCCATAGAGGACCTGATGGGCCATCGAGTCACCGCTTGACGAGCGCACCGGGGCAACCTTTCACAAACGGGATCACCCGGAACCAGACGACAGTGCTCAGCAAGGGACCCAGCGCTCTGCAGCGATCGACTGCCCGTGGTGCTGTGTGTGGGAATGGCGCCGAGTCGGTCCCCCGCCCGACGGAGGCTGACGGGGCGCCGAAGGCTGTGCGGCCGGCGACACCGGCATCACGTGGGATGACGGGGGCCCGGTCGCGACGGGGGCCTCCGCCTCGCGGCCCTCGACCTGGCCGATAACGCCGATCCCGGCGGTCGCAGGACGCTTTCCGGCCGGCGGAATGCGAAGCCGCGGCCCTCCGCCTCCACACCACCGGCCTCCTCCGCGAGTTCGACCGCCCCCGGTACCGGATCGCGCGAACACTGCTGCACCTCATCCCCTCACCCGACCTCACGGCCCCCGCCCCGCCGGGACCATCCCGGCCTAAGCCCCGCGCCCGGCGGGCAGCCGAGGCCCCCCGGGTCCTGCGGAACGGACGGCTTCGCGGCCCTTCGCGCATGCCGGGAAGGGGCTAGCGTCCTGGGAAACGGTCGACGAGAATTGCCGGGCCCACGAGTTACTTGATGGGCCATCGAGTCACCACATGACGAGCACACGGGGGCAAGGTTGCACGACCGGAACAACCGGGACCAGACAGCGGTGCTCCACCGCGGGCCCAGCGCTCTGCGACGCTGGCCCGCCGTGGTAGTGGGCACCGGCATGGTGCTGGCGATGAGTGCCTGCTCGAGCACCGCCGACAAGGCCGACAAGGCGGCCACCACTGCGCCGGTCCAGCCGTCCGCGAGTTCGGCCCCGGCCACGCCGGGCGCCGATCCCACGGCCAAGGCGACGGCGGATGTCCTCGCCATCTACCAGGCCTACACAGACGCCAAGATCGCTGCGATGACCACGGGCCAGGCAACCCCGGAAAAGCTGCTTCAGGTGGCGACGGGCGATGCCTACGACAGCCTGGCCCGCGACATCACCAGGGCTCAGCAGGCGAAGATCGTCTACAAGGGCACCGAGGTCACGCACCCCCAGGTCACGGCCATCGACACGACCGCCTCGCCGCAGAAAGCCACCCTGACCGACTGCATCGACGTCTCGAACTGGACGGCGGTCTTCTCCTCGACCGGCGCGAACGCCGCCGCCACCGGCGCGCCCGGCCGCCTGCTCGTCAACGTCGGGGCCGTTCAGGTCGCCGGCGGTGCGTGGCGGATCAGCGATTACACACCGGATCGGAGCCGGACATGCTGAGACGGAAAGCGTCACTGGCCGCCGCAGCCGGTGTGGCAGCGGCGGCAGCCGTGCTGCCGGCCTCCCCCGCCACAGCCGACGGCGGAACGTGCGTGTGGACGGCGGACGTCTGCATCACCGTCACCGATCCCGGCGGAGGCGGCTCGGGAGGAAACGGCTCCAGCGGCGGCGGTTCCGGAGGGGGCTCGGGAGGAAGCGGCGGCCCCCAGCAGTGCGTCTTCAGCGGAGTGACCGTCCCCTGCTCGGACGCCTGGGGCTGGTTCAACTCCGAAGATGGCTGCTACTACAAGGCGTTCGACCCGCAGCCGCCCGCCGGAGACCCGCTCTGGCAGGGCCACCAGCCCGGCGACGGCGCCGTGTACGCCCGGTCATGCCTGATCGCAGCCCCCGGCGGAGGACTCGCCCAGGGGCCCAAGGGCGGATTCCTCTGGCTGCAGACACCCCCGCCTGGCTACGGCGGCGGTGTCACACCGGCCGCCCTGGCCCAGACGATCGTCGCCATGATGAACTTCGACGTACCGAACATCGGCACCGCACCCGACAAGGGCGGCAAGGGCGTGGTCGGCATGCCTGTGTGGCTGTGGGCCACGCCGTCGAAGACGAGCTGGGGCCCCTGGCCGGAGACGAAGGCCGCCGGCGGGCTGTCGGTCACCGTCACGGCGAAGGTGACACAGATCGACTGGTCGATGGGCGACGGCGGCTCCCACACCTGCACCGTTCCCGGCACCCCGTACACACCGGACAAGGGAAACAGCGCCTCCCCCGACTGCGGCTACCGCTACACAACGACCAGCGCCGGCAAACCCGACGGAAAGTTCCAGGTCAGCGCCACCACGACCTGGGCCGTCCACTGGGAAGGCGGCGGCCAGCAAGGCGACCTCGCCCCCATCAAGAAGACCTCGAACACCGAACTCACCGTCGGTGAGGTCCAGGTCCTCAACTGACCTTCCTCGCAGCAACCGGCACAACCACGAGGTGCCGCCCGAACGGGCGGCACCTCGGCATGAGGGCCCACGCTCGACGGCTGCGCAGCCGTCCCCGCCCCGGACTACCTGCCCATGCCCGCGTCCCGGCCAGGCCCTGACCAGGCCGCCGCTGCTGCCCCTCCTGCTGCATCCCCTGCGGCCTGCGACCCGGCGCCGGAACCCGGATGCCCGTTCGTGACACACGCGGAGCAAGCAGCGACATATCGATTCCCTGCACGCTCACACCCCTGCGGGTCACCGCTTCTTCCGCCCGCTGACTGCTGCTCAGCCCAGCTCGCCGCTGCATCTCGGCGGTAATGGCAGTCACCTCATCCGCGCGGGACCGACGCGCTGCTGCGCCCCCTCGTACGCCTGCGGGACGGGCCGCCCCGCCACAATGGCCCGCTCATCGTCCGGAGTTGCTGGCGCGCGTGGTGGTTGCTGGGCCGATTTTCCGCGGAAAATGTGAGGGCCTGGCTCACTGCGGTGAGCCAGGCCCTTAGATGGGGGCGTATGTCTCAGGAGGACTACTGCCAGGCGACCAGGCGGAGTTCGGAATTCACACTGGGGCCGTGGGGCGCGATGGAGCTGATCTTTTTGGGGGTTGAGCCGGGGGAGAGGTCCAGGCGGTACAGCTCGGCGACGTCCTTGCCCTGCCGAGACAGGAAGACCACGGACTTCAGGTCGGGCGAGGGGGCGACGGAGCTGTTGTCGCGGTCGTTGTCCGGCAGGAGCTGCTCGACCTTTTGCACGGAGTCGAGGGCGTCCGAGAACACCACGCGTGAGAAGCCTTTGCCTGCGCAGAAGAGGCTGTGGTCGTCGATCCAGAACTTCGGGGTGCACTGGGGGACGTTATCGCCCCCCGGAAGTGCCTTGTTGGCCGAACCGAAGGGGGCCGGACCGAAGCGGAGCGGCTCGGCGTACTCGTCGCCGCTCCCGGGCACCGTGGAGTCCTTGAGCCAGATCGCGCTGTTGTAGTCGTCTGCTGCGGCGGCTGCGGCCGTACCGGACGGATTGACGGTGACGTCCTTGAACTTGTCGCCGAGGGGCATCCGGGACCAAGGCTGGTCACCGGCGAGCACGAAGCCCCAGTCGTGCGACATCCCGTGGTCGGTGGCGGCGGCGCCCGGCTGACCTAGGTCACGGCTCATCACATGCCGGTCATGCGTCTCGTACCACAGCGTCGACGTGCCACTCTGGAAGGCCGGCGTGCGGTCCTTGGCGCCGATCGTGAAGGGATCGGCCGACGGGGCCCCGACCGGCGTGCTCTGGGGCTTGAGCGTGAAGGCGACGGCGGGACCGTCCTGGCTGCTTGCCCCGGACCGCACAGGCGGCATCACACCGGCGACCAGCGTGAAGTCCTTGTTGAAGGCCTGTCGGACGGCGCTCGGGACGCTGGTGTGGCCAGTGGGAGTGGAATCGCAGAGGATCCCGGTGTCCGCGCCCTGTGGGAGCAAGGACACCGTGCGGGCAACCTCCTGCCCGTCGGTCATGGAGTACGAGGCGAGCGTCAGCTGCTGAGCGGTCGGGGCGCCGCTGTTGCCGCCCTTCAGGTCGCACCACGACACAGTGACGGTCCCAGGTGCGCCGATGGGCTTGGCCTGGGCGCTCGCGGAACTCGAGGGAGTGCCGGAGGAGCCGCCGTTGTCCTGGGAGCCCTTGGCGCCATCCGTACTGCTACAACCGGTGACCGCCAGGGCGATCACGGCCGCGACTGCAGCCCCGCCGTGGTTCCGTGTACGCCAACGCATATGTCTCCCACCCCTCGAAGCGACAACGAGCCGGACGGTACCAGACGACGCCCGGTAGTGATCAGGAACGCAGTGCATAACCTCTGTTCGTCCCGCTGGCCGGAGGTGCGGGGCCACTCGGTCGCTTGCCGCACCGGCTGATGGCCGCTCGGATTTGCCGCGGAAATTTCTGCACACGTGAGCCGGCGCCCGTGTGGCGGCTGATCCCTGCCTGTCGGACCGTCCAGGTCCCACGGCAGGCGGACAGACGGTGTGCGGGCTCGGGGCAGACGAGGTGGCCGCCCGACCTTCCGTGGAAAAGCGGCAGTACGCTCGCCATCGCACCCCTGGAAACAACGGGCTAACCTTCGGAATCCTGTGGCACGATCTCAAGATCAACGGACGTCATGGGGGATGGCGCAATGGCGCAAACGCTGAAGGCCAAGAACGCGCCGTACCCTGCCAGCGACCAGGATCCCGACAGCGCATCTACGGGAGAGACCACCGATGCCGCAACTGAACCGACATGGCAGGCTGGCCAAGGAGTACTGGAGCACATACCGGCCCCAGGCGCTGGCGCAGCTCGGAAGTCCGCAGCAGCAGGAGGAATACTTCTACGGCCTGGGGCTGCGGGTGATGGAGCAGATCGGGGAGCTGACGGACGATCTGCTGCTGAAGCTGCCGCTGGAACAGCGCGCCCTGGCCCGGGCGTCGTTGCGGGCGCAGGCTCAGGAGCTGGTGTACGGGCAGGAAATCTGGCTTCCCAAGGAGCCGGGAACGGAACATCGGGAGATGTAGCCGCCCCACGCTTCCGCGCCGCAGGTCAGAACGACCTCGCCCCGCGCAGTGAGGCGGAGCGCGCGGCGGCCAACCTTGCGGTGCTGGAGAAACTGCGGGTCTTAGACGAGGAGGGCAGGCCCGCCACCGAGGACGAGCAGAGCGTGCTCGCGCGGTGGTCGGGCTGGGGCGCCCTGCCGCGCATCTTCGAACCCCGACCCCAGCGCCCCGCTTTCCAGGACGCCGCCTCCTACGATCGGGCGGCCGCGCGCTGGGATGCCCTCGACGGCCTGCGTTTCAAGATCAGGGCGCACCTCAGCGATACCGAGTGGAACGCTGCCCGTCACAACACCCTCAATGCGCACTACACCGATGCTGCCCTGGTCGACACGATCTGGGGTGCCATGCGGACGATGGGCTTCGATGGCGGCTCCGTCCTGGAACCCGGCTCCGGCTCCGGCAACTTCATCAGTGCGGCTCCGCAGGACACTAGCCACCAGATCCGGATGACCGGTGTTGAACTTGATCCGGTCACCGCCGCGATCTCCCGCCACCTGTACCCGGACGCCCAGATCATCACGGCTGGCCTCGAAGACGTCCGGCTGCCCGAGGCGAGCTTCGACGCCGTCGTCGGCAACGTCCCCTTCGGTCGCTACCAGCCCTACGACCCCGTCCATAACAAGGACCGCGCCCTCTCCATCCACGACCTGTTCGTCCTCAAGTCGCTCGCCGCCACGCGGCCCGGCGGCGTAGTCGCCTTGATCACCTCGCGCTATACCCTTGACGCCAAGGACTCCGCAGCGCGCGAGCGGATGTACGACCTTGGCGACCTCATCGGTGCGGTCCGCCTGCCCGCAGGTGCCCACCAGGCAGCCGCCGGCACCGATGTCGTCACGGACGTCCTCTTCCTGCGCCGCCGTGAGCATGGGGAGCGCCGCGGCAGCGACCGGTGGCTTCACGCGGAGGAACAGGTTCTCCCTGGCCATGCGGAGCCCGTGCGCTGCAATTCCTACTTCGAGGACAACCCTGGCCATGTTCTCGGTGAACTCCGCTCCCGGCTCGGTCAGTTCGGCCCAGAGCTGACGGTCGACGCTTCTGGCCTCGATGCCTCCAAGCGTCTTACCGAAGTTGCCCAGGACATCGCTCGCGAAGCCTTCGAGAACGGCCGTGGTGCCACCGCCACGGCAGGTGAGCAGAGCCGCGCTCTGGCCATCGCCCCGGCGGGAGCGGCGGAGGGCTCGCTCGGCCTGGACGAAGCCGGCTGCCCGACGATCGTTGAGGCCGGGCGCATGGTGCCCCTGGTTGTCCACCCCGACCAGTACGACCGCCTCGTCCAGCTGATCGTGCTCAAGCAGCAGGTCCTCGAGTTGTACGCGGCCGAGGCCGCCACCGACGCTGCTGGTGAGACTCCGGAGCTCGCCGCCAGGCGCACCCAGCTGCGCGAGGCCTACGGGGCGTACCGGAAGAGTAACCCTTCTCTGGCCAAGCCCCGTCAGACCCGTACGTTCACCCCGAAGGAGGCTCGGGAACGTGCCGAGGCCGAGGGGCTAACCACCGTCCCGGACGCTTGGAAGTGGCCGACCGCCTACGCGCTGATCGCCGACGACCCGGACGCCAGCCTGCTATTCGGACTGGAGGTGTGGGACGACGACACCAAGACCGCCAACGAGCAGAAGGTCCTCACCCAACGCGTCCTGGAACCTCGGGTCCTGCCCACGCAGGCCCAGGACCCGGAGGACGCCCTCGCACTGGCCCTGGAACACGACGGCGGCGTCCTGCACCTGAGCCGGGTAGCCCAGCTGCTCGGCGTCGACGAAGCCGAGGCCGAACGCCAGCTCGGCCCGCTGGCCTTCCGCGACCCGGCCCAGGACGGAGCGTGGGAACCACGCACGCGCTACCTGTCCGGCAACGTCCGCACCAAGCTCCAGCAGGCCCAGGAGGCCGCCGCCAGCGACCCGTCGTACGAGGTCAACGTCGTTGCGCTTCAGCAGATACAGCCGGACGACCTCAGTCCCGCCGAAATCAAGGCCAAGGTCGGTGCCCCGTGGATCCCGGTCGATGTCTACACCCAGTTCCTGCGCGACCTGGGCATGCCCGACGCCGAGGTCCTCTACGTCGGCGGCACCATCTGGGAGGTCAAGGGCGCTCAGCACGGCGACGCCGCGACTTCGCAGTGGGGTACCGAGAAGCGCTCAGCCGGATCCCTGTTCGAGGCGATGCTCCGGCAGACCGACTCGGCCATCAAAGTCACCTGGCGCGACCGCGACGGCAACGTCCACGTCGACGAGGACGCGACTGCCGAAGCCGCCGAGAAGGTCACTCATCTGCGCGACGCCTTCGACGACTGGATATGGAACGACGAGCAGCGCAGTGCCCGGCTCACGCGGATCTACAACGACCAGTTCAATAATCTGGTGCTGCCCGAGCACAGTGCTGAGCCGCTCACCTTGCCGGGGGCCGTCAGCGACTGGGTGATGAGGCCGCACCAAAATCAGGCGATTCGTCAAATTTTGTCCCAGCCGACCAACTTGCTCGCCCATGTGGTCGGCGCCGGTAAGACCGCGACCATGGCCGCCGGTGCGATGGAGCTGCGCCGAACCGGACTGGCGACCAAGCCGTGCATCGTGGTCCCCAACCACATGCTCAAGCAGTGGACGGGCGAGTTCCGCCAGCTCTACCCGAACGCTAAGCTACTGGCGATCAGCGCCAGTGACCTCGGTGCCAGCAAGCGTGCCAAGTTCATGGCCAGGATCGCCGGCGGTGACTGGGACGCGGTGATCCTCACCCATGAGGCGTTCACGCGGGTGCCGCTGCGGTCCGAGACGATCCAGGGCTACATGGACCGGGAGATTGGCAATCTCCGAGGCCAGCTGGACGCCGCCGTCGGGGCTGGGCTGAGCGACCGCACCGTCAAGCAGATCGAAAACTCCATCGCCAACGCGGAGGCTAGGCTCAAAGCCGAGATCGACAAGACCCAGGGCACGGGCGTGTTCCTGGAGGACACCGGCATCGACTACGTCTTTCTGGACGAGGCTCACGAGTTCAAGAACCTCAGGACGGTTTCCGCGATCCCCGGCGCCGCGATCGAGGGGGCGGCCAAGGCCACCAAGCTGCACATGGTGCTCGACATGCTCCGGGAGAAGAGCACCGCCGGGCGGGTCGCCACCCTGGCCACCGGCACGCCCGTGGCCAACAGCGTCACCGAGGCGTACGTCCTGATGCGCTACCTCGCCCCTGAGCTTCTCGAATCGATGGGTTTGGAGGCCTTCGACAACTGGGCGGCGACATTCGGAGAAGTCGTCTCGGCACTCGAACCCGACCCCAAGGGCGGAGGATACCGCTTCAAGGCCCGCTTCTCCCGGTTCTTCAACGTCCCGGAGATGATGCGGGTCTACCACACGTTCGCGGATGTCCAGATGGCGGAAGACCTTAATCTGCCCGTCCCGGCGATCCGTTCCGGCAAGGATAACCAGCGCGGCGAGAGCATCGTCGTCGACACCACCCGTGCGCAGCGGGAGTTCCTCACCTCCCTCAAGAACCAGCCGTGGATCAGCGAGCCCGGGGGAGTCCTGAAGGCCCTCGGGCTCGGCCTGCGCGCGTCCCTCGATATGCGGTTGGTCGGTGGTGAGGAGGAACAAGGCAGCAAACTGCAGGACGTCGCCGAGCAGGTCCACCAGGTCTGGTTGGAGAACAAGGACAATGTCTACCCGGTCTCCAATAACGACCCGACAGCTCAGCCGCTTCCCGGAGCCCTCCAGTTGGTCTTCCTCGACGAGGGCACCCCGGGCAGCAGCGCCGAGCACGCCGTCGACCTGTACGCGGACCTGCGAGACAAACTCGCCGCCGCCGGAATGCCCCGGGAGAGCATCCGGTTCATTCACGAGGCCAATACGGACGCCAAGAAGGAACGGCTCTTCGCGGACTGCCGTTCCGGCAAGGTCGCTGTACTGATCGGCAGCACCCAGAAGATGGGCACAGGCACCAACGTCCAGAGCCGCGTCATCGCCCTGCACCACGTCTCCTACCCGTGGCGGCCGGCCGACATGGCCCAGCGCGACGGACGGCTGGAACGGCAGGGCAACCTGCACATGCCCGAGATTTCGGGCACACCCGATGACGTCCGGCTCTTCTACTACCTCACCGCTGGCACCTTCGACGAGTTCCGCCTGAACGCGCTCGCCCGCAAAGCGCGGTTCATCGCCCAGGTCCAGCGCCGCAGCTTCAACATCCGCGAGATCGAGGACATCGGGGACGAGGCCATGAACCTCGGCTTGCTTAACGCACTAGCCTCCGGCGACCCGACGATCCTCCAGCACGTCGAGGCGACGGCCGAACGCGCCCGGATGCAGAGCCTCTCCCGCTCCTGGGACCGCGCGCACGACCGGCAGGTCCGTGAGATCCAGGACCTCACCAACTTCGTCGATGAGGCCGATATCGCCCTAGCCGCGATGCGTTCTGCCCTGCCCACGGCCACTCTCACCGCTGGCGATGCTTTCGCCATGACCCTCGGCGACCAGCTGCATCGCGAGCGGGGCAACGCCGCGCAAGCGCTCGGCGCCCGTCTGGAGGCCATCGCCAGGGACACCACTCTCCCCCGGGGCCAGCAGATCCCGCTGGGCACCATGGGTGGCCACGCCTTTCACGCCGAGATCGCCTACGACCGCAACGCCAACCGCCTGCTCAAGCTCCGCTTCCCCTGGGGCCACGTCGTGCCGCTCGGCCACCGCGAAGACCGCGGTGTCTGGCACGCCCAGAAAGTCACCACCGCGACTGGGCGAGGGGCCGTCCGGTCCTTGGAAGCCTTCGTCGCCAGACTCGGCGACGACACGGAGAAGCTTGCCGCCGACGTGGAGCTGCGCCGGGCACGGCGCGATGAACTCGTGGGCAAGCTCCAGGACAAGGCCCATAACCCCTACCGGGAGCACGCCCGCTCCCTGGAACGTGAAGAACGGCTGCTGGGGCGGCTGGTCATCCTCAACGAGAAGATCGCCGAGCGATCCGAGCAACTCCAGCACGCGGGAGGGCACGCGTCCCAGGAATCCGAGGCGGAACTCGTTGCCCTGCAAGCCGAAGCGGCTGATCTGAAGCGCCAGATCGACGATGAGCACGCGGTACAGCGGACCGCCGCCGAGGAAGCCGAGTCCGCGAAGCCCACGACTACCGGCGCCGCAGCAGAAGTCGAGTCCACCGACACGGCACCCGCCCCCGAATCGCAGACGGCGGGGCGTACTGAGCCGCCCGATCACGTTGTCCAAGGCAGCAGCGACGCTGCAGACGTGCCATCAGGCACCACTACCAACGACGAGATCCCAGCACCAGCGCCGCAGGAAGCGGCACCGCTCAGGGAGGGAACCACCATGGCAATCGAGACGAGTACAGCGGGACCTATCGCTCCCGGGACCGGATGGGAGGAACCCGCCCTCTTCGATGACGGACTCTCTGACGATGAGCCATCGCCTGTATCCGCTGACACAGCGGCCCAGCCAGAAGGAGCCGATGTGGCCGCCGCGACGACTGAACCGCCCAGAGAGCAAGCCATAGAAGAGAAGCGCGTCGTTACCGAAGCTTTCGTAAAGCCCGATATTCCGGTCGAGGGACCCCCGACTGAGGCAATGGAGGACATACCTGGCCTTGAGAAGCCAGAGCAACCGGCCCGCGACTTCGGTTCGCTGGTTCACGATGACCTGCTGAATTCCTTCGGCCCGGCCCGCAGGTACATCTCTGAGATCCTGTCACCCGAAGCGGCGGACAGCGTGGCCAGGGAGTTCGATGCTCACAGCGCGTCCCTCGCGAAGATGCGTGCCCAACTCGGACTCGACGATGATGACCTCCCCTCCACGTTCAAGCCCGCACCGGAAGAGGTGAACCACGCACAGGCGGCCAAGGGTGCCTTTGAACGGGTCCGTGCGTACATGGCGCAGCACTACGGAAGGTCCGAGTCCTGGGCCCACGTGGCCACCGTCTGGGCCGGTCCCGGCCGGATCCAGAAGGCCCTCAAGGAAGCCGCCGGGGATCGCTATCCGGAGGTCTCCAAGGACAGGCGTTGGAGGGAGTTCTTCGGGGGAGTCGTCCGGGACACCGCCGAGGTGGTCTCCAAGCAAACGTCGAAGCTGGCTCGCACGTTCGAGACTGACCGAGTTGCCCATAAGCTGCTCACGACGTTCGCGACCTGCGCGGGCAACTACGCGGCCAAGGGCCGGGGCGACACCCCACAGGCAGCTCCGGCCGCGCCCGCTGTGGCGAGCGAGCAGGCCCGCAACTCTGGCCAGATCGGCCTCGCCGCCCGGGGCGTGATGCCGATCACCAACGTGACCGGGCGCAAGACAGCGCCACGCCAGCCGGACCAGCCGGCGCCGAAGACCCCCGCGCCGACCCGGGGGAGCGGTGCAGAAATCTGACGACGGCAGCCTGTTGAGTCACCATGCCGCCCAGCGCGGCCCAAAGGGAGGGGAATGACGTGAACGACCCACACAGCGGCGAAGTCGAAATGGCGGTCACCAACAGCGCCGACGCCTTCGTCAAGCTCGTCTTGACCTTGGCTACCATTGCCGCTGAGAACGCCGCGCGGGCCCGTCGCGAGCGCTGGGAGCGCGAGCGGGAAGCGGCGGCCGAAAAGCAGTGGCGCGAACGCGCCGCTGCAGAGCCATGGCTGCGCGCCCCTTACGACGACCGGTTCTGGGACAACTTGGAATCGACCCCCGAGGGCATGCGTCCGCTCGGCCAAGCTTGGCAGACGGCCTACGAATGGGGCGGATCCGATCCGCAGGCCGCCGCCGCGCTGCACCACATGCGGGACAAGATCCACGAGAAGTACGGGATACGCATCCCCGACGACATGCTGCCGGTCCAGGACCTCTCGCGCGCCATTGCCCTATCCGACCCGAGCCTGCTGGAGAGGGCGGAGGCGGGCCGCGAGGCGGCGGCCGAGAGCGGGCAGGCCAGCTACCTGTACGTCATCGAGGATCCGACGACGGACACCCAGCTGGCCACCGGCGAGGTCCGGGGCCACGATTGGGAAAGGCCGGACCTCGTCGCCGCCCACGCCCACCAGCAGTGGGCTACGGGAGCGGACGGCACGCCGCTTGGCGACAACGTGGTGATCCGTGTCTACGAGAACACGGGCGCCCCTGTCGGCGGCCAGGAACCGCTCGCCGTGGTGGAGGCGCAGCGCGTTCCGGAGATCCTCAAGGCCGAGGAAGAGCGCCAGCGCCGGGTGGCCCGGCGTGAGGAGGAGGCCAGCCCCCAGGAAGTCCTCCACGCGATGAGTGCCGAACACCGGCGGGCCGGTGAGCGCGCGGAGAAGTGGCAGGAGGCGCGGGACCGCCTGGCGGACGCGGACCCGGCCGAGCTGCCCGAGGGCGAGCACGACCGGCAGGTCGACGCCCTTCAGCAGTCGGTCCTTCGCGAGCGCCGGTACCAGGCCGCCCTGAACCTGGACCGGGAGGCCGTCGCGGCTGAGCAGCGTGGTGAGGACTCGGCTCTGGTCTACCGCGGCGCGTCGCTGCGGGCACGGCTGGACCAGGGCTTGATATCCGAGGTGTCCCCGGCCGAGGCCGCAGGGCTCTGGAGTGAGGTCAACCACTGGTCGCACGGCGCGGCCCGGGATCAGGCGCTCGACGCGATGAACGAGAAGCTCGTCGGCTACTACGGCCTGGAGCTGGATGAGGACGTCAACCGGGCTGAGGCGGCAGCGGCGCTGGAGAGCATGGTCGATGTCAGGGAGCCTGGGGAGCCCGAGGAGGTCCGCCAGAAAGCGCTGGAACTCAATCGCCGGGCGGTGGAGAAGTACGACGCCGCTCTGCGGAAGGAGGACCAGATCGCGGGACTCATGGTTGACGGGAAGCCCAAAGACCCAATCGCCGCGGCGCAGATCAAGACGCTGGCGGCGGACGCGGAGATCCTACGGGGGCAGGCTGAGATCGACCGCGGCGCCGCGGGCGTCGTCGAAGCCCAGGCCGACCGGCTCGCGGCGAGCGAGTCGAGCGACCCGGCGGCCCTGCCCCCTGGTATGACCAAGGAGCAGGTCGCCCAGAGCTACCAGAGCCAATGGGGCGACGACCCGCAATGGGCGTCCTGGTCCACCACGCCGCCGGCCGTGCCCGGTGCCCCAGCGGCCGAGGCCACGCTGCCTGCGATGGATGCGCCGACGCCTGCACCCGCACCGGCAGCCTCACGCCCTGCTCCGGCGCGTCAGGCGCCGTCACGCGGGCGTCGGGGACCGTCCAAGAAGGCCCTCAAGGCCAGTGCTGACAGGAAGTTGGCGCAGGTGGGCCGTGGCGGGGCCGCGGCCAAGGTGGCGGCGCACGACGGTGCCCAGCGCGTCAACGAGGGCCTCGGGAAGACGTCCGCGACGCCGGCGGCCAGCCCGAGCGCCCCTGCCAAGGGCCGCGGCCGCGACCTGGGCAGCGACCACGGGCGCTGAACGGACAACGGCGGTGGGTTGCGAGACGACCTTGTCTCGCAACCCACCGCCGTTGGGGCGTCGTCAGTCCTCCAGCGCCTGCTCAGCAACAGCCGTACTGCTGAATGCCGTGCCGAGCCACATCCGCGGGTCCGCCGGATTGGTCGGCAGCGGCTCCGGCGGATGCTCGGAGTGCCCTTCGATCGGCGAGCAGGCGCTGAACGGACCGTTGTCCGGGTCCAGCAGCACGTGCAACTGTGGGTCGGCGTGGTGGATCCACCACGTGGACATCCCCAGCGCCGGATCCAGGCGCAGGTTCTCCCACGCCCGCCACATCGCGTTCAGCCGGGAGATCGCCTCGGCATGCATCCACCAGTCCGGGCACCAGGTGAGCGTCACCCCGTTGAGGCGCCTGGCCACCATCGGGGCGAGGTAGTCGACGACGAATTCCTCGACGGTCCCGAACACCGGCTCCGCCGACGCGTCCTCGTCTGTGTCCTCGTCGTCCCACAGGTCGAAATCGTCATCGCTCACGAACGGGCCCCCGGGTCGTATGTGGACAGCGAGGCCTTGACCGCCTCGGCGTGCCTGGTCTCCCACCACGGCACGGTCTCCACCAGCGCGGGCGGCGCACCCGACGCCAGCACGAGTGCCCGCCCCGGCGGCATCGCCGCAAGGTCGGAGACGTCCAGCACGCGCTCGCGACGCGTGCTGTGGCTGGTCGAGCGGCTCCCGAACAGCCCACCGCCCTGGTTACCGCCGTACGACGCCGAATATGTGTCGACCTCGTACTCGCCGGCCAACGTACTCAGGTCGCCGAGGAACTTGGCGTCGGACACCCCACCGCCGTACACACGGCGGTTGGCGCTCGACCAGAGCTTGCCCATGCCTTTCTCGCCCCAGACCTCCACACCCTGGTCCCAGGACTGCAGGATCGTCATGAGGATGATGCCGCGCGACCCGTAGTGCGAGTACAGGTCCGGCAGGTCCGCCCACCGGCACACGTTGGCGGCCTCGTCCAGCACCCCGACGATGGGCACCGTCAGGCGCCCGCCAGGCATGTTCGTCGCCGCTTCCTCAGCCGCCTCGACCACCGCGACGGTCAACGCGGTCACCAGCGGGCCAGCACTGTCCTTGCCCTCACGGGACAGCGAGTACAGCGTGTCGCTGCTCACGGCGAAGTCCGCTGGGCTGAACTCCGGCCGTGCCGGGCCGCGCCCGGGGGTGATCCACGGGTGTACCGCTGGGTTCACCAGGCATGAGGCCATCTGCATGGCCGTCCCGTAGATACCACCACGCTGCTTCTCCGGCGCTGTGATCACACCGTTCAGTGAGTCAGCCGGCATGTGGTGCCCGGCCTGCCGCAGGATCCGCTCCGCGGTGTCGTCCTTTGGCCGGGTCAGCCAGGTGTAGACCTGGGTGATCGGCTTGTTGTCGACGGCTGCCGCGAGCATCAGGTACGCGAGCAGGTCCTGGCCGGCCGGGGTGAAGTAGGCGTCGGTCTTCGCGCCGGCGTCGGAGGAGCCGCTGGCGAAGTGCGCCGCCATCTTGCGTGCGTTCGCCACTGAGGTGACGTAGCTGAGCGGGTTCCACCACCAGGTGGGCTGCTCGCCCGCGCGGTTCTGTGGGTCGAACACCCACACCCGGCCCTTAGCGTCGCGCACGCCCCGGGTGGCGTCGACGATGTCGCGCTTGTTGGAGGTCGCGAGCACCGCGCCGGGCGCGTCGCAGATCGCGGGGATCGCGCGCCGGGTCGTCTTGCCGGTGCGCGGGCCCCAGATGTCGACGTGCATGTCTTCCCAGCTGCCGAACAGCTCCTGGCCGCCGGGGATCGAGCGGCCGATGAACACCCCGGGCAGGTCCGACTTCGTGCCGAGCCGTGCCGCCGTCGCGGCCGCGCCGCGCCGGTTGACGGGCGCCAGGTCGTTGCCCCGCCCCAGGTGCCGCCCGGCCCGGTCAACCTTCGGCCGGTTGCGCTTGCGGCCCACCCGCCAGGAGGCGAGCGTGGCGATCAGGAGGATGACGACCGCCTCGGCCCCCGCGATCGCGGTCGCGTACCCGCCCGGCCAGTGGTAGGAGCCGCTGAACAGGCCGATGACGAAGGCGAACGGGTTGGCCGGCGGCGCCGGACGCGCTGCCAGGCTTGCCCCGCCCATCGCGGCCAGCCAGGCGCCGACCGCGCTCACCACGACCAGCAGCATCGCTCCGAGCGCGAGGAACGGCCCGGCCTCGGAGGCGGGGCCCCGGCGCCCCTCGGTGGCCGTCATCGGGCCGCCGCCCAGCGCCGGTTGGTGTCGTTGATGCCCAGCTCCGCCTCAGTGAGCTCGACGGAGACCGGGATGCCCGGCCGGCCGCCGACCTTGACGAGGAACTTGCCGCGTCCGGGCGGAGCGCCCTCGCGGTTCGCCGAGGAGTCCCAGGCCGGCGGGCTGGACCAGCCCACGACCATCTCCTGTTCGGCGCGGCTCATCCCGACCACCTGCGTCAGCTGAGGCATCTCCGCCTCGGGCAAGCCACCCGTGATGACCATTCCGGCTCGTTCCACGAAGCCCTTGGCCTTCATTCGGTCTTCCTCCGTGGGCAGGGCGAGCAAGTCGCTCATGGTGTGGGTGATCATCGCGGTTCCCACGCCGCGCTGCCGGTTGAGCCGGGTCAGCGCATCGACCCGGTCGACCAGGCCACGCCCGGCGCGCAGCACCCGCCATAGCTCGTCCATGATCACGAAGTAGTGGCGCTGGGGGGCGAGGCCCGCGTCGGCGAGCGCCTGCACTGCGGAGATGGTGCCGAACCCGTAACTCCAGCATGTCAGCAGCGCGGCAGCCTGCAGCAGGGCCTCGCTGTCGTCGATCGCCGAGACGTCGAACACGACCGGCCGGTCGACCTCCATCGGCACGCTGGTGGGCCGCGCGAACATGTCACCCAGCCGCCCGCCGCCCAGCAGCGCGGTCAGCGACGACTCCAGGCCCTCGGTGATGTCCCGGTAGCGGCCGAGATTGCCGCGGTCCAGCGCCAGGTGACGCACGGGCTCGGGGGCGTCCTTGATCACCTGAAGCAGGTCGGCGAGGACCGGCACCCCCTGGTGCCGCTCGTCAAGGACGGTGAGCGCGCCGGAGACCAGCGTCTCCTCGCGGTCCGTCGGAGGCTCGCCGCGCAGGATCGTCAGCAGCGCGGACACCGTGTTCAGCCGCCGCCCGTGGATGTCCGCCAGCACTGCGCGGCGCCGGTCACCCGTCAGGCGCTGGGCAGCCCCGGCAGCCGCGCCCGGGTCGAGCGCGTTGAGATAGCCGCGCCCGCGCCCGAGGCTGATGACCTGGCCGCCGAGTGCCTCGATCAGATCGACGTAGTCCGGCTTGAGGTCCCCGAACACCATCGGGTGCGTGCCGAACGCCGCCAGTCCCAGCGCCTGGCGGCGCACGATCGTGCTCTTGCCGAGGCCGGGTCGGCCCAGGACGAACTCGCTGGGGTTGAGGATCAGGTTGGCGCGGGTGAACCAGCTGATCGGGTCGCAGCACAGCGAGGCACCAGTGATGGTGTTGCGCCCGATCGGCACGCCCACCATCGGGGTGCCGGAACCCGCGACGAACGGCCACAGCCCGCACACCTGCACAGTCGTGCCGCGCCATTCGGCCGGTGCCTCGACGTAGCCGACCGAGCCGGCGCCCCAGCCGGGCCAGCCGCGCATCCCCGGCTTGCGCGGCCGGGCGGGTGCGGGAGTCTTCGGCTTCTTGCTCACATCGCCTCCCGGATGGCCTGCGGCACCCGCAGGTGGTTGGGCAAGACGATGCCGATCGGCAGCCCCGCGGCGAACGCTGAGGCCTGGGAGCCGAGCGCGGGGCGCAGCTGGATCCGGGAGGGGGTGGAGAGGTTCTCGACCACCGCGTCCGCCTTCGGCAGGTCGTTGCGGTCCATGACTGTCGCGGTGACGATCATGCCGAAACGGACCAGACCGGCGCCGGTGGCCTCTTCCTGAGCGGCCTGTTCGGCAGCGCGGACGGCCACCGAGTCCCGGGCGGCGGCGACGGCGGCCTGCTGGGCCTGGAACATCGCGTCCTTGCGGTCATTCTCGACGATCCGGGCGGCGGCCGCGGGGTCGTGGGGGCGGTACAGGAGAGACACGCGCTTGCGCGTCACGTCAGGGTGCGGAAGGAGCAGGGAGGTGAGCACGTTGGAGAACACCTCGCCCCGGGGGGCCTCGCCCATGAACCAGACCTTCGACCACGCGCCGTCGTGCCGGTAGTGCGACCAGAACTCCTCCGTCGCGACCGGGCCCGCATCATCCCACGTGATGCCGGTGCCGCCGGCCGCACGGCCTTCGGCGACCAGGGTCGCCACGCTCGGGTCGTAGGCGACCCGGACGGTTTCGGCGAGGTCGCCGGCGGTCATCGGACGGGCTGCGCCGGCGCCCGTCATGGCCAAACCCGCAGTCAGGCCGGGAAGCCGCGCGCCGACCTCCTCGGCCACCTGGTCGACATCCCGGCGCGGCGCGCTGCCGCGGGCCGCACCGGAGAACGTCAGCGCGATCTGCGTGGTGAGTAGTGCGGACCCGGCTGGGTAGTTGTCGACGATCTGCTCCAGCACCTGCCGGGCGAGTGGCGGGGCCTCCGGATGGAGGTGCCCGTGGACCTCCGCGCTGAGTCGGCTGCCCGGGTCGGGAGCGGCCTCGACCGTCACCGATGCTGCCACCAGCCCCGGCTCGTGGGCCAGAGAAGCCAGCCAATGTCCCCAGTGCGCCACCCAGGTGTCGACCTGGTCGGTGTCGACCAGCGAGGCGCCGTCGGCGTCACAACTGATCACCACGGTGTGGTGGTTGAGCGAAGGCAAGCTCACCATCGCGAATGGACGGTTGTGGGAATCGTGGAACTGCGCGAGGGAAGAGGCCGCCGCGAGCCCAGGGAGCTGGCAGGTCCCGTACGGAGTGCGGCCGAGGATGCCCGACCGATAGATGTGCTTTCCCGCGCTCTTTCCACGCCACCACGCCACGCGCGCAGTCCCCCTTTGCAGGCCGTTTCGGCCGAACTTGTCCTTGATCAACAGCGGTAGCAGGCAGAGCCCTACGAGTACGCCGGCACCGATAGCCAGGAAGAAGTCAATGGCCATGCAGATGACCACGAAGATCATTCCGGCCATCATGACCATCGTGCCGGCCATGCCCAGACCCCCGATGCCGGGAGACCGGGGCTTGCGCCAGTTCCCATAGGTCCTGGGTCGACCGATATCAACTGCTGCCACTGGGGCCCCCGTTGTGCTGTCCCGCGTTCGCCGTGTTCTCGGTACTCTGCTTGATCGCCGAGTGAGCCTTCTGCGCGGCCTCGGCCCCGGCGGCCACTGGATGCGCCTTTGCCGCTCCTGCCGCTCCTGCCGCGCCTGTCTTGCCTGCTGCCTGGGTCCCTTGGCTGAGGCCCTGAGCACCCTGAGCGCCGGCCTTCGGAGCGCCCTGGGCCGGATTGCCCTGGGACGGAACGGACTTGGAGCCCTGCGGGTCGGAGCCGGATCCGCTATCCGGGCCTCCACCACGGCTGCGGCCGCCGCCGCCCCCGCCGCCCCCACCTGCACCGCTCTTGTGGCTGCTGACAGCCTTCGCGCCGCCGGCGAGCGCCCCCATCGCGGCCACGCCGCCCCCGCCGCCGCCCCCGCCGCCGGCGGCGCCGACCACCGGGGTGACGAAGCGCATCAGCGCCGGAAGGGCGATCACCGACAGCAGCATCAGCACAATGCCGGACACCGAGGTGACCAGCCCGTCGGTGCCCTTGCTCGTCTTGAGTGCGGCGATCATACGGAAGGCGGTGGCATAGATGATCGCGGCCACCGGCTTGTACATGACGAACGCGATCAGCCAGGAAACCGCCTTCTGGAAGGTCTGGCGGCCGGACGGCGTGGTGGCCGCTGCGGCGGTCAGCGGCAGCGTGCCGCACAGCAGGATGAGCATGGCGGTGCGCACGAGCATCAAGGCGACCTGGGCCAGGCACGCCAGGGTGGCGAGCAGGGCGAGGATCAGAGCGAGCATCGGGCCGCCCTGGCTTTGAGCCGAGACTTTCAGCCACTCGAGCACCGCCGCACCGAAGTCCCCGTCGGCGGCCTTGTAGACGATCCACTTGGAGAACTCGTCGCCGGCCGTGGTGAGGACGCCGACCGCCGCGAGGGCTCCGGCCCCGACGAAGGACATGGCGAAGATGCCCTTGGCGACGTCGATGGCGGGTTCGGCTCGGCGCTGGACCGCCAGCCGACCAGCTGAGACAAGGATGGCCAACACCGCGATCCAGGCCGAGAGCCACATGGTGTGCTGCCACACCCACACGATCGGTCCGTTGCCCTCACTGTCCGCCAGGATGTTGGCGGTGGGCACACTGATCCACCAGGTGGTGACTGCTGCAGCCACCTTCCCCGCCATGGCGCAGCACGAGTCGACGATGGTCTGCACGACGCTCATGCCGACGTCGCTCGCCGCGTCGCTCACGCAGTCGCCCCAGTTCATGGGATTCCAGCAGCTACCGGACATGTCAGTTCCCCACGCCGAACGGGACCATGGTGGTGATCGTTTGCTGCTGACCGACCGCGGAGCTCTGCTGACCGAGGGGCGTCATCTTCTGCTTCCAGTCGGTGCCGTCCCACACAGCGGTGAGCACGACGGTGCGGTAGGCGCCGCCTATCGGGAACTCGATCGCGAAGGTCACCACGGCCGTGTCATTCGTGTACGAGTTGACCTGGTAGGCGGCGTACTCGCCGATGGTTGCCGACCCAGGGGTGGGCTGGGACGGGTTCACCCGGGCAGCCGTGACGAACTGTAGGTAGGAATCGCGCTCGGGCCCTGGCGCGACCAGCTGGTCGATGGCGGCACGCCAGTTGTCCGCGTTCGAGCTGCGGATTGAGGTCTGCGCGAGCGCCAGCACTGCGCCCCGGGGGGAGTGGGCGTAGCAGCGGGCGACGTCCCCGGAGTGCACCGCCGGCCCAGAGGACGGCGACTCGGGCAGCCGATAGCCGTGGAAGTCCTTCCAGGTGAGCTCTTTTTTGGCGAACGTGTTGCTGATCGTCAGCGGAGCCTGGTTGTTGTCAGGCAGCTGAGGACAAGGGGCACTGGCGCTCGGGCTGGCTGTGGACGCACCGCCCGGACTTCCGGCGCCCCCACCAGGAGTGCTGGTGGGGGCGCTGGTGACGGGAGCGGCAGTGCCGTCGGCGGTGGTCTGCTCGTCCTTGCCGTCCAGGGCTATCCAGCTACCCAGTAGCGCGACGCATCCCAGGAAGGTACCGGACGCGATGAACCACTTGTTCGTGAACGGGTTGCGCGGGCCGTCCGGCCCGTTCGAAGAAATCTGATCGGGCATGACGGTCTCCCCCGTGAGTGTTCAGGCTTGAGGCCAGCTCAGATGAGCGCCCCGACGAGGCTGGAGGCCGCGCCGCCGAGGATGCAGGCGCCGAGCACCCAGGCCAGCGACGAGGCGTGCTCCCCGCCCTGGCCGCGGCTGTGGGAGATGGCCATCTTCCCGGCGGTCAGCAGGATGCCGCAGACGCAGAGCGAGAAGACGATCCAGGCCACCCACTGGAGGATCAACTTCAGGTTCTCGCCGACACCGGGAGGCGCGTCGCCGGTGCCCGGGTTGACGTCGAACTTCGGCGGCTTGCTGGGGTCCGCCAGGATGTGCCCGGCACCCTGGGCGACGTGGTGGACGGTGTCCACGCCGGCTTGCAGAAGGTACATCATCTCTGAATTCCCCCAAGGTCTGAGTGAGCAGGGACCGGGGACACCCCCGGTGCGCCACGCGCAGCGTGTCTGGCAGATCATATGTGTAATTCAGCCGTTTGGCCGACGGGCTTTCAACGTAGCCTTTGCCACCGACAGCCGACTTGACGAGCGATCACTTGATCCGTCCGGATGGCCGAATGGCCTAGGGTGCCAAGGCCACGACTGCGACCTGGGGGGAGACACAGCGTGAGTGGAAGCGTGGGCAAGGCGGTCATGGGGGTCACTGTCTGCGCCGTCGCTACGGCCTTGGTCTTCGGCCTTCTCGTGGTGTCCGCCGCCGGGGGAGGGGCGCCCGGGATGCCGCCCGGGTCGTCAGGCGGCTCAGGCACCACAGGTACCCTTGACGCCACGAAGGTTCCCCCTGACTACCTCGCCTGGGTTCAGAAAGCCGGTGTCTGCGACGCCGTCCCGGGCGCCTTGAGTCCGCAGGTCATCGCCGCGCAGATCGAGGCTGAGTCCAACTGGGATCCCACAGCGGTCAGCAAGGGGGTTGGTGCGCAGGGGATCAGCCAGTTCATGCCGGCTACGTGGAAGACCTGGGGAAAGGACGAGAACGGCGACGGCGACGGCGGCAACCCGTTCGACCCTGCGGATGCGATCATGGCGCAAGGCCGGTACGACTGCTACCTGGCCGGCGAGGTCCAGAACTACGTCAAGGCCGGCCAGGCCAGCGGCGACATCACCGACCTCATGCTGGCCGCCTATAACGCCGGCCCCTACGCGGTGAAGTACAGCCATGGCGTCCCGCCCTACACCGAGACGCTGGGCTACGTGCAGAAGATCCGCGGCCTGATCTCCAAATACACCGTCCCCCCTGCTGGCGGCGGCGCCTTCGGCGACCAGATCGTTACCGCGGCACGCGCCAAGCTCAACCTTCCCTACGTCTGGGGCGGCGGGGATGAGCACGGTCCGACCGGTGGTGGCTACGACTGCTCGGGACTGGTGCTTTACGCCGTCTATCAGGCCTCCGGTGGCAAGATCGACCTCCCGCACCTCAGCGAGGAACAGGTGACGATGGGCACCGCGGTCGAACGCAACGACATGAAGCCCGGCGACGTCATCGGCTTCGATCTCCACCACAACGGGGACTACGACCACATCGGCATCTACATAGGCAACCACCAGATGATCCATGCCCCGCACACCGGCGACGTGGTCAAGGTCGCCACGCTGGACTGGTACGAGAGCTTCCCCTGGAAGGTCAGGCGATTCGGATGACCACTCCCCTGAAGCGCGCCGCGGCGGCCGTCCTTCTTGCCGCTCTGGTGAGCAGCTGCTCGCTAGGGCACCCGCTCGGCTCCAAGCCGGCACCGCCCATCACCACGACCGACCCGGTGGCCTTGCCGCTCCCCCCCGGCCGAACCGGGACTCCGGCTGCCGGCCTGCCGGACTTCGGCAAGGTCGACGGTTCTGACCCGGCAGCCGTGGCCCGGGCCGCTCTCACCGCGATGTGGACCGTGGACACGGACATCGACACGTCCTGGATGGACGCGGAGAAGCGGGCTACTCCCATGTTCACGGCACAGCGGGCCAGTGGAGCCGCATCGATGGCCCCGCGCGCCCAGCCCGGTAACGTGTGGAATACGTGGGCATCGCACCACGCCTTCACCACAGTTCAGGCTCAGCAGTCCTATGAAGACGGCGGACCAACGGACAGTCCCACGACTGCCTACCAACGGTGGATGATCACCGTCACACCCAAGGGCCGCGACGAATGGACTGGCCAGCCCGAGCTCCACGTCGCCCTCGTCGTCCTGCTCCGCGACGACGCAACCCAGCCCTGGCGGCTGGACATCCTCACACTCGGCTAACCCACCGGAGGAACGAAGAACCGTGGGAAACGATCTCCAGGTGCCCGGCTGGCCACTGGTCACTATCATGCTCAGCGCGGACGGAACTGCCCAGGTGGACGGCAACCCAGTTGCCGTGCCCCCAGGTGAGGAGGCACGCCCGGCTGCGTTCGCGCACGCCGTCGCCACCGCCGCGCGAATCGGGAGGCCGGTCCGGGTCAAACTGACCGACGCCGACGGTGCGGAGTGGGTCCTGGCGGCCCACCCCGACGGTAGCGAGACGACACTGGAGAAACCGTCCTCGCGGCGCCGCGGCGCCAAGCAGAAGCAGCAGCCGCCCAAACCCCCGAAGCAGCCAAGGCCCCTCAAGGAGCCTCGAGCCAAGAGCGCCCCCAAGCGACCAACGACGCCGCCAACGCCTGCTAAATCCTCCACCAGACTTGAAGACCTGCTCACCGTCGTCGAATCACAGACACAGCTACCTGCCGCCCCAGCTGCCACCCTTGCCTCGGAGAACACCCTCGAGGCGGCCATCGACGCCGGGGACTGGACTACGGTCGCCGCCCAACTCGGGCCCCTCAAGGCCGACCCGCGCCAGGCCGACCGCGTCGCCGAGCTGGAGGCCCAACTCGCAGCCGCCCGCGGCGACATCGCGGCATCCGCCGTTCAGTACACCGCTCTGGCCCTCGCCCGCTCCCAAACCGTGGGCCCCGACCACCCGAGCACCCACCACGCCGCCGACCGCGCCCACGACCTCTGGCACCGCATCGCCGACCCCCAGCAAGCCCTCCAGGCCGGCCGCGCTCTCCTCAACCTCCGCCAGATCGTCCCACCATCAGACCCGGCCTCCCTTGTCCAGCTCCGCCTGCGCGTCGCCCGCCTGCACGTGAGCTGACACTGACTATCCCCGTGCAGCGATCGGTAATTACAGGCAAGGAACTGACAGGGACTGCGGGTAGGCTGCCCGAGCCACGTGCTGACGGGAAGCAGCGGAGGTAGTTCGGTGAGCCTTCGCCTGGAAGCCTGTGACAGCAACCAAAGCAAGGGGGAAAGATGGATCAGATGGGTATCGACAAGTCGCGCCACCTGCTGAGCCGCCGGCGCTATACCGAGGACGCCAACGGCGCTCCGGTGACGTTCACCGAGGATGCCGAGGCCAAACGGGCCGACCTCGGCAAGGACCGCACGGCTCCCGGCGACGGAGTCCGCATCTCCCCGCTCAAGGCCCTCGTGATCGCGTCCCTGCTGGAGGAGTACTCCCGTCGCATCGACGAGGGCGTGAAGACTGGGGAACTGGACCACTCCGCCCGAGACCACGGGAGCCTGGCCCAAGAGCTCGCCGAACACCTGCAGGCGCTGGGCGGCCTGCGATGAGTCACCCCGCCCAGTCACCAGGAGCCGGAAACGCACGGCGGCTGCGCATACTGATTCTCGGAACGGCCTGGAGCGGCAACGGCGGGCACACCGTCAACCGCGAACTTGCCAGAGGGGCGGCCGAGCTCGGACACCACGTTGCGCTGCGGGTCGTCGGGACTGTTGGAGCCCCGCCTCACCCGGGCGTCACCGTCCAGCCCTTGGACCCCATCCCTGGAATCTCCGATCGGGGACAGCTGCTACGGACTGACGGACTGCCGCGCAATGTCGACGTCATTGTCGGTGCAGGCCGGTTCTCCAGCGGCGCCGCAGGCTATCTGCGAGACCAGTTCTACCCCGCGGCGAAGGTCGTCCACTTCGTGCATGCCGCCGTTGATGAGCTCGACCGCTGGCGAGGCGACCCCGAGCAGGCCAACCAGCACGCCCGTACCGAACGCGACCTCATCGCCCGTGCCGACCTGGTCGTCGGGGTGGGACCGCTGCTGACCGACGAAGCCATCAGGCTGGCCCGCATGCTGCCCAGCCCGCCACCGGTCCACCAGCTCATCGCCGGCACGGTCCTGAAAGAGCCGCCCACCTACTACACGGGCCAACGGCGCCTCAACGTGCTGCTGTTCGGCCGGGCCGACGATCCACTCAAGGGCGCCGATACGGCGGCCCACGCGGTAGGAGAGCTGCGTAACCGGGGACTGGACGTCCAGCTGGTCGTCCGGGGCGGCAACCCGGCCACGCTGCGCGAGCAGGAGGCAGCCCTCTCCAATATGGCCGGCATGCCGGTCAAGGTGCGGGCTTTCACCGGAGATCAGACCGAGATCGACTCCGACCTGCGCAGCGCCGATCTCGTAGTGATCCCGTCCCGGCAGGACGGATTCCCCTTGACCGCGATGGAAGCCACCGGTTTCGGGATTCCCATCCTGGCCGGAAGCAACATCGGTACCGGCATGTTCCTGAGCGATCCTGCCAGGGTGCCCGCGGAGCTCGGCTCGCAGTTTGTGGTCCCCATGCGCGGAAACGAGCCGGCCGCAGAACTAGGGAAGCTCTGGGCCGACCGTGCAGAGCCGATGCTCCGCAACGTTGCTGCCACTAGGCAGTCCGCCATGGCGCTGCGCGAGTACTTCCGGCAGAACTACACGTGGCGCCATGCCACTCAGGGGCTGCTGGACGCCGTGCAGGAGGTTCCCGCGCGCACTGCGGGCGGCCGCGAACAAGCGGTGGAGCAGACGGCACAGACCGGCCGCACGGGAGCGGCGAACGACGCTGCCCGTATCGCAGGCGCGGGCATCCCGCAGCTTCGTCGCATCGCGGTCGGGAAGGGACAGCCGTCTTCCGAGACTCTGCCCTCCGTCACGCAGCAGCGAGGCTCGTCCCCAGAGCTCTGACAGCCCTGGCCTGAACTGACCCGAGCCTGCGGCCTCGTAAATGTGGTGTGCCCCGCTGACCCGGCGGGGCACCACCCCTACGGTTCGGACGCAAGAGACATCCGATGAGTCAACTAGTCTGATCAACCGCCAGGTCAGTGGATCGGCTGTCAGACACCCCCGATACGCTCAGGCCCACGTGTCCGGATCGTGGGCCGAAAATCGCCGCGGCCGGCGACATCGGGGGAAGGAGAACAGGGATGGCAGGCGGGCGACTGACATCGGTAGGCCATCGCAGCCACACTGTGTCCGTGCGGCTGGCACCGCAGGAACTGGAGCGCTGGCGCGCTGCCCAGCAGAAGACGTCGCGCAAGGAGCTGGGTGCGTGGGTCCGGGCCGTGGTCGAGGAAGCGCTGAACGGCCACCCTGGGGTCCCCGGCGATGTCGCACAGGTGCCGGAGGTCAACCACGCTGCGTATCTCACGCTTGCCCAGGTCGCGAACAACCTGAACCAGCTCACCCGCTACACCCACCAGGAGAGCCAGCTCCACAACGACATCCAGGCAGCCATTGAGGCAGTGGGCAACGCCGCCCTGGCCATGCGTGGGCTGGAGCCGCTGGACGGCGAGGAATCCGGCACGTGATTGCGAAGATCACCAAGGGAGCCCGGGCCGGAGGGGCGCTCCGGTACGACTTCGGTCCCGGAAACCGCGATGAGCACAAGGAACCGCGCTTCATAGCCGGCAACGTCGCCGGAACCCGCCAGCAGGTGGCCCGGCTGATCGACCACCACGCACGCCAGCGGTCCGATATCAAGAAGCCAATCTGGCGGTGCTCGTTGTCCCTTCCGGACGAGGACGGCGTCCTGAAGGACGAGGTCTTCGCCGAGATCGCGGAAAAGTACGTCGCGCGCATGGGCTTCGCAGACTGCTCATGGGTGGCGGTCCGCCACGGTGACGACCACATCCACCTGACGGTCTGCCGGATCGACTGGAACGGCAAGGTGGTGTCCGACTGGCAGGACTTCGACCGCTCCCGTCCAATCGTCCGGGCGCTGGAAGCCGAGTACGGCCTCACCAACGCCGAAGAGCGGTCTAACCGCGTCGCGCCCCAGGTCGGCGGCACAGAGCTTGCCGCCGCCGCCCGCCGGGGAGTAGCGCTACCCGAGCGTGAACAGCTTCGCCTGATCATCTGGGAAGCCCGTGACGCTGCCGCCGGCCGGGGCCAGGAGGCCTTCGAAGCCGAGCTTGCCACGAGAGGCGTAGAGTTCCGGGCCAACGTCGCCAAGACGGGCAAGATGAGCGGATACGCCTTCTCGCTGCCCGGCTGGGTGGACGCCGAAGGCCAGCAGATCTGGGTCAGGGCCTCAAACGTCGCGAAGGACTTGTCCTGGACCAAGCTTGAGCCGGTATTGAGGCCTCCCGCAGGCTACGTCGAAGCCCCCGTCCAGGTGTCTCAGGCCGCCATCAGGGAGCCCGGCCAGCAAGCGAACGAGACTCTCGCGCTCAACCACCCCTACGCGCTGGCGACGGGACCCGAACTCGCCCAACAGCACCGGGCAGCCACACGCGCGGTCGCCACCCAGACCCAGCGGCTCGTTGCGGAGCAGCAGACCGAAGCCCGGCTGACCGACATCGCGGCGGGAACCGCACCGGGAGCCGCAGCCCTCGCCCTCGCGGACCGCCGTGACCGTTTGGAGTCCGCCGTCCAGTACCTCGCCGTCGCAGAACAACACCGAGCCCAGGCGGAGGCGCAGCTGACCCAGGCCCGGGCCGCCAGCCGTGTCGCCGAACAGGCCGAAGCGATGGCTCGCCGGCCCGACCTAGTCCTCCGACTAACGCGCACCAGCCAGGCCCATCAACAGGGCCTGGCCGCTGCCGGGCGTAAGCATGCAGCTCAGGCGGAGGAGCGAGCCCGGGGCGAGCAGGCGGCCCAGGACACCGCGACCGCGGCCGCCCAGGCCGTTGCTCCTGGCGTGCGGGATCCCCTCGACGCTCTGGCTCAACTGAACGAGCAGTGGGGCCTTCTGCTCACCCAGGCCCACCGTCAGGACGCAGCCCAGGCCCGTGCCCGCCTTGCGGAACACCGTCCCGTCGTCCAGGCAGCCCGCTCCGGCCTCGTCCAAGCCCGGCAGGCCGTCAGCGCGATCGAAGCCGAAGCCGCGCGCCGTCGACAGCTCACCCCGGACCAGGCTCGCGCTGAGGAAGCTGTCCGCGCCCGCACGCCCCGTACGGACCACCAGGCAGCCGTCCCGGCCGAGCGCACCGTCGCCTCGGTGCCGCAGCAGCAGGCTCGTCCGCGTCAGGACGTCAGCCGTGGCTCCGGGCCCAGTCTCGGGATTGGTTGAGG
Organism: Streptomyces sp. SP17BM10; assembly: GCF_036322405.1. NCBI lineage: Bacteria > Bacillati > Actinomycetota > Actinomycetes > Kitasatosporales > Streptomycetaceae > Streptomyces > Streptomyces sp. SP17BM10. Next base: position 19,423 of record NZ_JAQYXB010000479.1, on the reverse strand, counting down.
TGCGCAGAACGATTTAAGGGCCCCGCCGCCAGGTGGGGCCCTTGTCCCAGTTACAGACGAACACCGACACCGCGCACATCGAAGCCGACGATCCCCCACCTGCTCCCTCGACGTCCCAGCGCTCACAGCCCAGGAACTGCCTACCGGCTGCAGGAGCTTGCCGAAGGGCTCCTCCGCCGGGTCGAGGACCACGATGGACGCCGGGACCACGCCCTCCAGGGCGAGCGCACAGTCGGGCCCAGTCGACACGGATCTGATGCCGACGGAATGGCCGCCCGGTGGCGAGGTCCGTCTGAACGGCGCCGTGTACCGCCCGGTGATTCTGACGCCTCGTACGTTCGCTTCGCCGGACGGCAGATGCGCGAACTGGAGGTCGTGTACGGGGACGAGGATGTCCGCCTGATGGTCTGGTTCGGTTGATTTGGCAGGATCCGGAAGACAGGTCGTCCAAGTTCTCCCAGCGGCTGAGGCACTGATGTCACCCACACGGCTGCGGGAGGTGGTGGCAGTAGCTCGTCGAGTGCGAGTTCCCTGCGCTGCGCCGGGACGCGGATGCCATCGGCAGCCTCACCGGTGCCGTTGATGTGGGCAGGTTTCATAGATAGGCCGTCGTCCGAGGCGGTCGTGCGCCGCGGTACCGTTGCCTGATGATCCATCAGTCGTCTGCGCGCCGTCCGCTCCACGTTCGTCCCGTCGATGGGGAGAAAGCAGGACCCGAGGCGGTGGTGCGAGGGCGCCGGGCACTACCAGCTGAGGCGTTGTGGGCGGCGTCCGTCCCGGAAGCGTTGGGCGCTGCCCCGGCTCCTAGCGGCCGCCGGGTGCTGGCGGACCCGTCGGTGCGTGATTTGTCGATGGGGCCCGGGTAGCCTGCGGTCACTGCCGGCCGGACCCGAGAAGCACACTAGGCTATCGCCGGCGGGCGCTGCACGAGCAGGGGAAGGCCGTCCGATAAGCCCCGCGCAACGCCGTGGTTGAGCGGGAGACCGCCGGGAGGGTGCGCCAGTAGCTGCGTCTGCCGTACGGCCGCAAGCTGTGGACCCTGACCGCGCCGGACTGGCGGGAAGCCGCCGGCCTGCTCCCGGCCGGGGCGAAGCTGTCCGCGCCGCCCCGGCGCTGTCACGGCAATCCACCTTCGCGCTCTCCATGCTGTCGGTGGGCGTGGGCAGAATCTCTGGCATGACTCGGCCGCTCACTCTCCCCCTGACCTTGCCTGCTGTGCTGGCGGACACGTACCGTCTCGACTCCGCCGTTGGCGGGTGGGCCGCGCAGCACGCTGTGGCTACGCCGGACGGCGATACCTACGTGGTCTCCACCGTCTGGCGCCCGTGGCGTGGCGGGGGCGATCCGGGTGACCCCGCCCACGCCGGGCTCAACTTCCGCTTCCTCACCCGCTACGCACCCGACGGTACGCCGGTCGTGACCGCCGTGTTCGGAGGTCCCCGGCCGGACGGCACCCCGTCGGCGATCATCCCGGACGGCAGCGGTGACACCCTGGCTGTCCTCCCGGACGGGACGATCGCCCTCGCCGTGCGCCCGGGCGGCACCCACGTGTTCTCGGCCGACCTGAGCCAGGTGCTGGCCACGTGGCCGATGCCTTGGGGCTTCGAGGAGGAGAAGGCCAGGAAGGGCGACCCCTTCGCCGCCTCGATCGCCGTCACGCCCTCCGGCCGCCTGCTCTGCACGACCTCGGAGTACGGGCTCAAGTGGGCAGGCGCGACCCCCAACATCGTCGCTGTCTCCGATCCGGTCACCGCGCTCGCGCCCGGCTCCAAGCCCATCCTGCGGGCCATCGCGAGTCTCCACGCGGACACAGATCGCCAGACCGACGTCGACCGGCATCCTCATGTCGTCTTCGGCGGAGCGCCGGTGTGGCGGGACAACCGGCCCTCGCCCGCGCTGACCGATCTCCTGACGGCCCTGACCGGCACCTCCGACAGCCTCTACGGCTACAGGGACTGCACGATGACCCGTCCCTCGGCCCTCGGCGACGACCTCTTCGTCGTCCCGGTCTTCGGCCGGACGTTCCGGTCGGGCAGCCGCGGCCAGGAGTTCTCCTTTGCCCTCCTCGACGACCAGGGCACCCTGCGCGGCCGCCTGGAGGGCCTGCACCGCCACGACGACAGCCCGTTCACTGGCCTTGACTTCACCGTGGTTGCTGACTCGCACCGTGGCCGCGCGTACCACCTCAACCGCTACGGGTTGTTCGCCTGGACTGCCGACGGCCAGTTGCGCGCCCGCATGTCCAGCGCGGTCAAGCCCTACACGGCTCTGAAGAACTTCGAGCTGCTGGAATGCACCCCGGTCGGAGAGATCCTCCTGCTCCACCGCAAGCAGCGCCTGCTGCTGCGCGTCCCGGTGCCGCGGGACCTCGACACCTTGCCGGCCGCCGTCGAGACGGCCCTCAAGGCCTACGGCTCCGGGCGCCTCGCGCTGAAGAAGCGGTACGCCCCTGTCAACTGGGGTTGGCTGGACACCTCCGGGCAGGTCGTGCACCTCTGAGGGCGCGAGCCCGCCCGCCCGCGCGTGCTTCCGGGGAACGCAGGCGCGGTACTTGCTGCCTTCCCTGCTGACGAATCGACATGACCGGGGGACCCTTCCGTGACCGTTGTCCGCCACCTTGAGCCCCGGCCGGATGGGCAGGCGTTCGCCGACCGGCTGAGCGAGCGGGTGAACCGACGCGTCGACGGGCTCGAAGAGTCCGCCGACATGATCGACTTCGCGTTCAGCACCGCCGTCCTCGCGCTCCAGGCCCACTGCGCGGCCGACCCGGAGGGGGCCAGGCTGGAGACATGGAAGGCCGCGGTCACGGCGATGCAGCTCGGCTCGGCGCTGTTCGCCGTGACCGGCGCGAGCGAGGGCACGAGTGCTTTGTCAACGGCCGGTCCCGCGCCGTCCCGGCGGTCGGCCCGCAGCCGTACGCCGACGCGGACCACTGGTTGAGCGCCTTCTGGCTGGCCCTCGTCTGCCGTGAACGGGAGCGGATGACGCAGCTGTGCGAGATCCCCCTGGACCGGCTGCGGTCCCCGGAGGGTGTGTACGACGAGTACGTCTACCACTGGATCGACGTCCAGCAGAGCTACTGGCTCCGCCGGCCCGGCGTGGTCGACAAGCTCATCGCCACGATCGAGGCCGCGAGCCCCGCGGCTGCCGCCGTCACCCCGCCCGGCGTGCTGGACGGGCTGATGTACCCGCCGATCCACCTCTTCCACCTGGTCGTGCGGGGGCGGGAGGAGGAGTCCGCCCCGGCCCTCGGCAAGGCGCTCGACCTCCACAAGACGTACTGGTCGGCGGAGGACTGGGCGGCCAAGCTGGACGGTGCGCTCGCGCTGTGGCCGCTCGCGATGGCGTGCGTGGCGTTCGACCGGAAGTTCCCGGTTGACGTGGAGTCGCCGTACATCCCCAGGTACCTGCTCTCCGGCGGCTGGCTGGGCGAGTTCCCAGTGTAGGCCGCCCGGGCACCCGATGCCCGACCGCAGGGACGCGGTCGGGCATCGGGTGTGCGCCCTGGAATTGGTTCTCAGTCGCTGGCGTCGAGCGTGGACTGGTCGAGCTGGGCGACCGGTTCCCTGCTCAGGTGGTCCTGCCACGTTCCGAAGGGAACGCGTGCCACCGCGAAGTCGGCGACCCGGTTTTCGACGACCAGGCCGCACCAGCCGCCTCGCTCCAGCATCAGCAGCAGAGGCTCGTACGGGTCGTCCAGCTCAGGCACCCGTACCGTCGTCGTGTCGAGCAGGGTCGCCCAGCGCACCGCGGCGCGGCACAGGGCCTTCGCCCGCACGTCTGCGAGGTTGGCCTCCAGGAACGCGTCGAGCCGTGCGGCGAGTTCCGCGTCCACCTGGACCGTGGGGTCGACGGACGTGGCCAGGTCGACGACGGGCCACTCGCCGGCGGGCTGGTACGCCTTCGTCCAGAGTGCCGCGCGGCGCAGGTGCTCGCGGAACAGGCGAGAGCGCGACGCGGCATGGGTGGAGGCGATGTCATCGTCCCGCCAGTCGATGGCGGTGAGGCGCTCGACCACTGCCCGGGCCCGCGGTGTCGTCAGGATCCGCGTGACGCGCTTGATGAAGGCGTCAGCCTCGGCCCTGGTGATTTCGGTGTGGTCGTCGTCGTTGTGCCCCAGGTAGTAAAGGCGCAGGTACTCGGTCGGCTCCCAGCGCAGGTTGCGGGTGAAGGCCTCGTCGACGTCGATGCCGTCGACGAGGCTGCGCCGCACGATTCCGTAGGGGTTCTCCCGGGAGCTCGTGCTCGATTCGTCGAACCGGGCGTAGTACGTGAAGCCGCTGAGGACCTCGACGTCGGCGCCGCGTTCGGTGAGCCACCGCTGGAGGGCGAGGCCGTCGAGTTCCCGCTCGGTGTCGCCGGCGACAAGGGTGACAGGGCCGAAGAGCGTGCCGGTCAGGCCGCGGAGCACGGTGTGGTCGTCGACGTGGACGGCGAACGAGGTGTTCGCCGTGGTGGCGCCGGAGAGGTCGGCGCCGCGCAGGTCGACGTGGAGGAGGCTGGCGTTGGTGAGGTCGGCCCGGCGGAACGTCGCGCCGGCGGCGTTGATGTCGGCCAGGGAGGCTGAGGTCAAGTCGGCGTCGTCCAGGCAGGCGGAGCTCAGGGTGGCATGGTCGAGCGTGGCCTTCACCAGGCTCGCCCCGGCGAGGTTCGCGAAGTCCAGGCGGGCCTTTTCCAGGTGGGCGCGCCAAAGCTCGGCACCGACCAGCGAGACGCCGGCGAGCACGGCGTCGGTGAACCACGCTCCGGTGAAGTCCCTGCCCGAAAGGTCGGCCCCGCGCAGGTCGAGGCCGACGGCCTCCAGTGCCTCGCGGCCCGAGGCCATCGCCCAGGCGCCGAGCCGGTCGGCCGCCGCCCGGTCCCCTGGCAGGGTCTTGGGGCACCGCCTGTCGGGGATGCCGGACGTCACGATCTGCCCGATTCCGTCGGTGAGATCCGGCCCGAGCCCGTCGATCAGTTCAGGGGCTTCGAGACCATGCCCCTCGGCCTTGCCGAAGTACGTTGCTCCGCCTGGTTCGGCCTCGACGCCGAGCAGCCCGTCGAGCTCCTGGAGCGCGGCTGCGAGCCGGGGCGCGTTGTTCGCTTGGACGGCCGGATGCGGCCGGCCGCGGAAATCACACTCGCCCCAGATGTCGTGATGGACGGACAGCTCGGCACATGGACCCAGGTTGCCGGGCGACACCATGAGCTCCACCAGTCGGTACTCCCTACGGCGGTGGCCGCCCGCGTCAATCCACTCGCCGTCCCCGAATACGGTGACCGCGCCCATCTCCGCCTGCAGATGACCGCACGGTCGGCACGCCCGCATCTCCTCCGCCAGCGTCGGCTCCTCCAGCGAACGCGACACGAGGCTCAGCCGGCTGTGGATGCCAAGACCGCCCTTGCCGACCTGGAACCAGGACCATTCGAGCGCGCCCGGGACTAGCAGGCCGTGCCTGCGCAGCACGCCGGACATCTGCGCCGCGATTGCCAGCGCCGACTCCAGGCCCGCTTCCTTCACGCCTTCGAGATCCCAGGTCCACGAGGCGCAATCTCTCGGCGCGCGCATCAGAAACGACACAGGAACTCCTTGAAGCTCGACGATCGGATCGGCCACCGCTGCGCTGCGCCCACCGCATGGCGGCGGGCGCGTACCGAGGTGCGCCGGAGGCTGCCTCGCGGCACGAACGCTCGGCCGGAACGGGACCCGCATGTCCCGCAGCTGCTCCTCGGCGGTTTCGCACACTGCGGACACCGCCGATCCCCGGTGGTCATTCACCGATCGTAGGGGGGAGACGAGTTTCGTTCGCTCTTGGGCTGCGTGGTGTGCGATCGGCTGATCCCGGACGTCGCAGAAGCGGCTCCATGACGGCGATCCGCGCCACCGACGCCCAGACTCTGGCCGCGGTGAACGGCATCGGGGATCGCGAAACCTCCACGGCCTTCTACCAGTACACTTCGCCGTCCTCGTTCAGCATGGGACGGGAGACCGTGCCGCCGTAGTGCCGGTTCTCCATGTGCTCCAGGGCCTCGGCCACGCCTTGGAGAAAGCGCCGAGGGTCGGCCAGCCGGAGTAGCGGCCGTGTTCGGTGTGGTGCGCGTAGCCGATGTGGTGGTGCCACATGCCGGCGCCCGCCTCGATGAAGTGGTCGTCTCCGTCGCCGCCTGCGAAGGGGATCCACCGCTCGGCCCACCAGGGGGTCAGGTCGGGATCGTCCGGCTCCCAGATGCTCATGCACGCCTCTGGGACCAACCCCGGGCAGCAGCGCGGCGCCCGCCCGCACACACTAGGAAGGGACCGGTCCGCGCCCGAACCCCCGAGCGGGCAGCGGACCGGTTTCACGGCGCCGACGCGAACGGTCAGGACCGCATCAGTCGTCTTCGTCCCGCTGCTGCTTTCGTTGCCGACGCCGCGCCTCCACGTCCTGAAGCTGCCTCTTGAAACGCGCGGTTGACGCTCGTGCGATCTCGCTCTGCGGGGGAACGGCACCGGAGAACATCCGGCGTTCCAGGTCTCGGCCGAGCTGCTGGCTGAGACCGCCGAGGGGGTCGGTGGCACTCATCCCGTGAAGCTTGAGCAGGTCCACGACGGTTCGCTGCTCACCCACCCGCATAGGCACCTGGACCGTCTCGTCGTCGGCCGACAGCGGGTTCAGGGCCCGGCGCAGGTAGAACCAGTCACGGCTGTGGGCGAGGTGGAACAGCCACGGCCGGCTCCCGCGCCCGATGTGGTCGGGCAGGTAAGGGGGGAGAGGCGGTTGATGAGTTCCGCCACGTTCTCCCCGGCTTCCCGGTAGAAGGGGCGCTCCCCGCTGCCGGCAGTGCTGCTGTCCAGCAGGAGAGCCGAGACGAACGCCACCACCCGGGCTGGGTCGGGCACCAGGCCGAGCTGTTGCTGCACTACGGCTACAGGCCGCGCTGGCTGGACCTGGCGGTGCGGATCGCGCTGGAGGACCTGGCTGGGGATCTGCCGGACGCGGGGTGGGCGGTGCCGAGCCGGGCTCGGTGGCACTGGCTGGAGCTCTTTGCGCACTGGAGGGACCAGCGAGCATTTATCTGAAAATCATGCTCAACAAGAGTTAAATTAATGGGTGTATAAAAGCAGCTAACTGAGATGGCTAATGGTATGTTAGGTTGGTCCTGGAGGTGAGGCTTCATGCCCACGCAGGACGAGTTGTTCGCGGCAGTGGACGCGCTACTGGCCGGCGCCAAGCCGGGGCTGCAGCTGCCGGAGCCGGCCGAGCGGGCACGTCTTCGGGAGGCAGCCGGGGTCACCCAGGCGCAGCTGGCGAAGGCGCTGCAGACCACGACCCAGACGGTGAAGAACTACGAGAACGGCCGCAGCCAGCCGAAGCCGCCGCGCCTGGAGGCGTACGTGCGGCTGCTGGAGGGCTGGGCGGCGAAGTACCCCGCCCCGGACACCGCTCCGGCCGCCTCGACGGTCGACCAAGTGCCGGCCGCGTTCGCACCGGCGCCCGCCCCGGCCACGCCGGTGGAGGCCGCGCCGGATCCCACTGCCGATGCGGTGGAAGAGGCCGCCAAGGTCGCCCCGCAGGCTCCCGCCGTCCCAGCCGCCCGGCCTGCTGCGGCGCGTCCGGGCGGGCAGCCGCTGCGCCGCGCGGCGCGCCCGGCTCCCTACTTCGACGGCCAGTTCCCCAACGGCCCGCTGGCCGTCCTGGACGGCGACGGCGTCGCCTACGGGGTCGGCGGTCTCATCCTGGAGTGCCCGGCGACCACGCTCGCGCAGCTGGTCACCTGGGCGCTGGCCGAGTCCGGCCTGGGCACCGCCAGGTTGCACCGCAACGGCAAGGACGGCGACCCGCTGATTGTGCTCACCGCGGCGGCCGCCGCCAAGTTCGGGCTGCCGGCCACGCTGGACGACGACTCGGCGACCCGCCGCTCCCAGCGGCTGCCCGAGGACCACAAAGTGGTCAAGGCGCTGGCCCGCTCGAAGTGGCAGCTGACCCGCCGCGGGTTCGGCCCGTGGGCGCGGATCTACAAGCCCGTCAAGGACGGCCGCCGCCAATGTGTACAGCTCGCCGTCCTGCCGTGGCGGGCCCTGGACACCCGGGCCTGGGGCGACGCCGCCGACCTGCCGGCCCCGGACCTGGCCCGCGTCCTCGGCGTCTACGCCCAGCGCGTGATCACCCCCCGCGGCTCCACCGCGACCTGCGGCCTGGAACTCATGACCGCGCTGCGCCCGCCGACGCGAGCGGTACGCGATGAGGCCACCGGCGGCTGGGTGTCGGGGCCGAATCCGGGGGCGCTGACCGAGGTGGTCGAGGCGGCGCCGCCGGAGGTCCCGCCGGAGCACCCGGCCGCGCAGGACTGGGACGGTGGCTTCCTGGACGAGGAGTCGTATCAGTGGATCCGCCCGGTGGAGACCCTCTCCGAGGCGGAGATGATCGAGCCGTTCGCGGTTGGCATCGACATCAACACCGCCTACCTCGCCGCCGCCGCCCGCCTGTCGGTCGGCCTGTCCGGCCCGGTCCACATCCAGCGGCCGACCTTCGACAAGAAGGCGCCCGGCTCCTGGTTCGTCGACCTCTCCGGCATCCCGACCGACCCGCGCCTGCCCTCCCCGTTCACGCCGACGGGCAAGCCGCCGACGGGCCCGGCCTGGTACGCCACCCCGACCGTCGCGTACGCGGTCGAGCTCGGCTACGACGTCCAGCCGATCGAGGCGTACCTGCGGGAGAAAGCCGGCGCCTACCTGGACCCGTGGCACGACCGCCTGCGCGAGGCGTACGTGACCACGATGGCCGAGGCCGGCATCCCGGTCGAGAAGGACGCCGACGAGCGGCAGTTCCTGGCCGCGATGACCGCCCACCGCCTCCTCAAGAGCGCGGGCGCCGACCTGGACGCACTGCGCCAGGCGCTCGCCGCCGAAGGCCTCGGGCACCTGGCGGCGATGGGCGACGACCAGCTCGCTGCGGCCGCGTGGCGCCACCACCAGATCGCCATGGTGCTGTCCGCGGTGAAGAGCACGGTGAAGTTCGGGATCGGCAAGCTGCGCGAGCGCCCGCAGGGCGTCAGCTACAAGAAGGGCGAGCCGTGGCCGGCGCTGGAGCGCGAGACCTGGCGCCCGGACATCCGGGCGGCGGTCATCGCCAAGGCGCGGGTGAACATGCACCGCAAGATGGCCAACGTCGCGAAGGCGAACGGCCGCTACCCGCTCGGCGTGAATAATGATTGCGTCGTCTACGCCTCCCCGGGCGCCTGCCCGCTGGACTTCCTGCCGCTCACCGGCTCAGGCAAGGGCGTGCTGCCCGGCACCTTCCGCCTCGGCGCCACCCCCGGCCTGGCGAAGGTCGAGGGCGTGCAGCAGATGCTGACCGTCGTGGACTGGCTCGAGCGCGACCAGCCGGTCAACCCGGCCCGCCACATCAAGGGCTATGACTCCAACGACGTCGACGGGAAGTAGGAGGGGCCGTGGAGGAGCTCACCGACGCTATCGACCGGGCCGCGCCCGAACACTTCACCCAGCCCCTGCCGAAGTCCGCACAGGCCCAGATGCGGGCCCTCGTCAAAGCCGCCAAAGGCGACAAGAAGGCCGTCGCCGCCGCCCTGGGCGTCGACCCGAACACTGTCCGGCGCTACCTCAAGGGCGAGCGCAAGCACCCGCGCGCCGCACTGCGCGAGGCCCTGATCCGCGAGCTCCAGAAGGTGTGGCAGCCCGGCATCCGCCGCCAGGCCCGCAAGAAGGCCGCCACCACCGGCGGCATCACCGTGGAGGTGTGGGCCTACTTCGGGTACACCGCCCCGGTCGGCACGACCGACGAGCCCCGGCTGCGGCACCTCACTGTCCACCTCCCCCCGGAATACGCCGACCGCCTCTTCACCGCCCAGGACCAGGGCGCCAGCGACCAACAGATGCGCGACATCATGGCCGAGGGATTCCAGGAGGTGTATTTCAAGGACGGCGGACGCGCCCAGGGACTGGAAGTCGAATTCACCGGAATTCAAGCGATCGACGTGCAGTACTGACCATCGGACGGAGAAATACACGATGAACCACTGTGACTGAGTGCTTCAGTTGGCCAGTGGGCGGTTGAGTTGCCCGGCTCAGCGTTCGGTACCAGGGCGCCGGGCGGGTCCAGAGGGTGACGTCGCTACTGGTCGCGACGGCGAGAGTGCGTCCGGTCTGCGGGCTCCTTCGGTGCCGCCCACGACACCGAAGGAGCCCGTGGTCACCACCGCCAAAATCGGGCAACGAGGCCGGCTGATCCTCCCCGCGAAAGTCCAGCAGGCCGCCTACATCACCTCGGGCGACACGGTCTCGGTCCGCGTCGCGGACGACGGGACGATCACCATTGAGCCGCTTCACGTCGTGCGGACCCGGCTGCGCACCGTCTTCACCCCACTGTTCGACGGCCACCTCCCGGCCGGCCCGGCCCGGCTGCTCGCCGGCGGCGGAGACCTGACCCAGGAACCCATCCTTCCCTCTCCCGAGGCCGTTCCGGTGGTCAGCGGATCAGTTTGTGCAGCACCGGGACGCTCAACCCGAAGCCGGTCAGGCCGGCCAGGACCGCGCCGGCGGCGGGCCCGCCGCTGAGGAAGGTCAGCCCACCGGCGATCAGGCCGATGAAGGCCGCCGCCAGGAGGATGATGGCGGTGCGGACCGTCAGGAACGGGTCGGGCTCGGGCGGGGAGGCCGGGGTCGGGGTGGGCGAACTCACGTTCTTCTCCATCGGGCTGTCGGTGATTCAGACGCCCACTTCTACGTCGTGCCGGGCCCGGTACCCCACGGACGACTTCGCCCGGGGGCCGTTCTAAAGAATCTTGAAAAAGTCCGTGGGGTACCCGTGGGACGGCCACTTACAAGGGGTCGAACTCGGTTCCGGCGCAGTCCGGGAGCTTGCGAGTGGGGTGGGCCGGGGCCGAAATCGGCCCCTTCACTCTGAACGGGCCGAGGAGACGATCGAAAGGGGAGGCGATGCAGGGCGACGACGCGGGCATGCAGGTCGCGGCCGCGCTCGCCCGGGACCTACAACCCGCAGACCGGCCCGGCCAACGCGACCTCGGCGCGCCCGTCGCCCCCGAGATCCTGGAAGCGTTCTACGCCGAGAACTCCCGCGAGAGCCGGAAGGCCCGGAAGCAGCAGGAGAACATCGACCAGCGGATGGCCGACCAGCGGATCGTCGAGTTGTTGGCGCAGGACGGCTTCGAGGGGCCGCGGTATGACCGGTTCGTCGACGAGCTCGTCCGGTACGGGATCGCGGTGCTGCGGGCTTGGATGCACTCCGGGTACGTCTTCAAGCTCGTCGCCCAGCGCGGGTTCGGCCTCAACCCGCACGAACTCGAGCTGGAGGAGCTGCACCGCAACACCGACCTGAGGGAGGAGCTGGCCACCATGACCGTCGCCCTCGCCCTGCCCCGCTTCCGTCAGCGAGCGTTCGTCGAGGGCGGCTGGCGGCTAGACGGCGGCGCCAGCATCACCACCTACTTCATGGGCGCCTGCGCCTACGACTTCCCGAACCAGTTCCGCCAATGGCGGACCAGCGAGGAACGACAATCCCGGGTCCTCGGACGGCAGAAAGCCGTCTACGAGGACCCCCTCCGCACCCTGAGCGTCGCCGACGAGGTCCTCGGCAACCTGCGAGTGATCACCGACATCGAAGGGCTCGACGACCCGAGAGTGAGGGCGGCGGTGGCGATGACCATCGACGGCTACTCGCAGGAGGAGATCCGCGAGGTCCTGGACGCCAAGACCGTACGGGCCGTGGAAGGCCTGCTTTACCGGTGGCGGACCAAGGCCAAGCAGCATGAGGAGCGTGGCGAGCGTGGATGACGACCAGGACTTCGACGCGCTTCTGGAGCGGTCCTCCCTCGGCTCTCCCGGGGCTCGTCGGCTGCGTGCAAGCACCTCGGCGTCGCGTGCCGCCGCCGTCCGACGGATTGTCGAACTACGCAGCATCCTCACCCATGCAGACGACACCGCGGCCAAGCAAGCGATGGCCGAGCTATCGGAGGCACTGCACGGCATCGGCCACAGCACCCCTGAGGCTGCCCTACGCCGTGCCCATGAGCTTCTCCATGACTGGGGTATCAGCTTCCCCAAGCCGGATGATCCCGCAACCACGTCCCCCGAGCCACCACAGTTCGATCGTGTCTCCCTTGAAACGGACAACGAGGAGACCATGCGACACCTTCAGCGGCACCTGGGGGACTACGGCATCCCGAGCAGGCTCACGCCCCCTCCCGGGAACGATGAGTGGCCCACCCTTGTGCTGACCGTGCGCGTAGCCCCTCATCAGGTCGCCCGACTGACCGCGGTGGTGAGCTTCTATCTCAGTGAAAGGCCCGATGTACGGATCACCATCCGCACCCCGGACGGACGTGCCATCGAGATGGCATCGAACCGGCTTTTGAACATGGACAGGCCGATTCTTGCCGCCCTCGAAGGACTGCCGAGGGCAGAACGAGATTGATCATTATCCTTCCCTCTTCCGACGCTCCGCCGGACCGGTGAATCAGCGCGCCCGGCCGCCCCGGGCCGTCGCCCCGGAATGACGACCGACCCACGACGGACGGCCATGACCCACCGGACAGTCCTCCGGCTATGAGCACACCGCACCTTCTCCCCGGCCGCCCGCCTGGCCGCATTGCGGGCACGGTGCCGACCCTGCGAGCGACCCGGTCGGCTTCAACGCCGACACCCGCACCCTGCGCATCGCCTGCGACTCCCCGGCCTGGGCCACCAAGCTGCGCCTGGAGCAGCGCCAGCTCCTCGCCAAGCTCAACGCCGCCAGGCCCGACACCGTCCGCGCTATCGACATCCGTGTCGGCGCGGCCGCCGTTCCCGCTCCGGCTCCCGATGTCGAACCGGCCCCGGCCCGGCAGCGCACTGCCCCGGCGACCGCGCCGAGCGCGCCCCCGCTCGCCGACAACGCCGTCTACCAGCAGCTCCGCCAGCAGATGCGCGACCAGGCCCAGGCCCGTCAGGCCGCGCTCGACCAACAGGCTGTCGCGAAGGAGGAGATCCTGCGCCAGCACTACAACCGCCTGCGCGAACCCGAGGAAGCCCACCGCCCCTGCGTCGAAGACGAGGAGGCCCTGGCCCGAACCGCCCGAGCCCGAGAAGCCCTCGCCCGCCGCCCTGGCGGTCGCCCGCGGTCACGCCGTCCCGCTGCGCACCAACCGGCCACCCTCTCCGGTGCCGCGTGACCAGGACGCCTCCACTGCCCGCCCGCCGACCGCTACCGTCGAGCCCGAGCGCGGCGAGCCGCTCGAGCTGCTCACCGGTCAGCTTCGCCCGGCGGGTCTTGGTGTTGGAGATCCACACCCCCGAGCTTCACCTCGACCGTCCCGCCGTCGCTGTCGGGGATCTCCTCGACGTGGCTGCGCGGTACGGTCACCGAGCCGGTCCGCACCCGGTACTGCGCGAGCGCGATCAGGCCCCGGCAGCGGCCTGATCGGAGTTTTGACACCCTTCAGGCGGCCAGGTGGTGCGTTCAGCTGTGTGCGGGCTTCCCGTCGGCGGCGATCGCCGCCAGCCCGTTGTCGGTCGGGCCGTAGATCCGCCCGCCGCTGGCCCAGAACGGGACGGGTGTTGACGTGCCGCCGCTGGCATGGAAGTCGAACGTCCAGCGGGGGGAGCCGGTGACCGGGTCGAGGGCCCACACCTTGCCGTGGATCCAGATGTAGAGGGTGTCGTCCGAGAAATGTGCCGCCATGTCCTGGAGCATCCCCATGGGAAGGGAACCCGACCAGCGGACGGCACCGGTCTTCGCGTCGAGGGCCTGGACGACCGTGCGGACCTTCGCGTAGTGGGTTCCGGCCGCGTAGACGGTGGCGCCGTCGGTGCTCGCCACCGCCGTCTGGAAGGCCCACTCGCCCGGGGACTGCCAGACCACCTTTCCGTCCGCCGGGTCCACCGCGTAGAGCCGGTCGGCGAGGTAGAGGAACCGGCCTGCGGCGGAGCTGTGCGGACCGTCGCAGAAGAAGGACAGGTTGGTGATGACGGCTCCGGTGCCGGGGGCCAGTTGCTGCCACAGGCTCTTTCCGCCGTCGCCGGCGTCGAGCGCCTCCAGCCGGCCGGCCTTCTTGAGGGTCTCCAGGTTGTAGGAGGCGCTCTCGAACAGCAGGCGGGACCCGGAGGAGGGGAGGTAGAGGCGGCCTTGGCTGCCCACCTCGTCACGCTGGTGGAGGTTCTGCCAGCGGATCCGGCGGGCCGCCGGATCCACCGCCCACACGAAGTCGGCCCCGTACCTGTACTTGAGCGGGTCTTTCGGGTCGAAGAGGGACGCGTCCCCGCGGACGTAGACGAGGCCGTCGAGCAGGCCGACCACCGAGGCGGAGGCGCCGATGCGCAGGTCCGGCTTGGGGAGCGTCCAGGTGACGGTTCCCGTCGCGAGGTCGACGGCCTTGAAGACGTAACTCAGGTCGCCGGGACTGGTGTACCCGATGACGTAGGCCGTGCCCCCGCCGACGGCCACCGGGCTGTCGCCGCCGCCGATCCCGTGCGGGGAGCTGTAGTTGGTCAGCGGTTGCCACCGCTGCTGCCCCGCGCGGTCGATGGCCCACACGCTCTTCATCCCGGCGGCGACGATGGTGTCGCCGTCTCCCGTCACCTGGATCAGCGGTTCGGGCACCGGCGACGTCCACAGCGGGGTCGCGGCGACGGTGGTCTCCAGCGAACGGGTGTAGTCGCTCGGATCCGCCACGGGAGTCGGAGGCGGGTTCTGCGAACCGGGGAAGTCCTGGGACTGCTCCCTTTGGCCGGTCGTCCGGGTGAGATAGAGCGCCGTGCCAGCGCCGGCCAGGGCGACCGCCCCGCCGGCCAGCCCGAGCAGCACCTTGCGCCGACCGGGCCTGGGCGGAGGCGTCGTGTGGCCGAGCCGGACGGTCGGAGACCCGGCTGCCGACCCGGCCGTCGTCACCAGCGGCTGCGGCCCCGTGGGCGCGACCGGTGGAGGCGGCAGCGGGGCCGGGGCCGCGACCGGGGTCATCACCGCCGCCGCCTCCTCGATCGCCGAGACCAGCACCGGATGCAGCCACGTGCCCGGGGACAGCGGCCCGGCGCCCTGGGAGGCGGCCAGTTGCCGGGGCGTCGGCCGGTCGCCCGGGGCCTTGGCCAGGCAGGCCGCGATCAGCAGCCGTACGCCGCCGGGCACCGCCGCCAGGTCCGGCTCCTCGCTCACCACCTTCCGCAGGACCTCCAGCGGGTGCCCGCCGTCGAACGGCCAGGTCCCGCCGGAGGCGGCGTAGGCGAGCGTCGAGCCGAGCGAGAACACGTCGCTCGCCGGGCCCGCCCTCCTCCCCATCGCCTGTTCCGGAGACATGAAGGCGGGCGTGCCGAAGATCGCGCCCTCGGCGGTCAGAGCGGTGCCGTCGGCGGCGCGCGAGATGCCGAAGTCGATGATGTGCGGGCCGTCCAGCGCCAGCAGGATGTTGCTGGGTTTGAGGTCGCGGTGGGTCAGGCCGGCCGCGTGGATACTCTTCAGCTCCTCGGCGATCCCGGCCACCAGGATGCGCACGACGTGCTCGGGGAACGCGCCGACCAGCCGCACCGCCTCGTCCAGCGCGACGCCCGGCACGAAGACGGTCGCCATCCACGGGACGGGCGCGTCGGTGTCGGCGTCGACCACTGGGGCGGTGAACGCCGAGGAGGCCGCCCGGGCGGCCGCCACCTCGGCCCGGAAGCGGGCCCGGAACCGTGCGTCGCCGGCCAGCTCGGGTCGGATCAGCTTGACCGCGACCGTCCGCCCGCCGGCCGACCGGCCGAGGTAGACCGACCCCATCGCGCCCGCGCCCAGCCGGCCGAGCAGGGCGTACGGACCGATCCACGTCGGGTCGGCGGGTTCCAGCCGGCGCATGCTCAGGCCCCCTTCGCGGGCAGGGCGGTGACCGTCTCGGTGGCCGTGTCGGACACGCAGAGCCGTCCGGCGCCGGCCGCCCAGGCGAGCCGCGTGGGGTCCTGGCCCTTCAGCCCGGAGTACTTCCAGCGTGGCTTGCCGTTCGCCGGATCGAGGGCCCAGAGCACCGCGTCCGGGCCCATCCGGTAGACGGTGCCGTCGGCGTACAGCAGCCGGGCGCCGAGGAACTTGGCCTCCGGATCGTCGAGCGGCAGCGGCGCCCGCCAGCCGGTGCGGCCGTTGGCCGGGTCCACGGTGGCGAGCGAGACTCCTCCGTCCGTGTCCTTCCCGAGGAAGTACACGACCTTGCCGTCCTCGCCGGTGGCCAGGCCGCCGCCGCGCAGGGAGGGTATGACGACGCCGCCGAGGGTCCACGCCGGGCCGCCGTCCTTCGGATCCACCGCGGTCACCGTGCCCTGAACGTCGGGGGCGAGGAAGTACCCCCCGGCGGCGGCGATGCCGAACGCCATGAGCTTGCGGGACCACGCCACCGCGCCCGTCGCGTCCAGGGCTCTCAGCTCGTCGAAGTTGGTGACCATCAGCCGGTCGCCGCCCGGCAGCAGCGCGGACTGGACCATCAAGGTGTCCTCGCCGTGGAACCAGAGGGTCCGGCGGGCGGCGAGGTCCACCGCCCAGACGTGGCTGCCGGTCGGGAGGATGCCGTGGTCCTTGCCGTCGCCCGCGCCCAGCAGGTAGGCCTTGCCGTCGCGGATTCCGGCGAAGAAGGCCTCGCCCGTGGTGTTCGTCTGCTCCAGCGGGGCCTTCCAGTCGATCTTCCCGTCGGCCAGGGTGATGCTCAGCAGTTGGGTGCCCGCTACCTTCACCGCGCCGAGCACCCCGGCCCCCGGGCCGAGCGACCCCGTTCCCACCGGGATGTAGAGCCGGCCGCCGTCCGCTCTGGCGACGAGGCACGGGGTGTTCGGATCGATGGCGAAGACGCCGCCGGCGGTGATGTCGTCCAGGGTCCACTTGGTCCGGCCGCTGTCGTCCACACCCCAGATGTGCTGGAGGGAGACGCACACCGTCACGCCGTCGGCGCACAGCACCTGCGCGCTGGGACTCGCCTGAGTGACCTGCCACAGCGGTTTGGCCTCGGCCACGTCGGCACCGGACGGGCGGACCAGGGGGACGGGCGTGCCGCTCGCGCCGGCGGCCGGTGTGCCGCCTGCCCCGGCAGCGCCGCCCCGGTCGCCCAGCAGGGCGACCGCGCCGGCCGCGCCCGCCGCCGCGAGGACGCCGCCGACACCGAGCAGCACCGCGCGGCGCCCCGGGCGGCGCCCGGACCCCGCGCCCTGCGGCGCCGCCCCTGGAGGCAGCTCCGGCGGCACCGGCGGCAGCGGTGGCGCCTTCGGCAGCGCGATCAGCAGCTGCCGCACGCCGAGCACGTCCGCCGCGACGGCCTGCGGGAGCCAGCCGCCCTCCCCGGCCGGCCGCCCGATCCGTTCGACCAGCTCGACGAGCTGACGCGGCGTCGGTCGGTGCGCCGGGTTCTTGGCGAGGCACGCCGTGACGAGGTGCCGGATCCCGTGCGGCAACCCGCTCAGGTCGGGCTCGGTGTTCACCACCCGGAACAGCACCGCCGCCCCCGCACCGTCCCCGAACAGGTGGGCGCCCAGGGCCGCGTAGGCGAGCGTCGAGCCGAGCGAGAACACGTCGCTCGCCGGGCCCAGCTGCGCCCCCATCGCCTGTTCGGGGGACATGTACGGCGCAGAGCCGATGACGGAGCCGGTGGTGGTGAGCCCGGTGCCGTCGGCGGCGCGCGAGATGCCGAAGTCGATGACGTGCGGGCCGTCGAGGGCCAGCATCACGTTGGCGGGTTTCAGGTCGCGGTGGATCAGCCCGGCCCGGTGCACCTCGTCGAGCGCCTCGGCGAGCCCGGCGGCGAGCGTACGGACCGTCTCCTCGGGCAGCGGGCCGTGCGTGGTCACCGCCCGTTGCAGCGGGACGCCGACCACGAAGGCGGTCGCCATCCAGGGCGTGGCGGCCTCGGTGTCGGCATCGACGACGGACGCGGTGAACGCCCCCGAGACCCGGCCGGCCGCGGCGACCTCGTGCCGGAAACGGGCGCGGAAGGCCCCGTCCTCGGCCAGCTCCGGCCGGATCACCTTGACCGCGACGCTCCGCCCGCCCGCCGAGCGCCCCAAGTACACCGCGCCCATGCCGCCGGCCCCGAGCCGCCCCATCAGGATGTACGGCCCGACCTGTCGTGGATCCGTGGGTCCCAGTTGTTCCACCGCTTCCCCTCCCCGTCCCGCAAGCCCTCACAGGCTAGGGCGAAGCGTGCAGGCATGACAGGCGATCATCCAGGATTGTTCGAAGACGCTGGGCCCGGACGGGGGCAGTGCCAGTCGAGCCCAAGCAGGGCGAGCTGGTTGAGTTGCTCGGCGGTGAGTTTGGCGCGGCGGCTCTTGGATTTGGGGATCCACGCGCCGAGCTTCACCGCTACAGTGCCGCCCTGCTCGTCCCCCAGGTCCTCCATGTGCTCCTGGGGACCGTCACGGACCCGGTGCGCGCCTTGTACTGGGTCAGGGCCGTCATGCGAAGGCGTCAGAGCCCCTCTTGGCGGCTTCTTCGGCGCCTCCGGCTGGATGCCGAGGGCGGCCAGGCGCCCCTGCTGTGCGTCCATCAGGCCCTGCCACACGATGTGCTGACGCTGCCGCTCCAGCCACCGGCCCACGTCCGGCCCGTTGATCGTCACCCCCGGCAGCAGATCCGCCAGCACACCGGGACGCACTGGTTGGACAGCCACTGCCCGACCGGCTTGTCCAACGCGGTGGATCCTCGATTCGAAGGGGCTTGCTCAGCTTCGGGTCGACGGGGCCGACGTTCGATTGAGGTGGAGTCACATGTTCATAGGCGCGAGATAAGCACTGCGTGTGATTGTGTGGCAAAAATCGACTATTTCGATTCGAATCCTTGGAAATCTCTCGGAATTTCCATAGAAGTATGCGCCATGAAGCATGCAACACCGAAGAATCCAAAAAATATCCCTGATGGGACTTGGCAGCAGGCGGCCTGCAGCCCAGGATATGAGCAGCAAAAAAGAAGCCCCCAGCCCACTACTTGGCGGTGAGCGGCCGGAGGCTTCTTGTCGGCACCTAGCTCCCTGTAGGAGGCAGTACCTGTGCGTTCCCAGCGTAAGACACCATCCCTGCGGAGGGATACTGTCAGTTTCGACACAAGCGCCCTGACCGTGATCACCCTGGCTCTGGTCGCCGGAGCCGTTCTCATCCTCAGCGGCTCAGCAACGCCGCCTGAAGCCGCCGGCTACATCGCACCTGCCTTCGCGATCGTCGGCAGTGGTAGGGGGCACCGGAACAGGTAGGCGAAGCGGGTCCAGCACCTGGCGCTGGACCGCACGCCTCTTCAGCCGATGTTCCAGCTTTTGGCAGCCACCCAATCCTGAGTCCCCGGAAAATGGAACCCTGCTGACCGCTGCCGGTCAGCGCCAGTGGAGTCCGAGTGCGGCGAGTTGGTCGAGTTGCTCCTCAGTGAGCTTGGCCCGGCGGGTCTTCGTGTTGGAGATCCAGACCCCGAGTTTCACTTCCACCGTCCCGCCGTCACCGTCGGGCACCGGCTCAACGTGC